>NZ_JAUHUK010000007.1:0-252394 GCF_030417915.1 Pseudomonas sp. C32 | reverse complement strand
GCGATTGCGTCCAGTGCAAAACTTGCGAACGCTACTGAACCTGTAGGAGCTGGCTTGCCAGCGAAGCGGTATCGAGTGAAATCAGCCCTTGAGCACCCGAGCCAACGTCGACTTCACCTTGCCCATGCCGTCATGCAGCGCCTGTTCGATCTCGGCCATGGTGATCACCGCCGTCGACTTGCCCGCCGCCGGGTTCACCACCAGCGCCAGACAGGCGTAATCCAGCTCCAGTTCACGAGCCAACGCCGCTTCCGGCATCCCGGTCATGCCGACGATGTCACAGCCATCACGCTCCAGACGTGCGATTTCGGCAACCGTCTCCAGGCGCGGTCCTTGAGTGCAGGCATAGACGCCATGACTGCTGTAGCCAACGCCTTCAGCCGCCAGCGCCGCAATCAATTGCTGACGCAGTGGCTCACTGTACGGATAGCTGAAATCGATGTGCGTGACCTGTTCCAGGTCATCGGCAAAATAGGTGTGCTGGCGACCGCTGGTGTAGTCGATCAACTGATGCGGCACGCAGAAATGCCCGGTGCCCATGGCAGCGTGAATCCCACCCACGGCGTTGACCGCGAGAATGGCTTCGGCACCCGCCTGTTTCAGCGCCCAGAGGTTGGCACGGTAGTTCACCTGATGCGGTGGAAAGCGGTGCGGATGGCCGTGACGTGCCAGGAACATCACTTCCTTGCCTGCGTACTCGCCGATCTGCACATCAGCCGACGGTGCACCGTAAGGCGTGTCCACCGCCAATGACTGACGAATGCTCAGGCCTTCGAGTTGAGTCAGGCCGGTACCACCAATAATCGCGTAAACCGTCATAACGAACAGTCCTTAATCAATCAATTGAGCTTCTTTGAGCGCGCCGACGGCCGCCAGCCAGCGCGGGTCCTGACGGTATTCGATATTGGCGAACGACTGGCCGCGCATCCGCGCGATGCGTGCAGAAGGCTTGACCTTCAAGCGTTGCGCGGCGCTCAGGGCCAATTCAGCAGCAGCGCGATCGTTGCACACCAGGCCCATGTCACAGCCGGCAGTCAACGCCGCTTCAATGCGGCTGGCGGCATCGCCGACCACCTGGGCGCCGGCCATGGACAGGTCATCGCTGAAAATCACCCCATCGAATTGCAGCTCGCCACGCAGGATGTCCTGCAACCAACGACGGGAAAAACCGGCAGGCTGGGAATCGACTTGCGGATAAATCACGTGAGCCGGCATGACGGCAGCCAGCTGCTTGCTCAATTTCGCGAATGGCACCAGGTCGTTGGCGCGGATTTCATCGAGACTACGCTCGTCGTTCGGGATCGCAACGTGGGAATCTACCTCGGCCCAGCCGTGACCGGGGAAGTGTTTTCCGGTGGCAGCCATACCGGCGGCATTCATGCCTCGGATAAATGCACCGGCCAGTTGAGCGGCGCGCTCAGGATTGCCTTCGAAAGAGCGAGTGCCAACGACGGCACTGCGCTGATAATCGAGGTCCAGCACCGGGGCGAAGCTGAGGTCCAGGCCCACGGCCAGCACTTCGGTGGCCATGATCCAGCCACATTGCTCAGCCAGGTACTCGGCATTGGGGTTATCGGCAATTGCACGCATGGCTGGCAACCGGACAAAACCTTGTCGCAGGCGCTGAACCCGCCCGCCCTCTTGATCCACGGCCAGCAGCAAGTCAGGACGAACGGCACGAATCGCCGCACTCAATTCACGCACTTGGCGCGGATGCTCAATATTGCGGGCGAAAATGATCAGGCCACCCACTTCGGGCTGGCGCAACAATTGGCGATCTTCAGCCGTCAGCCAGGTACCGGCGACGTCCACCATCAATGAGCCTTGCAGGCCAGCAGTCATAGAGATTCCTTGAAAACGATAAACCCGGCCCGCGCCAAATCGCCGCCGAGGGCAGTGCCCGGCAGATCGGCGATAGCAATGGGGAGCGGGTTCAGAACGAGAGTCGGCATGGGCGGCTAGCTTAACGGATGTCAGCTGCCGCGCCCACCCGTGCGCGGTTAAACCTTGGCGCCAACCGCGGGCGATTTGCTGCGCGGACGCAACTGAGCAGTGGCCATGGCTGCGTCAGTGACACCCGATTCGGCGCGCATGCCAGCGGCCAGGAACGGCACCATCAGACGCATGACTTGTTCAATGGATGTGTTAACACCGAAGTCGGTTTCGGCAATCGCGCGCAAGGCCTTGATACCGGACATGCTGAACGCGGCCGCACCCAGCATGAAGTGCACGCGCCAGAACAATTCGATCGGAGGAATACGCGGGGCGGCTTCGTTGACCAGCATCATGTAACGACGGAACACCTTGCCGTACATGTCTTCCAGATAACGACGCAAGTGTCCCTGGCTCTGACTGAAGGCCAGTCCCAGCAAACGCATGAAGATGGACAAGTCGTTGCCACTGCGCGGCTGAACCACCAGCGCCTGCTCGACGAGGATTTCAAGCAGCTCTTCGAGTGTCGGCTTGATTTCAGGCTTGGCCTGACGTCGCTCCAGCTCTTTATCGAGACTGATGCAGAACGGGCCAAGGAAGCGGGAGAAAACCGCCTGGATCAACGCCTTCTTCGAGCCGAAGTGATAGTTCACTGCCGCCAGATTGACACCGGCCTTGCTGGTGATCAAACGCAACGAGGTTTCAGCGAAACCTTTTTCCGCGAACAACTGCTCGGCTGCATCAAGAATGCGTTCAACGGTTTCCGACTGGGCCATGGCTACTCCGCCTGACAAACACTTGTTTGAAACATACGTTTCAGCCTGTGCCTTGTCAAGCTTGGCAGTCAGTTTCGGGAATGGTCGGTCAGACATTTAACCACACAACTGTGCAGCTTTAATCTACTGGTTGCCCGACCGTCCGGCGGTCAGCAAAAAATCGGGCATTGCCAAGAACGTTTCACTGTATATAATCCCAGTCACTGTATAAAAAGACAGAGCGATCAATATGCTAAAGCTGACGCCACGCCAAGCAGAGATTCTGGCCTTCATTAAACGATGCCTGGAAGACAACGGTTATCCGCCGACCCGCGCGGAAATCGCTCAGGAACTGGGCTTCAAGTCGCCCAACGCGGCTGAAGAACACCTCAAGGCGCTCGCCCGCAAAGGCGCGATCGAGATGACGCCCGGCGCGTCCCGCGGCATTCGCATCCCTGGCTTCGAAGCCAAAGCCGACGACTCCACCCTGCCCATCATTGGCCGAGTCGCAGCGGGCGCCCCGATTCTGGCGCAACAACACATCGAAGAGTCCTGCAACATCAATCCTGCCTTCTTCCATCCACGCGCTGATTACCTGCTGCGCGTCCATGGCATGAGCATGAAGGATGTCGGCATTTTCGATGGCGACCTGCTGGCGGTCCACACCACCCGTGAAGCCCGAAACGGCCAGATCGTGGTCGCACGGATCGGCGATGAAGTGACCGTCAAACGCTTCAAGCGTGACGGTAGCAAAGTCTGGCTGATTGCCGAAAACCCCGAGTTCGCCCCTATCGAAGTGAACCTTCAAGATCAGGAACTGGTGATCGAAGGCTTGAGCGTCGGCGTTATTCGCCGCTAACGGAGGCTCCATGCAGTTCCCACAGACACCACCACAGCAAGCCCAACTGCCACTGTTCGAGGCCTTCATGGCGCAGCCATTGGCGCCGATCCTCAAAGATGTGGTCGAGTCGCCCTGGAGCGTCGAACCGGAGGTTTTCAGCGAGCTGTCACTGCGTGGTGCAACCGGGAATTGCCTGAACCTGCTCGCACCGATTCTCAGGGAGCTGAGCCAGGACCAGGACGCACGCTGGCTGACACTGATCGCACCACCAGCCAGCCTGACTCAGGCCTGGTTGCGAGATGCAGGCCTAAACCGCGAACGCATTCTTTTGCTGCAGCCACGCGGCAGCCAGAGTGCACAGCAACTGACCTGCGAGGCATTGCGTCTGGGGCGTAGTCACACGGTTGTCAGCTGGCTCAATCCGCTGAGTGCCAGTTCACGGCAGCAGCTGATTGGCGCCGCCCGAACTGGCGATGCGCAAAGTCTGAATATTCGACTGGGTTAACGGACAAACCAGAGCGCGCCTTTAACAACGCGAGGCTTCTCCAAGGGCAGAGAAGCCGATGTGTAGCGATATCAGAAAAAACGACGGACGGGCATCAATGAAGAACCCGCGAGCCCTCTTCCTTGTCGAATTCGCCTTCAACCAGGCGACCTGCCATCTGAACACCCACGCTCAACATGGCCTTGGCGACTTCTACGTGCTGCCCTTGCAGAAACGCTTTGGCGTCCTCGGAGAAATCCAAAGTAACCAGAGAACCCTCGTCCTCGGCCCTGCGCAGCTCGATTCGGCCGTCTGGTAACTCGACAATTTCTAGAAAGGACGTTGGCATATAGGTGTGTTCTCCACGAAAGGCGGGGATTATATAGGCATCGCTCAGGCTTCGCTTGGGATCTTGACCAACTGCCACCCCGGAACTGTTTCCGTCAGCACTCGTTCAGACCTTCGCGAAAACGGATCGCCAACCCCTTCAGATTCTGACGCCAGCTCTCCAACTCCTCACGACTCAACTCTTGATCAACCTCTTCTTCGTCGAGGTTCACAGCCAGGATCAACGGCTGCGTCACATCGCCTTTAGGTTTGCGCGGCGCACGTGGCGGCTGGAAGAGTGCGGCATGGGCGGCCAGCAGTTTGGCTAGCCAGGTTTCGGGGTTATTGGCCAACTCGACCATCTCGGCCATTTCCGGAATGGCGATGGCTTCCAGGACTTCCCGAGTCAGCAACAACTCCGCACGAGGCGCGTTGGCCTGGGGCAAACGATAGAATCCGGCAATCTCGTGACACAACCCCAGCAGTGCACCGTAGAGGTGAAACAGCGCCGATTCGCGCCCAGCCTGAATCAACGCCAGGGAGTTCATTGCCCGCCCCTCTTCGGCTTTCGCGAGCGCTTCCAGCGAAAGACCGGCGAAATAAATCTTCTGATTGGTACGGGTATAGAGTTCATGGGCCATGACGGCAGCCTCCACAACGAAATAATGGCTTCACGCAGGTGGGACAGTGTCGTGGATCAGCCGATCCGACCGCAAGCACAAAACAAAAAGGCCGCATGAAAACCCGAGGGTTGTCATGCGGCCTTTTCAGTACCGCGACGCTTTACGCCTTCGCGGCTGGGCGCTTGTCTTCGACTTTCCACTTACCACCGTCGTAGAACGCTTTCCAGCCAGTCGGCTTACCGTCGACTTCGGTCTGCACGTATTGCTCCTTGGTCTTGCGGCTGTAACGGATGACCGCTGGCAGACCATCAGGATCTTTCTTCGGCGCTTCGCAGAGGAAATGGTACTTCGGATCGATCTCATCCTTGTGCGGGACGATTTCCAGCACCAGCGGTGCACGGGTTTCGCGGTTTTTCGGGAACTGGCTGGCCGCCAGGAACAGACCCGAAGCACCGTCGCGCAGGATGTAGGTGTCGTTGACCTTTTCGCATTTCAGCTCAGGCATCTTCACCGGATCCATCTTCGGCGGCGCCGCATCACCACTCTTCAAGAGTTTGCGGGTGTTCTTGCAGGTGGCATTGGTGCAACCGAAGAACTTGCCGAAACGGCCGGTCTTGAGCTGCATCTCGCTACCGCACTTGTCGCACTCAAGGCTCGGACCTTCATAGCCCTTGATGCGATAGGTGCCCTCTTCGATTTCGTAGCCATCGCAATCCGGGTTATTACCGCAGATGTGCAATTTGCGCTTTTCGTCGAGCAGGTAGGCGTCCATCGCCGTGGCGCAGATCGGGCAGCGATGCTTGCCACGCAGCACCAACGACTCCGACTCACCCTCGTCGTCCGCAGCGATTTCATCGCCCGGCACCAGGTTCACGGTGGCCTTGCAGCGCTCTTTCGGTGGCAGGCTGTAACCGGAGCAACCGAGGAACACGCCGGTCGATGCGGTACGAATCTGCATCGGACGACCGCACGTGGTGCACGGAATGTCGGTCATGACCGGCTGGTTGGCACGCATGCCGTTTTCCGGGTTTTCAGCCACTTCGAGTTTCTTCTTGAAGTCGCCGTAGAACTCGTCCAGCACGTTTTTCCAGTCGCGCTCGCCCTGGGCCACGTCATCGAGGTGTTCTTCCATGCCGGCGGTAAAGCCGTAGTCCATCAGGTTGGAGAAGCTCTCTGACAGACGCTCGGTGACGATGTCGCCCATCTTTTCCGAGTAGAAACGACGGTTATGCAGCGCAACGTAGCCACGGTCCTGGATGGTCGAAATGATTGCCGCGTAGGTCGAAGGACGACCGATGCCGCGTTTTTCCATTTCTTTTACCAGGCTGGCTTCCGAGTAGCGCGCCGGCGGCTTGGTGAAGTGCTGGGTCGGATCAAGCTTGATCAGCTTCATCGCGTCGCCCTGGGCCATGTCCGGCAGTACATCGTCATCGCCCGGCTTGGCGATTTGCGGCATGACACGGGTGTAACCGTCGAACTTGAGGATGCGGCCCTTGGCACGCAGCTCGAAGTCGCCAGCACCGACAGTGACCGTGGTCGACAGGTATTGCGCCGGCAGCATCTGGCAAGCGAGGAACTGGCGCCAGATCAGCTCGTAGAGACGCTCAGCGTCACGCTCCATGCCCGACAGTTTGCTTGGCTCGGTGTTGGCATCAGAAGGACGAATCGCTTCGTGAGCCTCCTGTGCGCCTTCCTTGCTGCTGTAGACGTTCGGGTTTTCCGGCAGGTACTTCTTGCCGAATTCGCCTTCAATATACGTACGCGCCATCGTTACGGCATCGACCGAGAGGTTGGTGGAGTCGGTACGCATATACGTGATGTAGCCCGCTTCGTACAAACGCTGGGCCATCATCATGGTTTTCTTCACACCGAAGCCCAGGCGGTTACTCGCGGCCTGCTGCAGGGTGGATGTGATGAACGGTGCCGACGGCTTGCTGCTGGTCGGTTTGTCTTCACGCTTGACGATGCTGTAGCTGGAAGCCTTGAGCTTCTCCAGCGCAGCCATGGCCTGGGTTTCGTTGAGCGGCTTGAAGGCTTCGCCCTTTTCGCGAGCCACATCGAAACGCACGGTCGCGCCTTTGGCGGTACCGAGGTCGGCGTGGACTTCCCAGTACTCTTCCGGGATGAACGCGCGAATTTCACGCTCACGCTCGACCACCAGCTTCACGGCAACCGATTGCACACGACCGGCGGACAGACCACGAGCGATCTTGGCCCACAGCAGCGGCGAAACCATGTAACCCACTACGCGGTCGAGAAAACGACGCGCCTGCTGGGCGTTGACACGATCGATGTCCAGCTCGCCTGGTTTCGAGAAGGCTTCTTGAATCGCCTTCTTGGTAATTTCGTTGAACACCACGCGCTTGTAGCGAGTGTCATCACCACCGATGGCTTCGCGCAGGTGCCAGGCAATGGCTTCCCCCTCGCGATCCAAGTCGGTTGCGAGATAGATGGTGTCAGCATCTTTGGCGAGCCGGCGCAGCTCTTCGATGACTTTTTCCTTGCCTGGGAGGATCTCGTACTTGGCTTTCCAGCCATGATCCGGATCGACACCCATGCGAGCGACCAGCTGCTTGCGCGCTTTCTCTTTCGGCGAGAGCACCGGACCTTCGCCCGCGGCAGCCTTGCCGCGCTTGGCGGCTGGCTCTTTGCTGGCGCTAGCCGAACCGCTGGTGGGCAGGTCTCGGATATGGCCGATACTCGACTTCACCACGTATTCGTTACCCAAATACTTGTTGATGGTCTTGGCCTTAGCCGGGGATTCCACAATGACCAGCGATTTGCCCATGGATCAGAAAATTCCTGAATTCGAGAAGTGAAAGGCGATTGGCGCCTGACGCGGCACCGCTATATATAGTGGCAACAAGGTGAGGTCAAGCGCAGGGTTTTGCGCGCACTCAGCTTATGGCTTGTTAAAAAGGCTTTCTTCGGCCTGCACCAACGCAAAGCGTGGCACCTGTTCGCCGTCAACTTCGACAGACTCCAGGAACATGCTCAAGGGACGCACCCAAAAGCCGTAATCGCCATACAGGGCTTGGTAGAAGACCACTTCTTCTTCGGTTTCCGAATGCCGCGCAATGCTGAAAACGCGGTACTGCGGACCTTTGTAATGTTGGTAGAGCCCAGGTTGTATCGGCATGGTTTGGCCCTCACTCAAATTTTTTCAAAAAAAAAACAAAAATAAATCCGGAAAAACAAAAAACCGGGGCACTTGGCCCCGGCTTCCATCAACGAAACGATTAAACGCGTTCGAAGACGGTGGAGATGCCTTGGCCGAGACCAATGCACATGGTGGCTACCCCGAAGGTGCCGCCATTTTGCTTCATCACATTGAGCAAAGTGCCGGAGATACGCGCACCGGAGCAACCGAACGGGTGGCCCAGGGCGATCGCGCCGCCGTGCAGGTTAACCTTCTCGTTCATCTTGTCGAGCACTTTCAGATCTTTCAGCACTGGCAGGGCCTGTGCGGCGAAAGCTTCGTTAAGCTCAAAGAAGTCGATGTCGGAGATGCCGAGACCCGCGCGCTTCAGTGCTTTTTGTGTGGCCGGTACTGGACCATAGCCCATGATCGCCGGATCCACACCTGCCACTGCCATCGAACGAATCACCGCCAAAGGCTGAATGCCCAGGTCTTGTGCACGCTGCGCCGACATCACGATCATGCACGAAGCACCATCGGTGATCTGCGACGAAGTACCCGCTGTCACGGTGCCGCCCTTTGGATTGAATGCCGGCTTCAGAGCCGCCAGGCTTTCCAGGGTGGTTTCCGGACGAATGGTTTCGTCGTAGTCGAAGGTTTTCAGGAAACCGTTCTCGTCGTAGCCCTGCATCGGGATGATTTCGTCTTTGAACTTGCCTTCCAGGGTCGCCTTGTGGGCGAGTTGGTGGGAGCGCACGCCGAAAGCGTCCTGTTGTTCGCGAGTGATGCCGTGCATTTTGCCCAGCATTTCAGCGGTCAGGCCCATCATGCCCGAGGCTTTCGCCGCGTACAGGGACATGTGCGGGTTCGGATCGACACCGTGCATCATGCTCACGTGGCCCATGTGCTCGACGCCGCCGACAACGAACACGTCACCGTTGCCGGTCATGATCGCTTGCGCAGCGGTGTGCAGTGCGCTCATGGACGAGCCACACAGACGGCTGACGGTCTGGCCGGCCGAGGTGTGCGGGATCTGGGTCATCAGCGACGCCATGCGCGCGATGTTCCAGCCCTGCTCCAGGGTCTGGTTAACGCAGCCCCAGATCACGTCTTCGACTTCGCTCGGGTCAACCTTGACGTTGCGTTCCAGCAATTTGCTGATCAGGTGCGCCGACATGTCTTCGGCGCGGGTGTTGCGGTGCATGCCGCCCTTGGAGCGGCCCATCGGAGTACGACCGAAGTCGACAATCACGACGTCTCTAGGATTCAAGCTCATAAGTTCACTCTCACTCTAGTTGGGGGCGCTTAACCGAAGAAGCTCTGGCCGTTTTTGGCCATTTCGCGCAGCTTCGCGGTCGGGTGGTACAGCGCGCCCAAATCAGCGTACTGGTCAGCCAGGGCAACGAACTCTGCAACACCGAGCGAGTCGATGTAGCGCAGCGCACCGCCACGGAATGGAGGGAAACCAATACCGTAGACCAGACCCATGTCGGCTTCGGCAGCGGTTTCGACAATGCCGTCTTCCAGGCAACGCACGGTTTCCAGGCACAGCGGGATCATCATCCAGTTGATGATGTCTTCGTCGGTGACTTCGCGCTGCTCGTAAACGATCGGCTTGAGCACTTCCAGCACCGAAGGATCGGCGACTTTCTTCTGCTTGCCGCGCTTGTCGGTCTCGTAGGCGTAGAAGCCCTTGCCGTTCTTCTGGCCCAGGCGCTTGGCTTCGTAGAGCACGTCAACGGCCGAGCGACGGTCGTCCTTCATGCGATCCGGGAAGCCTTCAGCCATTACGTCACGACCGTGGTGGCCGGTGTCGATGCCGACCACGTCCATCAGGTACGCCGGGCCCATCGGCCAGCCGAATTTTTCCATGATCTTGTCGATGCGGACGAAGTCCACACCGGCGCTGACCAGCTTGGCGAAACCGCCGAAGTACGGGAACAGAACGCGGTTGACCAGGAAGCCCGGGCAGTCGTTGACGACGATCGGGTTCTTGCCCATTTTCTTGGCGTAGGCAACGGTGGTGGCAACCGCCAGTTCGCTGGACTTCTCGCCACGGATCACTTCAACCAGCGGCATCATGTGCACCGGGTTGAAGAAGTGCATGCCGACGAAGTTTTCCGGACGCTTGAGAGCCTTGGCCAGCAAGGTGATGGAAATGGTCGAGGTGTTGGACGCGAGGATGGTGTCCTCTTTGACCTTGTCTTCGACTTCGGCCAGCACAGCTTGCTTGACCTTAGGGTTCTCGACGACCGCTTCAACCACCAGGTCCACGTGACCGAAATCGCCGTAGGACAAGGTAGGACGAATGCCGTTGAGCACTTCTGCCATTTTCGCCGCCGTCATGCGGCCCTTTTCAACGCGGCCAACCAGCAGTTTGGCGGCTTCGGCCAGACCCTGCTCGATACCGTGCTCGTTGATGTCCTTCATCAGGATCGGCGTGCCTTTGGAAGCCGACTGATAGGCGATACCGCCACCCATGATGCCTGCGCCCAATACGGCAGCCTGCTTCACGTCCTTGGCGATTTCGTCGTAGGCCTTGGCCTTTTTCTTCAGTTCCTGATCGTTCAGGAACAGACCGACCAGACTCTGCGCAGCAGAGGTCTTGGCCAGTTTCACGAAACCGGCAGCTTCGATTTCCAGTGCCTTGTCGCGACCGAAGTTCGCGGCTTTCTGGATGGTCTTGATCGCTTCAACCGGCGCCGGGTAGTTCGGGCCGGCCTGACCAGCGACGAAACCTTTGGCAGTTTCGAAAGCCATCATTTGTTCGATGGCGTTCAGCTTCAGCTTTTCCAGCTTAGGCTGACGCTTGGCCTTGTAGTCGAACTCGCCGGAGATGGCGCGCTTGACCAGTTCCAGTGCAGCTTCTTGCAGCTTCTCAGGCGCCACGACCGCATCGACAGCGCCGACTTTCAGCGCGTCTTCAGCACGGTTTTCCTTGCCGGCGGCAATCCATTCGATGGCATTGTCGGCACCGATCAGGCGCGGCAGACGCACGGTACCGCCGAAGCCCGGGTAGATGCCCAGCTTGACTTCCGGCAGACCGATCTTGGCCAGGGTGGACATGACGCGGTAATCCGCGGCCAGGCACATTTCCAGACCGCCACCCAACGCGATGCCATTGATGGCAGCAACGGTCGGAACGTTGAGGTCTTCGAAATCGCTGAAAATCTTGTTGGCTTCGAGGTTGCCAGCAACAAGCTCTGCATCCGGCAGCTTGAAGTTGTCGACAAATTCGGTGATGTCGGCGCCGACGATGAACACGTCCTTGCCACTGCTGACGATCACGCCCTTGATCGAAGCATCTGCCTTGATGGTGTCCACGGCCTGACGCAGTTCGTTCAGGGTTAGACGGTTGAACTTGTTGACGGACTCACCCTTGAGGTCGAACTTCAGTTCGACAATGCCACTTTCAAGAGCCTTAACCGTGATGGCTTTACCTTCGTAAATCATCAACTGATCTCCACGATATGGAAGCTGAACAGTACACGTCGGACATAGGTAAACGGCTTGGCAGGGACGTTAAACGTCGATGCTACGCCCATTTACCCGACACACCCGCCAACGCGATAGTCGGGATTCTGTAGGAGCGGTCTGAAATACAAACGCTCAATTCATACGCCCGTTTGATTTGGGTACGTCACCTTCACGGAATTTCCGACAATTGTCAATCGCCCAAAACACGGGACGAAACACGACTTTCCAGTCATTTCCGTACTGCGAAGACCTTAAACACGCATGAGCATGCGAAATCATTCATAGGATCAATCATTAGAAAAGTCGCCCTAATTCCCTGCAGCCTGTGTTTAACAAGCTATGCTGGGGAACCAAAGGAAAAATGTGAACGCTGTTGGCGAATGCCCAGCGCAAGATCAGCCCACACCGTTTTACCGGCCTGCCTGGCCAATCCAGCCCGATGATTTTGTCGGGCTTTTTATTGCCTGATGATTTTTTACTGCTTACCCCTGCAGGAGCTGCCGCAGGCTGCTCCTACAGGTGCGCGGTGTCAGGCTAGTGCTTTTAGGGTGGCGTCGATTTGTTGCAAAACCTCGGCTTCGCCCTTCTCGCCCCAATACAGGGCAATCATTTGTTTGTCCGCCTCGACTTTGTAGACATTGCCTGGCAATTTTTCGAAATGATTGAGCAGCGCCTGATCTTCACAGACTTCCTGCCACTGATTGACCCACACACCCGGTGATTTTTGCCAGTAGATCCAGCAAGCTGGCTGACGGCCACGACGCGGCCGATGGTACTGGGCGCAAGGGCTCGGCGGCTCCTGACTGAGCCAGTGCGGCCAGTCCTGGGGCGCCAATTGCATGGCCAGACCAATGCGCCTGGCCTCCATGCGCAGGGCGATACGCCCGCTCTGTACCCGCGACGGACGCAACCATGCCAGCGGACTTAGCACCACCAACAGGATTGACACCACTATCCAGACCGTCATATCTGTACTCCCGATTCTTGATGAGCGCATTCAGTCACTTTGAATCCAATGCGCTTGAAACCAGCCATACTTACCCATATTGCAATCCTCAGGAGGAGCACCTCATGCCCTACAACCATATTCTGGTCGCTGTAGATCTGACCGAAGAGTGCGACCCTGTGATTCACCGCGCTCGCGAACTGTCGGTGAGCAACGGTGCAACGTTGTCGCTGGTGCACATTGTCGAGCCCATGGCCATGGCCTTTGGTGGCGACGTGCCGATGGATCTGTCGCAACTGCAACAACAACAGTTCGATCAGGCCAAGGAACGCCTTGACCGGTTAATCCTGAAGTACCCGGAGCTCTCCAGGGAGTACAGCCACCTGACCTACGGCCAGCCGCGCCAGGAGATTCACCATCTGGCCAAGGAACAGACCTGCGACCTGATCGTGGTGGGCAGCCATGGTCGCCACGGCCTTGCACTTCTGCTGGGCTCAACGGCCAATGACGTGCTGCATGGCGCGCCTTGCGATGTGCTGGCGGTACGCCTGCAAAACAAATCCTGACAATCGATCCTGTAGGAGCCGGCTTGCTGGCGATATAGGCGCCGCGGTTCAGCATGTGAACCGAGTCATCGCCTATCGCCAGCAAGCCGGCCCCTACAGTAGGTTGTGTTGCCAATGAAAAGCCCGGCCCTCATCACTGAGCGCCGGGCTTTTTTTTGTTACCGAATCAATCAGGCATCCAGCTCGGCCCAACGCTCGACCATTACCTCGAGCTCAGCCTGCAACTGCGCCAACTGAGCAATCACTGCCGCGGTTTCGGCCGCAGGGCGCAGGTAGAAACCCGCATCCGCCATTTGCGCTTCGACCGCAGCGATCTGTTGCTCCATCGCTTCGATCTCGCCCGGCAATGCTTCCAGCTCACGCTGCAACTTGTAGCTGAGCTTTTTCTTTGCAACCGGTGCTTCGACGGCTTCCGGCGCAGGCTCTGCCTTCACTACCGCAGAGTTCAAGTCGGCCTTGCCGGACTTGCTCTCGGTCACGCCCAGCAGACGCGGCGAACCGCCCTGACGCAGCCAGTCCTGATAGCCACCGACGTATTCGCGAACCTTGCCTTCACCTTCGAAGACCAGCGTGCTGGTGACCACGTTGTCGAGGAATGCCCGGTCGTGGCTGACCATCAGTACGGTGCCGTTGAAGGTCAGCAAGACCTCTTCGAGCAATTCCAGGGTTTCGACGTCGAGGTCGTTGGTCGGTTCGTCGAGGACCAGCAGGTTCGCCGGCTTGCTGAACAGCTTGGCCAGCAACAGACGGGCACGCTCACCACCGGACAGCGCCTTGACCGGCGTGCGGGCACGCTGCGGGCTGAACAGGAAGTCGCCGAGGTAGCTCAGCACGTGACGGCTCTGGCCGTCGATGTCGATGAAGTCGCGACCTTCGGCGACGTTGTCGATCACGGTCTTTTCCAGGTCCAGCTGATGGCGCAACTGGTCGAAGTAGGCAACGTCGATCCTGGTGCCCTCTTCCACCTTGCCGCTGGTCGGTTGCAGGCCGCTGAGCATCAGCTTCAGCAACGTGGTCTTGCCGGTACCGTTGGCGCCCAGCAGACCGATGCGGTCGCCGCGCTGCAACACCATCGAGAAATCCTTGATCAGGAACGGGCCGCCCGGGTGAGCGAAGCTCACGTTCTCGAGCACCATCACCTGCTTGCCGGACTTGTCAGCGGTATCCAGCTGGATGTTGGCCTTGCCGGTGCGCTCACGACGCTCGCTGCGTTCGACACGCAGGGCTTTCAGGGCACGGACACGACCTTCGTTACGGGTACGGCGGGCCTTGATGCCCTGGCGAATCCACACTTCTTCCTGGGCCAGACGCTTGTCGAACAGCGCGTTGGCCGTGGCTTCAGCAGCAAGTTCAGCTTCTTTATGCACGAGGAAACTGGCGTAGTCGCCGTTCCAGTCGATCAGGCCGCCGCGATCCAGTTCGAGGATGCGGGTCGCGAGGTTTTGCAGGAACGAACGGTCGTGCGTGATGAACAGCACGGCGCCCTGGAAATCCTTCAGCGCTTCTTCGAGCCAGGCGATGGCACCGATGTCCAGGTGGTTGGTCGGCTCGTCGAGCAGCAGCAGGTCCGGCTCGGAAACCAGGGCCTGAGCCAGCAGGACGCGGCGACGCCAGCCGCCGGACAATTCGGCGAGAGTCTTGTCGGCCGGCAGTTGCAGGCGGCTCAACGTGCTGTCGACCAGCGTTTGCAAGCGCCAGCCATCACGGGATTCGAGGTCGTGCTGGACGTGCATCAACTTGTCCAGATCGGCATCGGTGACGATGTTCTGGCTCAGGTGGTGATACTCGGCGAGCAGCGCGCCGACGCCGTCCAGGCCTTCGGCCACCACGTCGAACACTGTCCGCTCGTCGGCCACCGGCAATTCTTGCGGCAATTCGCCAATCTTGAGGCCGGGTGCACGCCAAACGGAGCCGTCATCCGGCTTCTGGTCGCCCTTGACGAGCTTCATCATGCTGGACTTGCCAGTGCCGTTGCGGCCGATGATGCACACCCGCTCTCCACGGGCGATCTGCCAGGACACCTTGTCCAACAACGGCATAGCGCCGAAAGCAAGGGACACATCGCTGAATTTGAGCAGGGTCATGAGCTTCTCCAAAAACCGGGCGCGCATTCTACCTGACTTGAGGCTTCAGAAGGCCGGCTATTTCACTCTCGTAGCACTCTGAATGACAAATGTTGCGAACTGATGCAGACAGACCCGCAAAGCTTTCGCCGGCTGCTGGCAAAAGGCTAAGCTACAGATAATTCAGTGCGGGCCCGACCCGCACTTGTCATGTTTTCTCTGCCTGGACGTCTCATGCGCAGTCGCCTTTTCAATCTATTGTCCTGTTTTTTACTCACAGCCACTGCGATTCAATCCGCCCAGGCGGTGGACCTGTCCACCCAACGCCAGTATTACGATGAAGCCAAGCGCGCCTTGGCCAAGGGTGATACCGGGCCGTACTTCCGGTACAGCCAGGCGCTCGCCGATTATCCGCTGGAACCCTATCTGGCCTACGACGAACTGACCGCACGCCTGAAAACCGCAAGCAACGCCGAAATCGAGAAGTTCCTTGCCGAGCATGGCGACCTGCCACAAGCGAACTGGATGAAACTGCGCTGGTTACGCTGGCTGGCCGACCGCGGCGACTGGGCGACCTTCGTCAAGTACTACGATCCGAAAATGAATTTCACCGAACTGGATTGCCTGAATGCGCAATACCAGATCAGCCACAATCTCAAATCCGAAGGTTACGCCAACGCCAACAAGCTCTGGCTGACGGGCAAATCCCAGCCGGAAGCCTGTGACTCGCTGTTCAGCATGTGGGCCGCCGAGGGGCAACTGACCGAGCAAAAACGCTGGGAACGCGTCAAGCTTGCCGCCCAGGCGCGCAACTATCCGCTGGCCAACAGCCTGGTCAACGGCCTCTCCACCCTCACCCCACGCGGTCGCTTGCTGATCGACGTGGCGCAGAAACCGGAACTGCTCAACCAACCATCGCGATTCACGCCAGCCGATGAAGCCATGGCCGACGTGGTCAGCCTCGGCCTGCGTCGCCTGGCCCGTCAGGACCCGGACAAGGCGATGAACCTGCTCGACGGGTACGCCAGCAGCATGCATTTCTCTCGGGATGAAAAAGTCGCGATCGCCCGTGAAATAGGGTTGACCCTCGCCAAACGTTTCGACGGTCGCGCCCTGAACGTCATGACCAAGTACGACCCGGAACTGCGCGACAACACCGTGTCCGAATGGCGCTTGCGTCTGCTTCTGCGCCTGGCGCATTGGGACGATGCCTATCAATTGACCCGCCGCGTGCCACAAGAACTGGCCACTACCAATCGCTGGCGCTACTGGCAGGCCCGCAGCCTGGAACTGGCGCAACCGCAGAACCCGGAAGCCCAGACCCTCTATCGGGCCGTGGCTCGCGAGCGTGACTTCTATGGCTTCCTCGCTGCGGATCGCTCGCAGTCCCCGTACTCGCTGAACAACAAACCGCTGGTGATGAGCCAGGCACTGATCAACAAAGTGCGTAATACCCCCGGTATACGTCGCGCCCTGGAGTTCCACGCTCGCGGGCAAGTCGTCGACGGTCGCCGCGAGTGGTACCACGTCAGCCGCCACTTCAGCCGTGACGAGATGGTTGCCCAGGCGAAACTGGCTTACGACCTGAAATGGTATTTCCCGGCCATTCGCACCATCAGCCAGGCGCAATACTGGGACGATCTGGATATCCGTTTCCCGATGGCCCACCGCAACACGCTGGTGCGTGAAGCGAAGAGTCGCGGCCTGCATCCGAGCTGGGCGTTCGCCATCACTCGCCAGGAAAGCGCCTTCATGGAAGATGCCCGCTCCGGGGTCGGCGCCTCGGGCCTGATGCAACTGATGCCCGCCACCGCCAAGGAAACCGCCCGCAAGTTCAGCATTCCCTACAGCTCGCCACAGCAACTGTTCAACCCGGACAAGAACATCCAGCTCGGCGCCGCGTACCTGAGCCAGGTGCACAGCCAGTTCAACGGCAACCGCGTCCTCGCCTCCGCCGCCTACAACGCCGGCCCGGGCCGCGTGCGCCAATGGCTGCGCGGGGCCGATCACTTGAGTTTCGACGTGTGGGTGGAAAGCATCCCGTTCGACGAAACCCGTCAGTACGTGCAAAACGTGCTGTCGTATTCGGTGATCTATGGTGAGAAGCTCAACTTGCCGCAACCGATCGTGGATTGGCACGAGCGGTATTTTGATGATCAATAATCGGTAATGCCGGTTACAAAAAATGCCCACATCAATCGATGTGGGCATTTTTTATTGGATGGCAATGAAGTGAAGATCAAAAGATCGCAGCCTCGTTTCTCTCGACAGCTCCTACAGGTGGAGATCCAATTCTGTCTTATCGTTGTTGAACTGCAACGCCGCCAACCGCGCATACAGCGCATTACTGGCGATGAGCTCCTGATGCGTGCCCACCGCCACCAGTTTTCCTTGATCCATCACTGCAATGCGGTCGGCGTTTTTTACCGTGGCCAGGCGATGGGCGATGACCAGGGTGGTGCGGTTTTTCATCAAGCTTGGCAAGGCTTGCTGGATCAGGTGTTCGCTCTGGGCATCGAGGGCGCTGGTGGCTTCATCGAGCAACAGAATGGGTGCATCGACCAACAGCGCCCGTGCGATGGCGAGTCGTTGGCGCTGGCCGCCGGACAAACCGAGCCCGCCATCACCCAGGTGGGTCTGATAACCGTTGGGCATGGCCTCGATAAAGTCGTGCGCATAGGCAATTTTTGCCGCGTTCTGAACCTCGGCCAAGGTTGCCGACGGGTTGCCGTAGCGGATGTTCTCTTCGATGCTGCCGAAAAACAGCGCCGGGGTTTGCGAGACCAAGGCGAAACAACGACGCAAGTCCAATGGATCAAGCTGTGTGAGGGGCACGCCATCGAGCAAAATACGCCCGTGAGCCGGGTCGTAAAAACGCAGCAGCAGGTCATACACCGTCGATTTGCCGGCACCGGACGGCCCGACCAAAGCAAGGGTTTCACCGGCGTTGATCGTCAGACTCAAGCCATCGACGGCATAACTTTCGGGTCGCGACGGGTAGGAAAAACGCACATCCTGCAGGATCAAGTCGCCCTTCACGCGCTCGGGCAAGCTCACCAGATCGGTCGCTGGTGGCTGGATGATGTTTTCCGAGCGCAGCAACTCGGCAATCCGCTCCGCCGCCCCGGCCGCGCGCTGTAACTCGCCGATCACTTCACTCAAGGTACCGAACGCGCTGCCGACGATCAGGCTGTAAAAGACAAACGCCGCCAGCTCACCCGCCGAAATTCGCCCGGCAATGACATCCATGCCACCCACCCAGAGCATCACCCCGACCGCGCCCAGTACCAACACAATCACCAGGGTGATCAGCCAGGCCCGCTGAAAAATGCGTTTACGTGCCGTGTCGAATGCCTCTTCCACAGTCACGGCGAAACGACGTTCGTCCTGAGCCTGATGGTTATAGGCCTGTACGGTTTTGATCTGGCCGAGGGTTTCGGAAACATAGCTGCCGATGTCGGCAATCCGATCCTGACTCAGTCGCGACAGATTGCGCACGCGGCGACCGAAAATCAGGATCGGCGCGATCACCAATGGCAAGGTCACCACCACGATACTGGTGAGTTTGGGGTTGGTGATAAACAGCAGAACGATCCCGCCGATGACCATCAACAGATTGCGCAAAAACAGCGACAGTGAAGAACCGATGACCGATTGCAGCAGCGTGGTATCGGCGGTCAATCGTGACTGGATCTCGGAGCTGCGGTTGTCTTCGTAGAACCCCGGATGCAGGTAAATCAGATGGTTGAACACCTGCCGACGAATGTCGGCGACACAGCGCTCGCCGATCCACGACACCAGGTAAAAACGCGCAAACGTGCCGACCGCCAGCCCCATCACCAAGAGCATGAACAAACCGATGGACTGGTTGAGCAGATGTGGCGACTGGGTCATGAACCCTTGATCCACCAACAATCGAATGCCCTGCCCCATGGACAGGGTGATGCCCGCGGTCACGATCAATGCGAGCAACGCACCGAACGCGTGCCATCGATACGGCACGATGAAACGACTGGCCAGGCGAATTGCACGGCGGTGACGGGCAGAGAGCATCGCAATCATCCAGAACATTGAGTCAAGGGTTTCAGCCTACACCGCGCCATTGAAAGCGCTGCGTAAATCACAATGAGTGAGGTTAATTATGTCGACAGCGACTAGAGCCTAGATGCTATTGGTCTAAAGTTCGGGTAGCCATCCGAGGGCATTTCTGGTGGACTGGCTCTACCGTCCGGAAGATCGTCGCAGGTTGTCACAGCCCGGTCACCTGGCGGTTCTACAGTCACTAAACAACCTGATGAGGAGACAGGCCATGTCCTTGCAAAACAGCAGCGATGACAAGATTCAAGTGATCCGCACGCAGCCAGACCAGTCCCTGGGTTGCTCGATTATTGATGAAAATGGCCGCGAAGTACCGATCACTGAAGAAATGATCCAGCAAGCATGCAGCGAACTGGAAAAGCGATTGGTCAAGCCTGCCGAACAACAGTGATATAGCCACCGTCTTCTTGGCCCGGCCCTAGTTGGCCGGGTTTTTTATGTCTTTTACTCAGGACTGTGGCGCCCTTCGCAAGCCTGCTCGCGAAGGGCGCCACCACGGTCGATCAGATTGCCGTTGCCCCCAACGCCGCCACAATCCGCTGCAACACCGGCGCATCCCCTTCGATCCGCACCTGTAATCCATCGATCTCACGGCGCGACGGATAATTCTTGCGCAGCCTATCGAACGCCGCACGCTGCTCGGTGACACTGCCTACAAGGCTGCGGCGGAAATCTGCATCGTCGCGGCGCGGGTCGTACACGCCACGGCACAGCATCGCCAACGTCCAGGCCGGATCGCTTTGTGCATTCAAGGTCACGTGTGACAACCACGGTGCCGGCAGCAAATCACTCAAGCTGACCTGGGCCGGTTGCCCGAGGAAGTCACAATACGCCTGGTAGATCTGCGCCGTGCCACGTTGCTTGCCATCGAGGCTGTAACCGGCAATGTGCGGCGTCGCCAGCACACACAGTTCGGCCAGCGCGACATCGACCTCGGGCTCGCCTTCCCAGACATCGAGCACCGCTTGCAGGTCTTCGCGCTCCAGCAACACATTGCGCAGGGCGGAGTTGTGCACCACCGGACCGCGACTGGCGTTGATCAGCCATGCACCCTGGCGGAGTCGCTTCAAACGTTCTTCATCGAACAGATGCCAGGTCGATTGCGAGCCTTGCTTGGTCAATGGCGTATGCAGGCTGATCACATCGCATTCGGCGACGATCTGTTCCAGGCTGACAAAATCGCCGCCTTCCGCAGCTTGCCGAGGCGGGTCGCAGACCAGCACTTTCCAGCCAAGACCTTGCAGGACCTTGACCAGTCGCCCGCCCACCTCACCGGCGCCGACCACGCCATAAGTACGCTGGGTCAGGTCGACGCCTTCGATTTCGGCCAGGGTCAGCAGGCTGCCGAGCACGTAGTCAACCACACCGCGGGCATTGCACCCCGGGGCGCTGGACCACGTGATGCCGGCCTGATCAAAGTACTTCAGATCCAGATGATCGGTGCCAATGGTGCATGTGCCGACAAAACGCACCTTGCTGCCTTCCAGTAACGCGCGGTTGACGTTGGTCACCGAACGCACCAGCAGCACATCGGCCTGCTCGACGGTAGCGCGGTCGATCGAACGCCCCGGCACCCGGCGGATTTCACCGAAACCTTCAAAAAACGCATCGAGCAGGGGGATATTTTCGTCGGCAACAATCAGCATGGCAGGCTCCTTTGGCGGACCGGCAGTGTAGGCGTAGATGGCCATACTGAGCCAGTGAGCATTGCACATCCCTCGCCACAGAAACCGGGTTTACAAATCCGCAACACGGGTCTTTTCCTGACCGCCGCGTCAACGCGTAGAATGCGCGCCTGTGCATCAACACTTTTTGGACGTTTCGCCATTGAATCCTGCAACTCAAAACACCATCACCCTTGATACCCCGCGCACGACGCCCGTACGCATGGAGCTCAAAGGCCTGCTCAGCCTGGCTCTGCCGATCATGATTGCGCAACTGGCCACCACGGCCATGGGCTTCGTCGATGCCGTGATGGCCGGCCGCGTCAGCCCGCGGGACCTTGCCTCGGTGGCGCTGGGCAACTCGATCTGGATTCCGGTCTACCTGTTGATGTCTGGCGTTCTGCTGGCCACTACACCCAAGGTCGCGCAACGCTTTGGCGCCGGTCACCTTGACGAGATCGGCCCACTGGTGCGCCAGGCATTGTGGCTCGCCCTGTGTGTCGGTTTGATCGGCAGCGGCCTGCTGCTCGCCGCCGAACCGATCCTGCACTGGATGAAAGTCGATCCGCAGTTGATCGAACCGAGCATGGGTTACCTGCACGGGATCGCCTTTGGCTTGCCGGGCATGGCGTTCTATTACGTATTGCGCTGCTACAGCGATGGCATGGGTCGCACCCGCCCGAGCATGGTCATTGGCTTGTGCGGGCTATTGCTGAACATCCCGCTGAACTACACCTTGATCTATGGCCATTTCGGTGCACCGGCCCTGGGTGGCGTCGGGTGCGGCTGGGCCAGTGGCATCGTGATGTGGTTCATGGCGTTGAGCATGGCGGCTTGGACCTTCTGGGCTCCTTTTTATGCACGCACGCGTGTGCTGGTGCGCTTCGACCGTCCGAAGTGGGCCGTGATCAAGCGCTTGATCAGCATTGGCCTGCCGATCGGTATTGCAGTCTTCGCCGAGTCCAGCATCTTCGCGGTCATCGCCCTGCTGATCGGCAGCCTCGGCTCGACCGTGGTGGCCGGGCATCAAATTGCCCTGAACATCAGCTCGCTGCTGTTCATGATTCCTTACTCGCTGGGCATGGCGGTGACCGTGCGGGTCGGTCAGGCACTGGGGGCCGGAAATCCGTATCAGGCGCGCTTCGCAGCGAAAGTCGGGCTCGGCGCGGCACTGGTGTTCGCGGCCTTCTCGGCGGCC
Organism: Pseudomonas sp. C32; assembly: GCF_030417915.1. NCBI lineage: Bacteria > Pseudomonadati > Pseudomonadota > Gammaproteobacteria > Pseudomonadales > Pseudomonadaceae > Pseudomonas > Pseudomonas sp. C32. The sequence continues at coordinate 230,281 of NZ_JAUHUK010000007.1, read as the reverse complement.
CTGATTCTGCTCCTGCGCGAACAAATCGCCTCGATCTACACGCCTGACAGGGCCGTGATCCAGATTGCGTCGATGTTGATTGTATATGCCGCGCTGTACCAGTTTTCCGATGCCATCCAGGTGATTTGCGCGGGCGCGCTACGTGGCTATCAGGACACTCGGGTGACGATGATCCTGACACTGTTCGCGTATTGGGGCATCGGCCTGCCAGTCGGCTACGTGCTGGGACTGACCGATTTGTTCGGTCCGGCGAGTGGCCCGAACGGGCTGTGGGAAGGGTTGATTGCCGGCCTGAGTTGCGCGGCGCTGATGCTGTCGATTCGACTGACGCGCAGTGCACGCAAACGAATTCGACTTAGCCACTCGGCGGGGTGATCGCACAGACAAAAAGACCTGCTTTCGCAGGTCTTTTTTTGTTTGCGTCAAACGGACTTCTTGCGGATCCAGTACAGATAGGTGCCCGCCTCTTCGTGCTGCCCCACCAGTTCATGGTCGAGAAACACGCAGAACTTGGGAATGTCGCGACGGGTCGACGGGTCAGTGGCGATCACCTTGAGCAGGCCGCCAGGCACCAGGTCACGGATGTGCTGGTGCAGCATCATCACCGGTTCCGGGCAGTTGAGGCCAGTGGCATCGAGGGTGCCGTCTACCGGCGTATCAAGCATTTCACTCATGATTAACTCCTGAAACTGGCCGACATTGTCGCGCATTGCCGGGTACTCGGTCATCTCTGGCATAACGCCAGCTTTTGTAGGAGCTGGCTTGCCAGCGAAGGCGTACTGTCAGGTACGCCCTGCCAAATGTGCCACCGCGTTCGCCAGCAAGCCGGCTCCTACAGATCATTCATCGTCCGTCGACTCATCGTTGAACGGAACTTCACCTTCTTCTGTAGGAGCTGGCTTGCCAGCGAAGGCGTACTGTCAGGCACCACGCTGTCAAATGTGCCGCCGCCTTCGCCAGCAAGCCGGCTCCTACAGATCATTCATCGTCCGTCGACTCATCGTTGAACGGAACTTCACCTTCTTCTGTAGGAGCTGGCTTGCCAGCGAAGGCGTTCTGTCAGGCACCGCCCTGTCAAATGTGCCGCCGCCTTCGCCAGCAAGCCGGCTCCTACAGGTTATGCATTGTCCGTCGACTCATCGTTGAACGGAACTTCACCTTCTTCTGTAGGAGCTGGCTTGCCAGCGAAGGCGTACTGTCAGGTACGCCCTGCCAAATGTGCCACCGCGTTCGCCAGCAAGCCGGCTCCTACAGGTTATGCATTGTCCGTCGACTCATCGTTCAGCGGGATTTCGGTTTCTTCACATCCAGCCGGCGCAGGTGACAGGTCACTTCTTCGCGGTCGTGGTACAGCTGCTTGCAACCGATCTCGACCCGAATGCCCCGCGCCTTGAAGCCGTCGGCAATCCGTTCCAGCAAGCGTTTGACCTCGGCATAGCGCTGCTTCATCGGCAGCTTGAGGTTGACCACCGCTTCGCGGCAATGCCCGTCGCCGATCCACTCTTCGAGCATGGCGGCGTTGCGCGCCGGTTTCTCGACGATGTCGCAGACCATCCAGTCCACCGGCTGCTTGGGCTTGAAGGTGAAACCGTCGGCCATCAAGTGCTGTACAAGGCCGGTGTCCATCAGGCTTTCAGCCATCGGACCGTTATCAATGGCAGTGACCAGCATGCCGCGGTTGACCAATTGCCAGGTCCAGCCACCCGGCGCAGCACCGAGGTCGACGCCCGTCATGTCACCGTGCAGGCGCTCGTCCCACTGGTCACGCGGGATGAAGTGGTGCCACGCCTCTTCCAGCTTGAGCGTCGAACGGCTCGGCGCCTCGCGAGGAAACTTCAAACGGGGAATGCCCATCGGCCACATCGCCGAGTTGTTCGACTCCGCCAGCCCCATGAACACTTCGCGACCACTTTTGAACGTCAGCAACAAACGCGGCTTGTGTGCGTCTTCCACCAGTTTGCCGGCGGCCATCAGCGCTTTGCGCAAGTGCACTTCGAATTTTTTGCAGAAGTTCGACAGCTCTTTGCCATCGTTGGTGTCGACCATCTCCAGCCACAGGCTGCCGCACAGCGGAAAGTCGGCCATGTGCGCGAGGATCACGCTGATACGGTCGGTTTCCGGCAGATCAATGAAAATTCCCCGGGCCCACTGGCGCGGGAAGATCAGATCGGCGAAACGCTGACCACGCATCAGGCGCTCGGCACCGTCTTCTTCGGTGCAGACAAATTCGGCGCAGGCGCTGGCAGTCTTGGCCTTGGCATAACCGGCCACGTTCAAACGCGCGGCGAGGTCGGAAATCTCGGAACAGACTTCACCTTCGAAGCCTGGTCGGCAATGCATAAAAAGGGTGTTCATTCTTACTCCTGGGCAATGGCGACCAATTTCAGCCACTGCGCGATGCCCAGACTTGCTCTAAAGCAAAGCCTGTCACGAAAACCCGCGCATGATAGCCGAGTTCGGAACCTTGAACTTGCCCATAGAGTCCAGTTATTAGCCAGCTACTGAAAACAGGACTAGGTTTAAGGCTCTGCCCGTCCCCTCAGTCCGTAACCGTGCGGACTCACAGGAGTGATCGTAATGCTGTCCCTCAATAGCCTGAACGCTCTGAAAGAACTGCAAGTCGACGCCAAGACCTACCACTATTTCAGCCTGCCGGAAGCCGCCAAGACCCTGGGCGATCTGGACAAGTTGCCGATGTCGCTGAAGGTGCTGCTGGAAAACCTGCTGCGCTGGGAGGACGAAAAGACCGTCACCGGCGCCGACCTCAAGGCGATTGCCGCATGGCTCAAGGAGCGTCGCTCGGATCGCGAAATCCAGTACCGCCCGGCGCGGGTCCTGATGCAAGACTTCACCGGCGTGCCCGCCGTGGTCGACCTGGCCGCCATGCGCGCGGCGATGGCCAAGGCCGGTGGCGATCCGCAACGCATCAACCCGCTCTCCCCCGTCGACCTGGTGATCGACCACTCGGTGATGGTCGACAAATTTGCGACCAGCAGCGCCTTCGAGCAGAACGTCGACATCGAGATGCAACGCAACGGCGAACGCTATGCCTTTCTGCGCTGGGGCCAAAGTGCTTTCGATAACTTCAGCGTGGTGCCGCCGGGCACCGGGATCTGCCATCAGGTGAACCTGGAATACCTGGGGCGCACGGTGTGGACCAAAGATGAAGACGGTCGCACCTATGCCTTCCCCGACACCCTGGTCGGCACCGATTCCCACACCACCATGATCAACGGTCTCGGCGTCCTCGGTTGGGGTGTCGGCGGTATCGAGGCGGAAGCCGCGATGCTGGGGCAACCGGTGTCGATGCTGATACCCGAAGTGATCGGTTTCAAACTGACTGGCAAACTCAAGGAAGGCATCACCGCCACTGACCTTGTGCTGACAGTGACGCAGATGCTGCGCAAAAAAGGCGTGGTGGGGAAATTCGTCGAATTCTATGGTGACGGCCTCGCCGACCTGCCATTGGCCGACCGCGCGACCATCGCCAACATGGCCCCGGAATACGGCGCCACCTGCGGCTTCTTCCCGGTGGACGAGGTGACGCTGGACTACCTGCGCCTGTCCGGCCGCCCCGCCGAGACCGTAAAACTGGTTGAGGCGTACAGCAAGGCTCAGGGTTTGTGGCGCCTTCCGGGCCAGGAACCGGTGTTCACCGACAGCCTGGCGCTGGACATGACCAGCGTCGAAGCCTGCCTGGCAGGGCCGAAACGTCCACAGGACCGCGTTGCACTGCCCAACGTTGCGCAAGCGTTCAGCGACTTCACTGACCTGCAGTTCAAGCCCACCAGCAAGGAAGAAGGCCGACTCGAAAGCGAGGGCGGTGGCGGTGTCGCCGTCGGCAACGCCGATCTGGCCGGTGAAGCGGATTACCACTATGAAGGCCAGACCTATCGCCTGAAAAACGGCGCCGTGGTCATCGCCGCGATCACGTCCTGCACCAACACCTCAAACCCGAGCGTGATGATGGCCGCCGGGTTGCTGGCGAAGAAGGCCGTGGAAAAAGGCCTCAAGCGCAAGCCATGGGTGAAAAGCTCGCTGGCGCCCGGCTCGAAAGTCGTCACCGACTACTACAAAGCGGCAGGCCTGACGCACTACCTTGATGAGCTGGGTTTTGCCTTGGTCGGTTACGGCTGTACCACGTGCATCGGCAACTCGGGTCCGTTATCGGAGCCGATCGAAAAAGCTATCCAGCAAGCCGACCTGACGGTGGCATCGGTGCTGTCGGGCAATCGCAACTTCGAAGGGCGCGTGCATCCATTGGTCAAAACCAACTGGCTGGCCTCCCCGCCCTTGGTGGTGGCCTACGCCTTGGCCGGGACGGTACGGATCGACATCAGTCGCGAACCCTTGGGCGAGGACAAGGACGGCAACCCGGTTTATTTGCGGGACATCTGGCCGAGCAGCAAGGAAATCGCTGACGCGGTGAACCAGGTCAACACGGCCATGTTCCACAAGGAATACGCCGAAGTGTTTGCCGGTGACGAACAGTGGCAAGCGATCAAAGTCCCGCAAGCGGCGACCTATGTCTGGCAGGACGATTCGACCTACATCCAGCATCCGCCGTTCTTCGATGACATTGCTGGCCCGCCGCCCGTGGTCAAGGATGTCTCGGGGGCGCGGATCCTCGCACTGCTCGGCGACTCGGTGACCACCGATCACATTTCCCCGGCCGGCAACATCAAGGCCGACAGCCCGGCAGGACAATACCTGCGCGACAAAGGCGTGGAGCCACGGGACTTCAACTCTTATGGCTCGCGCCGTGGCAACCATGAAGTGATGATGCGCGGCACCTTCGCCAACATCCGCATTCGCAACGAAATGCTCGGCGGCGAAGAAGGCGGCAATACGTTCTACATCCCGACCATGGAAAAGATGCCGATCTACGACGCGGCCATGCGCTATCAGGCTGCGGGCACACCGTTGGTGGTGATCGCCGGCCAGGAATACGGCACCGGTTCAAGCCGCGACTGGGCGGCCAAGGGTACCAATCTGCTGGGTGTAAAAGCCGTCATCGCCGAGAGTTTCGAACGGATCCACCGCTCCAACCTGGTGGGCATGGGCGTGTTGCCTCTGCAGTTCAAGCTGGATCAAAACCGCCAGAGCCTGAACCTGACCGGCCGGGAAACGCTGGACATCCTCGGTTTGACCGGCGTCGAACTGACGCCGCGGATGAATCTGACCCTGGTCATCACCCGCGAGAATGGCACCCGCGAGCGAATCGAAGTGTTGTGCCGGATCGATACATTGAATGAAGTGGAATACTTCAAGTCAGGAGGGATTCTGCATTATGTGTTGCGGCAGTTGATTGCGTCGTAATCGGCAGTTGTTACAAACACCGCCTTCGGGCGGTGTTTTTGTTTGGACGCTACCCCGTACAATCGCGCCTTTATGTTCGCGAACATAATCCGTGCAGGCCCGCAAAATTTCGGACACAAGGATTTTCAATGCTCGCCCTGCCATGGACGCTTCTGGCCCTTCTCTCCCTCGGTTACGGCATGGCGCTGGCTTACGGCCACCTCAGTGGGTTCGCCGGAATCTCTGTCGCATTGCTCCTCATTGCCGGCCTTGCCGTTCGCCAGCAAAAACTCCAATTTGGCCGCTTTCTCGGTCACAGCCTGTTCATCTTCCTGGCCCTGGCCTTGGCGATGCACTGGTTACCGGGTTTCTATAACGGTCGTGTGATACCGCCCCAGCGTTTTACCGACGATGCCGTCACGTTCGCGATGCATTTGAATCTGGACAAGCCACTGATCGGCTTCTGGTTGTTGATCGCCTGTCCCTGGATCGTCTCCCGGCGTTCGCTGCGGGCTTCCCTCTCTGCAACTGTCGTGGCGCTCTTCTTGAGCGTCGTCCTCGCACTCGGAGGTGCGATGCTGCTGGGTGTCATCGCTTGGGCGCCCAAATGGCCGGAGCACGCCTGGTTATGGCTGCTGAACAATCTGCTCATGGTGACGCTGGTCGAAGAAGCGCTGTTCCGCGGCTACATTCAGGGCGGATTGAGCCGGTGCATGAAACATCTGCCCCAGGGCGAAAACCTTGCCTTGCTGCTGGCAGCATCGATCTTCGGCCTGGCTCATGCAGGGGCAGGATGGCAATGGGCGCTGCTGGCGACCCTGGCCGGCATGGGTTACGGCCTGGCCTACCGTTTTGGCGGATTGGCTGCGGCCATTGCCACTCATTTTGGCTTGAACCTGCTGCACTTCGGCCTGTTCACCTATCCGATGCTTGCGCGCTGACGCAAGGGTCATTTTGCGACGCACTGCCGACTATCAAAAAATAACCTCAATAAATGCCGGGAGATGCCGATACAGCGCTTGAAAGCCTTGCGGATTAAATATGCCATGCGTAACAACCAGCCCATTACCCAACGCGAACGGACCTTCCCGGCTCAGCAGCGGTTGATTTCCACCACCGATGCCAAGGGCGTGATCACCTACTGTAACGACGCATTCGTCGAAATCAGCGGGTTTTCCCGTGAGGAACTGATCCGTGCACCGCACAACCTGGTGCGTCACCCTGACGTCCCGTCGGCGGTCTTCGCGCACATGTGGGGCACACTCAAACAAGGCTTGCCATGGATGGGCATCGTCAAGAATCGCTGCAAGACCGGCGACCATTACTGGGTCAACGCCTACGTCACGCCGGTCTTCGATGGCAATCAGGTAATCGGTTACGAGTCGGTCCGGGTCAAGCCCACCGCCGAACAGATCCGCCGTGCCGAAGCGCTCTACCAACGCATCAACCAGGGCAAGTCAGCCATTCCCTCCTCGGATAAATGGCTGCCGGTTCTGCAGGACTGGCTGCCGTTTATTCTGGTCAGCCAACTGAGCTTCATGATTGGCGCGTCGCTCAACTCCCACTGGGGCTTCGCCCTGGCGGCCGGCCTCTCGGTGCCGCTGGGCCTGATGGGCTTGAGCTGGCAACAGCGCGGCCTCAAGCGCTTGCTGCGCCTGGCTGAGCAGACCACGTCTGACCCGCTGATTGCGCAGATGTACACCGACAGCCGTGGCGCCCAGGCACGTCTGGAGATGTCGATCCTCAGCCAGGAAGCACGCCTGAAAACCTGCCTGACCCGTCTGCAGGACACCGCCGAACACTTGACCGATCAGGCCAGACAGTCCGACGCCCTGGCGCACAAAAGCTCCAGCGGTCTGGAGCGCCAACGCGTCGAGACCGAGCAAGTGGCGACCGCCGTCAACCAGATGGCCGCGACCACTCAGGAAGTCGCCAGCCATGTGCAACGCACCGCCGACGCCACCCAGGAAGCCAATCGCCTGACCGGCCGTGGTCGTGACATTGCCGGGGAAACCCGCGAAGCCATCCAGCGCCTGTCGGTGGTGGTCGGTGAAACCGGCCAGACCGTGACCCAACTGGCCAAGGACAGCAACGAAATCGGTGGCGTGGTCGATGTGATCAAAGGCATCGCCGACCAGACCAACCTGCTGGCGCTGAACGCCGCTATCGAAGCGGCCCGTGCCGGTGAGATGGGTCGCGGCTTTGCGGTGGTCGCCGATGAAGTTCGTCAGCTGGCGCAACGCACCACCGAATCCACCGGGCAGATTCACGCGCTGATCGCCAAGCTCCAGCAAACCGCCGGCACCGCCGTGCAAACCATGGAAGCCGGGCATCGTCAGGCGGAAGAAGGTGTGGCGCGGGTGCTGGAAGCGGATCAGGCGTTGGTGGGGATCAGCGAGGCGGTGGCCAACATCACCGACATGACCACCCAGATCGCCGCTGCGACCGAAGAACAAAGTGCCGTGGCCGAAGAGATCAGCCGCAACATCAGCAATATCTCGGAACTGGCGGACCAGACCTCGGAACAGGCGCAGAACTCGGCGTTGTTGAGTGAAGAACTGACCCGCACGGCGAATACCCAGTACTCGTTGGTGGAACGGTTTAACCGCTAGGCCTTGATACCGCCATCGCTGGCAAGCCAGCTCCTACAGAGACCGCAATCCCCTGTAGGAGCTGGCTTGCCAGCGATGAGGCCCTGACTGCTGGCGAAAACTTTACTGAATAAACACCGCGACTTCCCCCGCCACTGACCAAAACACGATACTGCCTGGAAGGCCGCCTTCGCTGGCAAGCCAGCTCCTACAGAAACGCTGCAACCTTCTGCGCTGCAGCCGCCAAATGCTGCTCATGGGTAAACCCGGAAACCTTCAACGGTTTCAAATCATGATCCCCCGCCACCAGCCAGAACACCTCGATACTCGGCGATAGCGCATAACCCTCGACCGCCTCGCGATTGCCCAGCGCATCCCGCTCGCCTTGCACGATCAATGTCCGGGTTTTCAGGGAAGCCAAATGCTCGACCCGCGGTTTCTCCGGCTTGCCCACGGCATAAAACGGATAACCCAGGCACACCAACGCATCCGCCTTCAATTCATCGGCCAGCAAACTGGCCATCCGCCCGCCCATGGACTTGCCGCCAATGGCCAGCAACCCAGTGACATGGCGTCGCACCTGGGCATACACCTCGCGCCAGCATTCCAGCAGTTTCGGGGCCGGATTCGGTGGGCGTTTACTGCCGTCGACACGCCGCTGCGCCATGTACGGAAACTCGAAGCGCAACACGTTCACGCCTTGTGCCGCGAGGCGTGCAGCCATGTCGCTCATCCAGCTACTGTCCATCGGTGCGCCGGCGCCGTGGGCAAGAATCAGCGTCGCCGAAGCCTTGCCGGCAGCGGCATTCCACAGCCATCCATGATCCTGCACGCACTGCGCCCATTGATCCCCGTCAATACTGGCCTTGTGCTGTTTGTCCATGCTTGCCTCGCTTTTAGTCTGCCTATAACTCCAGGCGAAGGATGCGCCGTTTGCGCTCACTTCGGCTGAACCGTGGATGGGGAACCATGAACACTTCTATCAGTACCGCCTACAACTACAAGGTGGTCCGCCAATTCGCCATTATGACGGTGGTGTGGGGCATCGTCGGCATGGGGCTCGGGGTTTTTCTCGCGGCCCAGTTGGTCTGGCCCGAACTCAACTTCAATTTGCCGTGGACCAGCTTCGGCCGCTTGCGCCCGCTGCACACCAATGCGGTGATCTTCGCCTTTGGCGGCTGCGCACTGTTCGCCAGTTCGTTTTATTCGGTGCAACGCACCTGCCAGACTCAACTGTTCGCGCCGAAAATCGCCGCGTTCTGCTTCTGGGGCTGGCAACTGGTGATTCTATTGGCAGCGATCAGCCTGCCGCTGGGCTACACCAGTTCCAAGGAATACGCCGAGCTGGAATGGCCGATCGACATCCTGATCACCATCGTCTGGGTCGCCTACGCCGTCGTGTTCTTCGGCACGATCATGAAGCGCAAGACCAAGCACATTTATGTGGGTAACTGGTTCTTTGGCGCGTTCATCGTCACCGTGGCGATCCTGCATATCGTCAACAACATGGAACTGCCGGTCAGCTTCACCAAGTCCTACTCGCTCTACTCAGGCGCCACCGACGCGATGGTGCAGTGGTGGTACGGGCACAACGCCGTGGGCTTTTTCCTCACCGCCGGTTTCCTCGGGATGATGTACTACTTCGTGCCGAAACAGGCCGAGCGTCCGGTGTACTCCTATCGCCTGTCGATCGTGCACTTCTGGGCGCTGATCACCCTGTACATCTGGGCCGGTCCGCACCACTTGCACTACACCGCGCTGCCAGACTGGGCGCAATCGCTGGGCATGGTGATGTCGCTGGTCCTGCTGGCACCGAGCTGGGGCGGCATGATCAACGGCATGATGACCTTGTCGGGCGCCTGGCATAAGTTGCGCAGCGACCCGATCCTGCGCTTCCTCGTGGTGTCGCTGGCGTTCTACGGCATGTCGACCTTCGAAGGGCCGATGATGGCGATCAAGACCGTGAACGCCCTCTCCCACTACACCGACTGGACCATCGGCCACGTACACGCCGGTGCGCTCGGCTGGGTGGCGATGATTTCCATCGGCGCGCTGTATCACATGATCCCGAAAGTCTTCGGTCGCGAGCAGATGCACAGCATCGGCCTGATCAACGCGCACTTCTGGCTCGCCACCATCGGCACCGTTCTGTACATCGCCTCGATGTGGGTCAACGGCATCGCCCAGGGCCTGATGTGGCGTGCAGTGAACGAAGACGGCACGCTGACCTACTCCTTCGTCGAGACGCTGGTGGCCAGCCACCCTGGCTTCGTCGTGCGACTGGTGGGCGGCGCGATCTTCCTCAGCGGCATGTTCCTGATGGCCTACAACACCTGGCGCACCGTGCGGGCCTCGCAGCCTGCCGAAGCCGCCGCTGCCGCGCAGATGGTCTGAGGAGTCCGCCATGAAACACGAAACTATCGAGAAAAACGTCGGCCTGTTACTGCTGCTGATGATCCTGGCGGTGAGCATTGGCGGTCTGACCCAGATCGTCCCGCTGTTCTTCCAGGACGTAACCAATAAACCGGTGGAAGGCATGAAGCCCTACACCGCGCTGCAATTGGAAGGTCGCGATATCTATATCCGCGAAGGCTGCGTCGGCTGTCACTCGCAGATGATCCGGCCGTTCCGCGCCGAGACCGAGCGCTACGGCCACTACTCGGTGGCCGGCGAAAGCGTCTGGGATCACCCGTTCCTGTGGGGCTCGAAACGCACCGGTCCGGACCTGGCCCGTGTCGGCGCGCGCTACTCCGATGACTGGCACCGCGCGCACTTGTACAACCCGCGCAACGTCGTGCCCGAGTCGAAGATGCCGGCCTACCCATGGCTGGTGGCCAACCCGGTCGACAGCAGTCATACCGAAACCAAGATCAAGGCCATGCGCACTTTGGGCGTGCCGTACACCGACGAAGACATCAGCGGCGCCGTCGCTTCGCTCAGGGGCAAAAGCGAGATGGATGCCCTGGTCGCCTACCTGCAAGTGCTCGGCACTGCCATCAAGAGCAAGAGGTGAGCAATGTTTGAATTGAGCACCGGCATGATCCGCGGCCTTGGCACCGTCGTCGTGTTCGTCGCGTTCATAGGCCTGACCCTTTGGGTGTTCAACGGCAAGCGCGGCCCGGAATTCGCCGAAGCACGCCTGCTGCCCTTCGCCGACGAGCCGCAACCCGACACCACTGAACAACCTGCGACAAGGAGTACCCGGTCATGACCACCTTCTGGAGTACGTGGATCTGCGTACTGACCATCGGCAGCCTGATCGGCCTGACCTGGCTGCTGCTCAGCACCCGCAAGGGCGAAACCAAGGGCAGTGTCGACCAGACCATGGGCCACAGCTTCGACGGCATCGAGGAGTACGACAATCCATTGCCGCAATGGTGGTTCATGCTGTTCGTGGGCACCCTGGTGTTTGCCGTCGGTTACCTGATCCTTTATCCGGGCCTGGGCAACTGGAAAGGCATCCTCCCCGGTTATGAAAACGGCTGGACCGGCGTGCACGAGTGGGAAAAGGAAATGGCCAAGGCCGACGCGAAGTTCGGGCCGATCTTCGCCAAATTCTCCGCCATGCCCCTGGAAGAAGTCGCCAAAGACCCGCAAGCGCTGAAAATGGGCGGCCGCCTGTTCGCCTCCAACTGCTCGGTGTGCCACGGCTCGGATGCCAAGGGTGCATACGGCTTCCCCAACCTGACCGACAGCGACTGGCGCTGGGGCGGTAGTCCGGAAACCATCAAGACCACCATTATGGGTGGGCGGGTGGCCGCCATGCCGGCCTGGGGTGAAATCCTCGGTGAAGACGGCGTCAAGAACGTTGCCGCCTATGTTCGCCATGACCTGGCCGGCCTGCCGCTGCCTGCCGACAGCAAGGCTGACCTGCAAGCAGGCCAGCAGGCGTTCAACACCACGTGCGTCGCTTGTCACGGGGCCAAAGGCCAGGGCACTGAAGCGATGGGCGCGCCAAAACTGACGCACCCGGGCGGTTTCATCTACGGCACCGGCCTGACGCAGCTTGAACAAACGATTCGTCATGGCCGTCAGGGCCATATGCCGGCGCAGAACGAACTGCTCGGCAACGATAAGGTGCAGTTGCTGGCTGCCTACGTTTACAGCTTGTCTCACGCTGCCGGTTCCGAGCATTTGCTGGCGGAGGACAAAGCCGAATAAATCCTGACCGCTCTACTGCCGCATTCATCTGGATGCGGCAGCTCCCCCTCCCTTTGCGACGCATTGTCGCACCCTCATTGCATCTTCCTTTCGGTTCACCGGATTCGGGTCTAAGCTTGCTCCGATGCGGACCGGCGAGCACCGGTTGCAGGTCGACCTTAACCGATGTGTTCGATGCTTCTGCCCGATGACAGGCCGCAAAGGCCGGGAATACCGGCTATCGCGCCAATTGCCGTCGGTCAACCGGCCGTTGCGTTTGAACACACCCCGTTACATGCGACCTGAACCCCTCGCCTATTTCCTCCGCGAAGACATTTTGCCCTTGGGCAATTTTGTCCTTACGCGGCGCATGGAAAGGCCGCAGAATCAGCATTTGAAAGCATTGACCCACGTCATGGCGCGTTGCAATGACCCCCTGCTTTCTCCATACTTGCGGCCGATTTTTAATCCTAATAAAACACCCAAACCGTGGAACCTTAGAATGAGCACAGCAATCAGTCCGACTGCTTATAACTATAAGGTAGTCCGCCAGTTCGCCATCATGACGGTGGTCTGGGGGATCCTTGGCATGGGGCTCGGTGTCTTCATCGCCTCGCAACTGGTCTGGCCGGAGTTGAACTTCGGTCTGCCATGGACGAGCTTTGGACGCCTGCGCCCGTTGCACACCAACCTGGTGATTTTCGCCTTCGGTGGATGTGCACTGTTTGCCACTTCTTATTACGTCGTGCAGCGAACCTGCCAAACGCGACTGATTTCCGACAGCCTCGCGGCCTTCACCTTCTGGGGATGGCAAGCGGTGATCGTCGGTGCTGGTATCTCCTTGCCGCTGGGTTACACCACCAGCAAGGAATACGCCGAACTGGAATGGCCCCTGGCTATCCTGCTGGCCATTGTCTGGGTTACCTACGCTTTGGTGTTCTTCGGCACCATCGTCAAGCGCAAGACCAAGCACATCTATGTCGGTAACTGGTTCTACGGTGCCTTCATCCTCGTGACTGCGATGCTGCACATCGTCAACCACATATCGCTGCCGGTCAGCCTGTTCAAGTCCTACTCGGCCTACGCCGGTGCGACTGACGCGATGATCCAGTGGTGGTACGGCCACAACGCCGTGGGCTTCTTCCTGACCACCGGCTTCCTGGGGATGATGTACTACTTCGTGCCGAAACAGGCCGAACGTCCGATCTACTCCTATCGCCTGTCCATCGTGCACTTCTGGGCGCTGATCACCCTGTACATCTGGGCCGGTCCGCACCACCTGCACTACACCGCTCTGCCGGATTGGGCTCAGTCCCTGGGCATGGCGATGTCGATCATCCTGCTGGCTCCGAGCTGGGGCGGCATGATCAACGGCATGATGACCCTGTCGGGCGCCTGGCATAAGCTGCGCACCGACCCGATCCTGCGCTTCCTGGTGGTGTCCCTGGCGTTCTACGGCATGTCGACCTTCGAAGGTCCGATGATGGCGATCAAGACCGTGAACTCCCTGTCGCACTACACCGACTGGACCATCGGCCACGTACACGCCGGCGCCTTGGGCTGGGTTGCGATGATCTCGATCGGCGCGGTCTACCACATGATCCCGAAACTGTTCGGTCGTGCGCAGATGCACAGCACCGGCCTGATCAACACCCACTTCTGGCTCGCGACCATCGGTACCGTGCTCTACATCGCTTCGATGTGGGTCAACGGCATTACCCAGGGCCTGATGTGGCGTGCAATCAACGATGACGGCACCCTCACCTACTCGTTCGTCGAAGCGCTGCAAGCCAGCCACCCGGGCTTCATCGTCCGTGCCCTGGGCGGTGCATTCTTCGCCGCCGGCATGCTGTTCATGGCCTACAACGTATTCCGCACCGTACGTGCCTCGAACCCGGCTGATGCCAAAGCCGCCGAACAGATTGCCGTAGTTGGAGCTCACTGATGAAGCATGAAGCAGTCGAGAAGAATATTGGCCTGCTGGCCTTCTTCATGGTCATCGCCGTCAGCATCGGCGGCCTGACCCAGATCGTTCCGCTGTTTTTCCAGGATGTCACCAACAAGCCGGTCGAAGGCATGAAGCCTCGCACCGCCCTTGAACTGGAAGGCCGGGACGTTTACATCGCCAACGGTTGTGTCGGCTGCCACTCGCAGATGATCCGTCCGTTCCGTGCTGAAACCGAACGCTACGGCCACTACTCGGTCGCCGGTGAAAGCGTCTGGGACCACCCGTTCCTGTGGGGTTCCAAGCGTACCGGTCCGGACCTGGCCCGTGTCGGCGGTCGTTACTCCGATGACTGGCAGCGTGCGCACTTGTACAACCCGCGCAACGTGGTGCCTGAGTCGAAAATGCCGGCCTACCCGTTCCTCGTGGAAAACAAGCTCGACGGCAAAGACACCGCCAAGAAAATGGAAGTCTTGCGCACGCTCGGCGTCCCTTACACCGACGAAGACATCGCCGGTGCCAAGGATGCTGTGAAGGGCAAAACCGAAATGGACGCGCTGGTGGCCTATCTGCAAGGCCTGGGCACCATCATCAAAAGCAAACGGTGATTTAGATGGATATCGGGATGATTCGTGGCCTGGGCACCGTTGTTGTGATGGTGGCCTTCATCGGTCTGGCGCTGTGGGTATTCAGCCCCAAGCGCAAGTCGGAGTTTGAAGACGCGACCTTGCTGCCTTTCGCGGATGATCCCGAAGCCATCAAGCACGTCGAGCAAGCTTCTAGGAGTAACAAAGAATGACTACGTTCTGGAGTCTGTACGTCACAGTCCTCAGTCTGGGTACCATCTTCGCCCTGACCTGGCTGCTGCTGTCGACCCGTAAGGGGCAGCGCAGCGAACAGACAGATGAGACGGTTGGCCACTCCTTCGACGGGATCGAGGAGTACGACAACCCGCTGCCGAAATGGTGGTTCATGCTGTTCGTCGGCACCATCATCTTCGCACTGGGCTACCTGGCGCTGTATCCGGGCCTGGGTAACTGGAAAGGCCTGCTGCCGGGTTACGGCTACCTCGATAACGAGAAGCAGACCCCGTTCGCCAACGGCCAGAGCGGCTGGACTGGCGTTCACGAGTGGGAAAAGGAAATGGCCAAGTCGGACGCCAAGTTCGGTCCGATCTTCGCCAAATTCGCTGCCATGCCAATCGAAGAAGTGGCCAAGGATCCGCAAGCCTTGAAGATGGGTGGCCGCCTGTTCGCCTCCAACTGCTCGGTTTGCCACGGTTCCGACGCCAAGGGCGCTTATGGCTTCCCTAACCTGACCGACGCCGACTGGCGCTGGGGCGGCGACGCACAAGCCATCAAGACCACCATCTTGGGTGGCCGCCACGCGGTCATGCCGGCGTGGGCTGAAGTGATCGGCGAGCAAGGCGTTGCCGACGTGTCTGCGTTTGTCCTGACCAACCTCGATGGGCGCAAGCTGCCTGAAGGCGCCAAGGCTGATCCGGTTGCCGGCCAGAAGCTGTTCGCTGCCAACTGCGTCGCGTGCCACGGCCCACAAGGCAAAGGCACTCCGGCCATGGGCGCACCTGACCTGACTCACCCGGGCGCGTTCATCTACGGTTCGAGCTTCGCTCAACTGCAGCAGACCATCCGTTACGGCCGTCAGGGCCAGATGCCTGCGCAAGAAGCCATGCAAGGTAACGACAAGGTTCACCTGCTGGCCGCTTACGTCTACAGCCTGTCTCACGGTGAGAAAGCTGCGGCGGAAGATGCCAAATAAGGCAAACGCTTGAAGCAACAAAAAACGGCCCCGCCAGGTAACTGACGGGGCCGTTTTCATTTCCACCTGGAACTGGCTTTCAATTAATAAAACATTTATCGAACGCCACACCGAAACAAACACTATCAATACAAACACAACACACCCTAGCGCCTGCAAGCGCACACCCCTACAGTCAAATCCGCGGAATATCAGAAATAAAAACCCATTATTCATAGAAAAGGATTTCCATGAAAAACCCAATCAATTTGAAATTTTTACCCGTCTTGTTGTTTGCCTACGGCGTATCGATCATGCATTCATTTGCCGCAGATACACCTCCTGCCCACATCGTATTTGCTGCGAGCCCGAAATACCCTTCCAGTGAAACTTCCGACAACGGCGAATCAGAATCCACCGCCGATACGGAGACCCGCTCCCGATGGCTGATCGATGCGCAATACACCAGCATTGCCGATTTCCGCATGCAATCGGGCGGGCATGCCGCCGTTCCCGTCATGATCAACGGCGACCTGACCAGCACAGGCCAATCCAGTGAGCGCGCCTACATCAAAACGGTGTTGCAGAAGACACTGAACAACGTCTACGACTACGGCTTGGGCAATCACGATTACAACTTCAATGCCGGTAGTTGTTCCAGTTGCGCGGCCGGCAGTGTCGATGACCTCAAGGAACGTTACTGGGGAAAGGTCCAGAACATGGACCTTGCGGCCCAGGCCTCCGGTCTGACGAAAACCTGGTATGGAAGCCTCGCTTACTCCCGGGACTTCGGTGATGTTCACCTGATTCAGTTGCATAACCAGCCAACCTATTCGGTGAATTTTTCCACGCAGTCCTTATTCAACACGACAGCTTACGAAATCACTCCGTCCCTAGACTGGCTGGAACGTGATCTGCGGCAGGCGCGCTCACAAGGAAAAATCATTCTGCTGAATTTGCACCAGGCGTTTCACTGGCCAACCAGGGAGACTGAAATCATTCGTTTCAAAAAGCTGATTGATGATTATGGCGTCACCGCCGTGTTCTCCTCCGATGCGAACAAGCAGCACGGAATGTACCCGCCCAACTATATCTACGGCGATGTGCCGCTGTTCACGAGTGGCTCGGCAGCCCGAAAAACCTGGTTGTACGCAAAGATCTCTGACGACAGAACACAACTGACGGTCAATGTCGTCGCCGACAACGATTGGCGCAATCCTGTCGCCCGCCATACCATCGCCGTCAGGTAAGACGTCCAGCGACGCCAATGGATACCTGATTGGCGTCGTTACCTGCGGTTCGACGGCTATACTCGACAAGTCAATTGACCTGCATCATGTTTTGTTACATCTGCTACACCATCCATTGTTTTTCCCCAACGCGACCAAAGGTCGCACCCGCGAGCTAGAGCGACAGGCGTATCATTGCGCCACTGTAAGCCCCCTTTTTGACCGCGGTTGGCACGTACTGGCCGGGGCAATTTTTCCACTGCCGTGGGATGCAACTGATGAGCAACCAGATTCCGGTACACGACGTCACTCCACCCAACAAGAACGCGAACAACAGCGTCGATCTCTACGCCTCTCGGGAAAAAATCTACACCCGCGCCTTCACCGGCCTGTTCCGCAACCTGCGGATGACGGGTGGTGCCGTGCTGTTTCTGCTGTACTTCGGTACGGTCTGGCTGAACTGGGGTGGCCATCAAGCCGTCTGGTGGAACCTGCCGGAGCGCAAGTTCTTCATCTTCGGTGCAACCTTCTGGCCCCAGGACTTCATCCTGCTGTCCGGCATGCTGATCATCGCCGCGTTTGGCCTGTTCTTCATCACGGTGTACGCCGGGCGGGTCTGGTGTGGCTACACCTGCCCGCAAAGTGTGTGGACCTGGATCTTCATGTGGTGCGAAAAGGTCACCGAAGGCGACCGCAACCAGCGCATCAAACTCGACAAGGCGCCCATGAGCGCCAACAAGATAGTGCGCAAGCTCAGCAAGCACACAATGTGGCTGCTGATCGGCTTCGTGACCGGCATGACCTTCGTCGGCTATTTCTCGCCGATCCGCGAACTGGTGATCGAATTCTTCACCGGCCAGGCCGATGGCTGGTCGTACTTCTGGGTCGGTTTCTTCACCCTCGCCACCTATGGCAACGCGGGCTGGCTGCGTGAGCAGGTGTGCATCTACATGTGTCCGTACGCACGCTTCCAGAGCGTGATGTTCGACAAGGACACCCTGATCGTGTCCTACGACCCGCGCCGTGGCGAAAGCCGTGGCCCGCGCAAGAAAGGCATCGACTACAAGGCCCAGGGCCTGGGTGATTGCATCGATTGCACCATGTGCGTCCAGGTCTGCCCGACCGGTATCGACATCCGTGACGGCCTGCAAATCGAATGCATCGGTTGCGCCGCCTGCATCGATGCCTGCGACGCGATCATGGACAAGATGGAATACCCGCGCGGCCTCATCAGCTACACCACCGAACACAACCTGTCCGGGCAGAAAACCCATAAACTGCGTCCGCGCCTGATCGGCTATGCCGTGGTGTTGCTGGCGATGATCAGTTTGCTGGCCACGGCCTTCGTCATGCGTTCGCTGGTGGGTTTCGACGTCAGCAAGGACCGCGTGCTGTACCGCGAGAACGCCGAAGGCCGGATCGAAAACGTCTACAGCCTGAAAATCATGAACAAGGACCAGCGCGACCACACCTACATCCTCGAAGCCTCGGGCCTGCCGGATCTCAAAATGCAGGGCCGGCGCGAGATCAAGGTCGCGGCCGGCGAGATTGTCAGCCAGCCTGCCGAGTTGTCGGTCGCACCGGAAAAACTGCCGTCGAGCACCAACGAGGTGAAATTCATCCTCAAGGATGCCGATGACGACAGCGTCCACATTGAAGCCAAGAGCCGGTTCATCGGCCCACAAAATCGTTAAGAGAACTGATCATGCCCGCAGCAACTGCCGCAAGTCCCTGGTACAAGCACCTCTGGCCGTGGATCATCATCGGGATCCTGGCCTGCTCGGTGACCCTGACCTTGTCCATGGTGACCATTGCGGTGAATAACCCGGACAACCTGGTCAACGACAACTATTACGAAGCCGGCAAAGGCATCAACCGCTCCCTCGACCGTGAACTGCTGGCACAGACCCTGCTGATGCGCGCCAGCGTGCACCTGGATGGCGTGACCGGCGAAGTCGACCTGCACCTGAGCGGCAACAGCCAGCCCAAAACCCTGGAACTCAACCTGATTTCGCCGACCCAGCCAGAGAAGGATCGCAAGATCATCCTGACCCGCAGTGAAACCGAACAGGGCCGTTACATCGGCCAGTTGAGCGACAAGATCGAAGGCCGTCGCTTTATCGAATTGCTCGGTACCCAGGACGACCATATCTGGCGCATGTTCGAAGAAGAGCTGGTCAGCCATGACAAGGATCTGTTGCTCGGTGACGAACCCCTTCAGGGCGCCGAAGACCTGAAGAAATAAAGCCGCGCTTCGCGCATCGCCGGCAAGCCGGCTCCTACAGAATCACGCGAACTCTGTAGGAGCCGGCTTGCCGGCGATGAGGCCCTCCTGAACGATGTAGACTCCACTTCATGACCACCCCAACCCCCTGCTACCACTGCGCCCTGCCCGTCCCGGCCGGCAGCCGCTTCACCGCCGTCGTGTTCGGGCAGGCCCGCGAATTCTGCTGCCCGGGTTGCCAGGCCGTGGCCGAAGCCATTGTTGCCGGCGGCCTGGAAAGCTATTATCAGCACCGCAGCGAAGCCTCGGCCAACCCACAGGCATTGCCGGTGCAACTGGTGGACGAGCTGGCGCTGTACGACCGCGCCGACGTGCAAAAGCCCTTTGTCCGCCACGAAGGCGAACTCGCTGAAACCACCCTGCTGATGGAAGGCATCAGTTGCGCCGCCTGCGGCTGGCTGATCGAGAAGCACCTGCGCACCTTGCCGGCCGTCGCCGAAGCACGCTTGAACCTGTCCAACCATCGCCTGCATGTACGCTGGACCGACGCGCAACTCCCCCTGAGCCAGATCCTCAGCGAGCTGCGTCACATCGGTTACGCCGCCCACCCCTACCAGGCCGACCGCGCCAGTGAACAACTGGCCAGCGAAAACCGCCTGGCCCTGCGTCAACTCGGGGTGGCCGGGTTGTTGTGGTTCCAGGCGATGATGGCGACCATGGCCACCTGGCCGGAATTCAACATCGACCTCAGCCCGGAATTGCACACGATCCTGCGCTGGGTCGCGCTGTTCCTCACCACGCCGATTGTGTTCTACAGCTGCGCGCCGTTCTTCAAGGGCGCCATGCGCGACTTGCGCACCCGCCATCTCACGATGGACGTTTCGGTGTCGCTGGCCATCGGCAGCGCCTACATTGCGGGGATCTGGACCTCGATCACCGGGGTCGGCGAGCTGTATTTCGACGCCGTGGGCATGTTCGCGCTGTTCCTGCTGGCCGGGCGCTACCTGGAGCGTCGCGCCCGTGAACGCACCGCCGCCGCCACGGCGCAACTGGTGAATCTGCTGCCCGCCTCGTGCCTGCGCCTGAGCTCCGACGGCCAGAGCGAGCGCATCCTGCTCAGCGAATTGCGCGTGGGAGATCAGGTGCTGGTGCATCCGGGCGCCATTCTGCCGGCCGACGGCAAGATCATCGATGGCCAATCCAGTGTCGACGAGTCACTGCTGACTGGCGAATACCTGCCGCAGCCTCGGACCCTCGGTGACTCGGTCACTGCCGGCACCCTGAACGTAGAAGGCGCTCTGACGGTCGAGGTCCAGGCGCTCGGCCAGGACACACGCCTGTCGGCCATCGTCCGCTTGCTGGATCGCGCTCAGGCGGAAAAACCACGACTGGCGGAAATCGCCGACCGCGCCGCGCAATGGTTTCTGTTGTTGTCGCTGATTGCCGCTGCCGCCATTGGCCTGTTGTGGTGGGAACTGGATGCCTCGCGGGCATTCTGGATTGTGTTGGCCATGCTGGTCGCGACCTGTCCGTGCGCGTTGTCGCTGGCCACGCCGACCGCCCTCACAGCCGCTACCGGCACCCTGCACAAACTCGGTTTATTGCTGACTCGTGGCCATGTGCTCGAAGGCCTGAACCAGATCGACACAGTGATTTTCGACAAGACCGGCACCCTGACCGAAGGTCGCCTGGCACTGCGCGCCATCCGGCCACTCGGCGCACTCGACAGCGATCAGTGCCTGAGTCTGGCCGCCGCGCTGGAAAACCGCTCAGAACACCCGATTGCCCGTGCGTTCGGCCGCGCGCCAACGGCCGCCGAAGAAGTTCACAGCACGCCGGGGCTGGGCCTCGAAGGCCTGGTGGACGGGCAACGCCTGCGTATCGGCCAACCCGGTTTTGTCTGCGAACTCAGCGGCGCCGACGAACCAGCGATGCCGGACGAAGCGGGCCAATGGCTGCTGCTCGGCGATAGCCACGGTCCACTGGCGTGGTTCGTTCTCGATGACCGCTTGCGTGCCGACGCCCCCGCACTGCTGGCGGCGTGCAAGGCGCGTGGCTGGCGTACGCTGCTGCTTTCTGGCGACAGTTCGCCGATGGTCGCCAGTGTCGCCGCCGAGCTCGGCATTGATGAAGCTCGGGGCGGATTGCGCCCGGACGACAAACTGCAAGTCCTGCAACAGCTGCACAAGGAAGGTCGCAAGGTGTTGATGCTCGGCGACGGGGTCAACGATGTGCCGGTGCTGGCGGCTGCCGACATCAGCGTTGCCATGGGTTCGGCCACCGACCTGGCGAAAACCAGCGCCGACGCCGTGCTGTTGTCCAACCGTCTCGATGCCCTGGTGCAAGCGTTCAGCCTGGCACGGCGCACCCGTCGGGTCATCATCGAGAACCTTCTTTGGGCCGCGCTGTACAATGGCCTCATGTTGCCGTTCGCGGCCCTCGGCTGGATCACGCCAGTGTGGGCTGCGGTCGGCATGTCCATCAGTTCGTTGACCGTGGTACTGAACGCCCTGCGCCTGACTCGCCTGCCGAGTGCGCCGGTAACCCAGGCCACGCCAGAAACCCGTCCGTTGCCGGCCTGAGCCGCGCGGGCATGGAGTCCAGATGCCAGCTCTTTACGTGATGATCCCGGCCGCACTGCTGATCGTGGCCATCGCCGTCTACATCTTCTTCTGGGCGGTCGACAGCGGCCAGTACGACGACCTCGACGGCCCGGCCCACAGCATCCTGTTCGACGACCAGGACCCGAAGCACACCGCTGCCGTCGATGAGGCCAGCGGTCACCCGGCCAAACCGGACGACAAGGCACCGCCCCATGCTTGAACTGGCGCCACTGCTGGTGTCGGCGGTGATCCTCGGTTTGCTCGGCGGCGGCCATTGCCTTGGCATGTGCGGCGGTTTGATGGGCGCCTTGACCCTGGCGATCCCCAAGGAACAGCGCAGTCGGCGCTTTCGCCTGCTGCTGGCCTACAACCTGGGACGAATTCTGAGTTATGCCACCGCCGGATTGTTGATCGGTCTGGCAGGCTGGGCGCTGGCCAACAGTCCGGCGGCGATGTTCCTGCGCGTTCTCGCCGGACTGCTATTGATCGCCATGGGCCTGTACCTCGCCGGATGGTGGAGTGGACTGACCCGCATCGAAAGCCTTGGTCGCGGGCTGTGGCGACACATCCAGCCCGTGGCCAACAAGTTGCTGCCAGTCTCAAGCATTCCCCGCGCACTGTTGCTGGGCGCTCTGTGGGGTTGGCTGCCTTGCGGCCTGGTTTACAGCACCCTGTTGTGGTCAGCCAGCCAGGGCAATGCGCTGGACAGCGCGTTGTTGATGCTCGCGTTCGGGCTCGGCACGTGGCCGGTGTTGCTGGCGACAGGCCTTGCCGCCGAAAGGGTGACGGCACTGTTGCGCAAACGCAGCGTGCGCATGACCGGTGGGTTGCTGGTGATGCTGTTCGGCATCTGGACATTGCCAGGCCCACATCAGCATTGGTTGATGGGGCACTGATTGTGGTGAGGGGGCTTGTCCCCGTTGGGCTGCGCAGCAGGCCCATCTCTTTGGGGCCGCTACGCGCCCCAGCGGGAGCAAGCTCCCTCGCCACAAAAACCCATCACAGCCAATAACCACTCTTGATGCAAATCAAGATGCCCTCACCCGCCTGCGCATAAAGTGAGCAGCATTGCCAGCCTATCCGGGGGAATGCCCGCATGATGCTCGACGCCATTCGTTGGGACACCGATCTGATCCGCCGTTATGACCTGGCGGGACCCCGCTACACCTCATACCCCACTGCCGTGCAATTCCACAGCCAGGTCGGCACCTTCGATCTGTTCCACGCCTTGCGCGACAGCCGCAAGGCCCTGCGTCCGCTGTCGCTGTATGTGCACGTGCCGTTTTGCGCGAACATTTGCTACTACTGCGGCTGCAACAAAGTCGTCACCAAGGACCGCGGCCGCGCACTGCCTTACCTGCAACGTCTGGAGCACGAAATCCAGTTGATCGCCTGCCACCTCGACCCCACGCAAAAAGTCGAGCAACTGCACTTCGGTGGCGGCACGCCAACCTTTCTCAGCCACGACGAACTGCGTCAGTTGATGGCGCACCTGCGCAAGCACTTCAACTTGCTGGACGACGACTCCGGCGACTACGGCATCGAAATCGACCCTCGCGAGGCCGACTGGTCGACCATGGGCCTGTTGCGCGAACTGGGTTTCAACCGGGTCAGCATCGGCGTGCAAGACCTTGATCCGGCCGTGCAGCGAGCGGTCAATCGCCTGCAAAGCCTGGAAGAAACCCGCGCGGTGATCGACGCTGCTCGCACCTTGCAGTTTCGCTCGATCAACATTGACTTGATCTACGGCCTGCCGAGACAGACGCCGGATAATTTTGCCCGTACCGTCGAAGAAGTGATCAGTCTGCAACCGGACCGGTTGTCGGTGTTCAACTACGCGCACCTGCCGGAACGCTTCATGCCGCAACGGCGCATCAACAGCGACGAGCTGCCGACGCCCAGCCAGAAACTGGAAATGCTGCAACGCACCATCGAACAACTGACCGCTGCCGGTTACCGCTACATCGGCATGGACCATTTCGCCCTGCCCGACGATGAGCTGGCGATCGCCCAGGAAGAATCAACCCTGCAACGCAACTTCCAGGGCTACACCACCCACGGTCATTGCGACCTGATCGGCCTCGGCGTATCGGCGATCAGCCAGATCGGCGACCTGTATTGCCAGAACAACAGCGACCTGAACCAATACCAGAACGCCCTCGCCTCGTCGCAGCTGGCCACCAGCCGCGGACTGCTGTGCAATGCCGACGACCGTTTGCGGCGCGCAGTCATTCAGCAACTGATGTGCCACTTCAACCTGGAATTTTCCGACATCGAGCAGGCGTTCAACATCGACTTCCAGGGTTATTTCGGTGAACTCTGGCCCCAGTTGCAGGAAATGGCCAAGGACGGGTTGATCGAGCTGGATCGCGACAGAATCACCATCCTGCCCGCCGGCCGGCTGTTGGCGCGATCGGTGTGCATGGTCTTCGACGCGTACCTGGAGCAACACAGTCGCCAACGTTTTTCACGGGTAATCTAATTCTGCAAGCAAGCGCCACAGACTGGCCTCGATATCCTTGGGTGGGTTACCCTTACGCCTTATGTGTGATTTCCCACAAGGATTGAAGAAATGTCCGAGCCAGTAAAACTGCGCACACACAATCAGGCCCACTGCAAGGATTGCAGCCTGGCCCCTCTGTGCCTGCCACTTTCGTTGAATCTGGAAGACATGGATGCACTGGACGAAATCGTCAAACGTGGCCGGCCGCTGAAAAAGGGCGAATTTCTGTTTCGTCAGGGCGATACCTTCGATTCTGTCTACGCCGTCCGTTCCGGCGCGCTCAAAACCTTCAGCCTGAGCGACACCGGTGAAGAACAGCTCACCGGCTTCCACCTGCCCAGCGAACTGGTCGGTCTGTCGGGCATGGACACGGAAAAACATCCAGTGTCTGCCCAGGCGCTGGAAACCACTTCCGTGTGTGAAATCCCGTTCGAGCGCCTCGATGAACTGGCCCTGCAACTGCCGCAACTGCGTCGTCAGTTGATGCGCGTGATGAGCCGTGAAATCCGCGATGATCAGCAGATGATGCTGCTGCTGTCGAAAAAAACCGCCGACGAACGCATCGCCACGTTCCTGGTCAATCTCTCGGCCCGCTTCCGTGCGCGAGGGTTTTCGGCCAATCAGTTCCGCCTGAGTATGTCGCGCAACGAAATCGGCAACTACCTGGGCCTGGCCGTCGAGACGGTGTCCCGCGTCTTTACCCGATTCCAGCAGAACGAACTGATCGCGGCCGAAGGCAAGGAAATACACATCCTTGACCCGATCCAGCTGTGCGCGCTGGCCGGTGGTTCGCTGGAAAGCTGATACAAACCATTGCGGCTGAGCGAAACGGCTCAGCCGCCGTTATACTGCGTCGTTTGCAGCCTGCCAGGACACCTCGACGATGGTCTTCGACTCCTTCGACATCAAATCCCTCATCCGCCCTGTCATCGACTTCCCGAAACCGGGCGTGATCTTTCGCGACATCACCCCCCTGTTCCAGTCGCCGAAAGCCCTGCGCCTGGTGATGGACAGTTTCGCCCATCGTTACGTCGAGGCTGACTTCACCCACATCGGCGCCATGGATGCCCGCGGCTTCCTGATCGGTTCGGTATTGGCCTATCAACTGAACAAGCCGCTGGTGCTGTTCCGCAAACAAGGCAAGCTGCCCGCCGACGTGCTGGCCGAGGGTTACGCGACCGAATACGGTGAGGCCTTCCTGGAGGTGCACGCTGACAGCCTGTGCGAAGGTGATTCGGTAGTGATGTTCGATGACCTGATCGCCACCGGCGGCACGCTGATTGCCGCGGCCAACCTGATCCGCCGCATGGGCGCGCGGGTGCATGAGGCGGCGGCAATCATTGATCTGCCAGAGCTGGGTGGTTCGCAGCGTCTGGAAGACATGGGCATTCCGACGTTCTGCCTGACGCAGTTTGCCCTTACCGACAAGTAAGCGGCGCCTGTACTGACGCCTCGCCGGCAAGCCGGCTCCTACAGTCGAGCGCGTCTTGTAGGAGCTGGCTTGCCAGCGATGGCGTCGGTCGCCGCACTGCAAAACTCAAAGCCCCATCTGCTTGCTGATGATCTCGTTCATCACTTCCCGCGTCCCGCCCCCGATGGACAGAATCCGGTTATCGCGATACAGCCGCTCCACCAGGTTTTCACGCATGTAACCCAAACCGCCCAGAATCTGCACCGCATCGTTGACGATCCGGTCCGCCGTGTCCGTCGCGAAATTCTTGGCCATGGAAATCTCCTTGATCACACTCTGACCTGCCGCCATTTTCGCCGCCTGCCGGTAAGTGAACTCCCGGGACACCTCCAGCGCCGTGGCCATTTCGGCAAGGCGATGCTTGATCACTTGAAACTTGCCGATGGGTTTGCCGAAGGCTTCACGCTCTCTGGCCCATTTCAGGCTCTCTTCCAGAGCAAGCTGCGCAGTCATGTTGGCCATCAGCGCCAAGGCCAGCCGTTCACTCTGAAAGTTGCCCATGATGCAGGCGAACCCCATGTTCTCGGCACCGATCAGGTTTGCTGCGGGTACCCGGCAATCGTCGAAAAACAGTTCGGCCGTGTCCGACGCCCACCAGCCCATTTTCTTCAACGGCCGCCCCACGGTGAATCCGGGAGTGCCCTTCTCGATCAATAACAGACTGATGCCAGCAAAACCCGGCTCACCGGTTCGCACCGCGACGGTGTAGTAATCCGCACGGACGCCGCTGGTAATAAAGGTTTTACTGCCACTGACCCGATAGAAATCGCCGTCACGCACGGCACGGGTTTGCAGGTTGGCGACATCGGAGCCGCCACCGGGCTCGGTGACCGCCAGGGCGCTGATCTTCTCGCCGGCCAGCACCTGTGGCACCACACGCTCACGAACGTCAGGTCTGGCCCATTTGAGAATCGGCGGTAAACCGATATCGAGCGATCCGAGGCCTGCCACCAGGCCTCCAGAGCCACAACGCATCAGCTCTTCGCTGGCGGCGACCTTGGCGAACAGATCGCCTTCATGGCTGCCGCCCAGCGCCTCCGGGTAGCCGATGCCGAGAATCCCTGCGGCGCCAGCCTTGAGGTAGAGCTCACGGGGGAAGCCTTCAGCTTCTTCCCACTGGTCGATGTCCGGAAGAATTTCGCGCTCGACGAAACGCCTGACGCTGTCGCGGACCAATTGGTGGCTGGGATCGAAGTATTCCTGAAAGGCAGGCATCGGCGAGCTCCACTGAAGGGTTCAGCGAAGTTAACCGAGCGCTTGCTTGGTTTTCAAGCAATGAATCCGAGTATCAAAAGATCGGAGGCTGCGATCTTTTGCTTTAGTCAGAGACTGATCGGCTTACGCCCCGCAAACGAATGCGCCAACGTCCCGCCATCCACCAGCTCCAGCTCACCACCCAGCGGCACGCCATGGGCGATGCGCGATGCAATCAGGCCTTTGCTGCTGAGCAATTGGGCGATGTAATGCGCCGTCGCCTCGCCTTCCACAGTCGGGTTGGTCGCGAGAATGACTTCGGCAAATGTACCGGCCTCTTCGATCCGCGCCATCAGCTGTGGGATACCGATAGCGTCTGGCCCCAGCCCGTCCAGTGGCGACAGGTGACCCTTGAGCACGAAGTAGCGCCCACGGAAACCGGTCTGTTCGACCGCATAGACGTCCATCGGGCCTTCCACTACGCAAAGCACGGTGTCGTCGCGACGAGTGTCGGCGCATTGCGGGCAAAGGTCATCTTCGGTCAACGTGCGACACAATCGGCAGTGACCGACCCCTTCCATGGCCTGGCTCAACGCCAGCGCCAGTCGCGAGCCACCGCTGCGATCACGTTCGAGCAACTGCAATGCCATGCGCTGGGCAGTTTTCTGACCCACACCAGGCAGAATTCGCAGGGCGTCGATCAGTTGGCGAATCAAAGGGCTGAAGCTCATGGTGGAAAAGTCCGACAAAACAACGAGACGCGGTTTATACCCGCGCCTCGAATGAGCGTCAATCAGTCCTGGGCGACGCGCACCACCAGCTTGCCGAAGTTGCGTCCTTCCAGCAGGCCGATGAATGCCTCGGGAGCGTTCTCCAGACCGTCGACCACGTCTTCGCGGAACTTCACCTTGCCATCACGCACCCATGGCGCCATTGCGCTGATGAACTCCGGCTGACGGTCACCGTAATCGTCGAACACGATAAAACCCTGGATTCGCACACGCTTGGTCAACAGCGTGCGCTGCAACAGTGGCAGACGATCCGGACCGCTCGGCGCTTCATGGGCGTTGTAGGAAGCGATCAAACCACACAGCGGAATCCGTGCCTTGGGGTTGAGCAATGGCACCACCGCATCGAACACCTTGCCGCCGACGTTTTCGTAGTAGATATCGATGCCCTTGGGGCACGCCTGCGCCAGTTCATCGGCGAAGTCCGGGCTCTTGTGGTCGATGCAGGCATCGAAGCCCAGGTCCTCAACCACATAGCGGCACTTGTCCACACCACCCGCCACGCCGACTACCCGCAGGCCTTTGATCTTCGCTACCTGGCCGACCACAGAACCCACAGCACCGGAAGCTGCCGCGACCACCAGCGTCTCACCGGACTTGGGCTGCCCGATGTCCATCAGGCCCATGTAGGCGGTCATGCCCGGCATGCCCAGCACACCCAAGGCCAATGAGGCGCTGGGCAATCCGTTCGGAACGGGAATGATACTGCGACCGTCATTGATGCTATGGCTCTGCCAGCCTGTGGCGCCCACGACCAGATCGCCTTCCTGAAACTTGGGATTGAGCGAACGCTCGACCCGGCTGACAGCGCCACCGGTCATCACCCCGCCGATTTCCACCGGGGCGGCGTAGGACGGCGCATCACTCATGCGTCCACGCATGTAGGGATCCAGCGACAGGTAGACGGTCTTGAGCAGCACCTCGCCATCGGCCAGGTCCGGCAACGCCACCCGCTCCAGACGAAAATTCTCCGGCGTCGGCGCGCCTGCCGGGCGCGAGGCAAGGACGATGCGTTGATTGAGGGTCATGGGGTCGGACATGGTGGCGTCTCCTTTGATCGATGAGTGACTATAGGGGAGCAGACCTTTGTGGCGGTGTGGCGTTCGATGTTTCTTCTGGAACCGAGTCGACTCCATCGCGAGCAGGCTCGCTCCCACATGGGATCTATGCCGTATACAAATCCAATGTGGGAGCGAGCCTGCTCGCGAAGCGATCTCACAGAGACTGTCATCCCAAATGCAGATACAAAAATGCCAGGCGCAATGCCTGGCATTTTTTTGTAGCCCATCCGACGCGTTTTAGCGAATCAGAACGGCAGTTTCATGCCTGGCGGCAGTTGCATGCCAGCGGTCACGCTGCCCATTTTGTCCTGGCTGTTGGCTTCGATCTTGCGCACGGCGTCGTTGACGGCGGATGCGATGACCGCTTCCAGCATTTCCTTGTCGTCTTCGCTCATGCCTTCTACCAAGCTTGGGTCGATGGTCACGCTTTTAACGTCGTGACGACCGGTCATGACCACAGTGACCATATCGCCACCGGCCTTACCGATGACTTCGGCGTTGGCCAGTTCTTCCTGCATCTTGGCCATTTTTTCCTGCATCTGCTGTGCCTGCTTCATCAGGCCGGCCATGCCACCTTTCATCATGGGAATCACCTCAAAAGTACTTGGATCAAAACGGCGCCCGGCCTGTTCGGCCGAGCGCCTTCAGTTATTAGCCCTGAGTGACCAGGACGTCGACAGGTTCAATAGTATCGTTTCGGACCACCGCACCGAACTGCTGCATCATCTGCTGGATGAACGGATCACCGTGGATCGATTCCTCCGCCTCGCGCTGACGGTTGGCGCGGCGGCGCGAAGCCGCTTGCGCCGGGGTTTCCTGCTCAGGCTTGATCAGCTCGATGCTCAGGGTCAGCGTGCGTTGATGATACTGATTCAACGCATCGTTCAGGCGACGCTGCTGAGTGGCGTTGAACAAGGCGCTGTGGGCCGGGTCCAGGTGCATCAGCCAGCTATCGCCTTCCACCGAGATCAGCGTGCAGTTGGCGGCGATGCTGCCGGTCATGCCGGAGATCGGCAGTTTCGGAAACAGTTCCAGCCATTGCAGGGCCAGGCCGGTGGCCGGCATCGCTGCAGGTTCAGGCTCGGGTTCCGGTGCCGGCTCGGCGGCGTGTTCGCTGGCCAGGTCATCCAGATAACTGTAAGCCGAATCCATGTCCGGCTCGATGTAGTCCTCGTCCAGCGGCGGCTCGTCGTCCGCATCCATGCCAGGCGTCGCGGCATCGACCTCGGCCACCGATGGCTCGGGAATCGGCGCGGCAGCCCACTCAGGCGCCTCCGGCACCACGCTGTCCGGCGTCGGCAGCGGCATCGGCGGCAGCTCGGGTTGCTCGCTGGCGGTTTCCAGCACCGGTTCAATGGCGGGTTGCTGAACGGGCGCGGTCTCTACCGGGTCATTCCATGGCAGATCGATGACTTCTTCGACCTCGACGGGTTCTGGCTCAGCAACAACCTGCGGCGCAACGGGCACAGGCACAGGTTCAGGGACCGGTGCGGGCGCAACCACAGGCGCTGGAGACGGTGCCACCGGTGCAGCCGCCACCGGCGCAATAACCGGTGAGGCAGCCACTGATTTGGCGGAATCAACCGTGGCCTGGCTGATCCCCACTGGCTTTAGTGGCTGTCTCGGTGCGTCGGCGGTATCGGCGGGCCGGAATGCAAGCATCCGCAGCAGGACCATTTCGAAACCACCGCGAGGGTCCGGCGCCAGCGGCAAATCGCGGCGGCCGATCAAGCCCATCTGGTAATAGAACTGCACGTCTTCGGCCGGCAACGCCTGAGCCAGCGCCAGCACCCGGTCACGATCGCCGTGACCATTGTCGACGCCTTCAGGCAAGGCCTGGGCGATGGCGACACGATGCAGCACGTTGAGAATTTCCGAGAGCACGCCGCTCCAGTCCGGGCCTTGTTCGGCCAGATGACGGACAGCTTCGAGCAACGCCTTGGCGTCACCTTCGATCAACGCGTGCAAAACGTCGTAGACCTGACCGTGATCGAGCGTACCGAGCATCGCCCGCACGTCGGCGGCCATGACCTTGCCTTCACCGAAAGCGATGGCCTGGTCGGTCAGGCTCATGGCATCGCGCATCGAACCGTCGGCGGCACGACCCAGCAGCCACAGTGCATCGTCTTCGAACGGCACGTTCTCGACACCCAGCACATGGGTCAAATGCTCGACCACCCGTTCCGGCGTCATGTTCTTCAGGGAGAACTGCAGACAACGCGACAGAATCGTTGCGGGAAGTTTCTGCGGATCAGTGGTCGCCAGGATGAACTTGACGTAGGGTGGCGGCTCCTCAAGGGTTTTGAGCAGCGCGTTGAAGGAATGGCTCGAGAGCATGTGCACTTCGTCGATCAGGTAGACCTTGAAGCGCCCACGGCTCGGGGCATATTGCACGTTATCGAGCAACTCACGGGTGTCTTCGACCTTGGTGCGGCTCGCGGCGTCGATCTCGATCAGGTCGACGAAGCGGCCTTCATCGATCTCGCGACAAACCGAACATTCGCCACACGGCGTGGACGTAATACCCGTTTCACAGTTCAGGCATTTGGCGATGATCCGTGCGATGGTGGTCTTGCCGACCCCACGCGTACCGGTAAACAAGTAGGCGTGATGCAGCCGCTGGCTGTCCAAGGCATTGATCAGAGCCTTGAGCACATGGGTCTGGCCGACCATTTCGCGGAACGAGCGCGGACGCCATTTACGTGCAAGAACCTGATAACTCATCGAAAACCGTCGCAGCGAAGGAAGCAGAAGCGGCTAATGCTAGCGGAGCAAGGCACAAATTGCATCCGGTGTGCTCGTCTATTCTGGTCAAGCTGTAATTTGCAGGCCTTTAACTGAGCGTTTATGCGGTCAGCCTTGGGGGGCACTGCTGTTGATCAGCCTGGCTACCCAGGTCGGCGTCGCGATTGGGCCTTAGCAGCCGACAAAAAACGCGCACAGCAAAATACCGCCGCTGGACAGGATCCATGGCAGACAGATTAAAAGTATTGTTTCGATAGACGCGCGAGCGAGGACTCACAAGGCGTTAAGGTGGTAACCCCACCAGCCACACCCCGGCACACAATGTTCCCGCTGTGGCTGCTGCCTTCCGGCTCTGACCAGGTTCACGGGTAATCGTTGCGGGGGGACCGATGGGGTCACCATAACGACGCTCACCTGTCGGCGAGCCGCGCCATTGTACCTATCTGAAGCGAAGTTACAACCGTCCAGACAGATTAAAAAACATGAATCAGGTCAAGGACATGCGCAGCCTGGAAAGATCGCAGCCTGCGCCAGCTTCTACGAGTCTTGCAGCACCTCGTCCGCCCTGCCGCCCTGTTGCTGGATCACCAGGTGGATAAAGTGCAGCCTGGCGATCACCGCCGATGGCAGGACGAATGGATAGAAGTCCGGCTGGCCCATGCTGCGTGACAATTCGTTGAGCATTCCGGCCAACTCGATCCATGCATTGACGAACGACAGGAACGCCGCACCGCCAGGATGCTGCGGATCGTAGAGGGTCTCTAGCGTAAACGGCTGGTAGTCGAAGTCCATTTCCCGGGCACTCATGCCGAACCCCAGTGCGGTGTCCACCGCATCCATCATGTGCAGGTAATGCGCCCAGGTTTCCGCCCAGTCTTCCCACGGATGCATGGTGGCGTAGGCGCTGACGTAGCGCTGTTGCCAGTCCAGCGGTGCACCTTGTTGATAATGCCGTTCGAGTGCGTCGGCGTAACTGGCGCGCTCGTCACCGAACAAGCAGCGAAACGGCTCAAGCCAATGGCTGTTGGCGATCAGCCGATCCCAGTAATAGTGACCGACCTCATGGCGAAAATGCCCAAGCAAGGTGCGATACGGTTCGTGCATTTGCACCCGTACCTGCTCGCGGTGAGCGTCGTCAGCTTCCCTGATATCGAGGGTGATCAAGCCATTGGCATGGCCGGTGGTCGGGGGTTTTCCGTCAAGGTCTTCGCCGATGAAATCAAATGCCAGCCCGATTTCTTCGTCATCGATTTTGGCAATGACCGGCAGCCCCAGCGTGATCAATTGCGCGACCATCCGGCGCTTGGCGGTTTCCACCTTGCGCCAGCGTTCGTGGTTTTCGGTGATCGACAGGTCGGGAATGGTGCGATTAAGGCGACAGGCGATGCACAGCGTTTCGCGCAGACCGGCAGGAAGCAGCCAGTTGCACGCGGCAGGTGAATCGAGGTTGGCACAGCGGCGGTACACACCCGCCTGCGGGTCGGCGTCGAGCACCCAGGTATCCGCCAGCTCACCCGGTTGCAGCGAGGTTAAACGGCTCTGTTCAGGCTGATAACCCAAAGCTGCCGAACACGCCAGGCACTGGCTGTTGCGAAAGAACAGCGACTGCCCGCAACGACAGGGCCAGACCTTGCTGTTGCGCGAGTGCTCGCCCATGAACGGGGCGGCAATGCGCGAGCTGAGTTGCTCGAAGAAACGGTACATGGCGATCTCTCCCTGAGGCTTGCAGAGACTAGATCATTCCCGCTTCAAGAACGTTCCCCTTTTTTGTAGGAGTCGGCTTGCCGGCGAAGGCGGTCTTGAGCCTTGCACCAATCTTTCTGGCCTCTTCGCTGGCAAGCCAGCTCCTACAAGGGTTGCGTAGATCTGTAGGGCATCACACGGTAATACCGTGCGTGCTCAAAAACGCCACAAACGCCTCTTCATCCAGCACCTTCAACCCCAGCTCACTGGCCTTGGTCAACTTCGACCCCGCTCCCGGCCCGGCAACAACACAATGGGTTTTCGCAGAAACCGAGCCGGCGACTTTCGCTCCCAGGCTTTCGAGCTTGTCCTTGGCGATATCGCGACTCATCAATTCCAGCGAACCCGTCAACACCCAGGTCTGCCCGGCCAGCGGCAGGCCTTCGACGACTTTCTTTTCGCTCAGCCAGTGCATGCCGAAATCGGCCAGTTGCTTCTCGGCGGCTTCGGCCAATTGACGATTTTCCTCGACCGCAAAGAACTCGCGCACCGAATTGGCCTGCTTCTCCGGGAGCGCCTGACGCATGTCCAGCCAGTCTGCGCCGATCACTGCTTGCAGCGAGCCGAAGCGGTCAGCCAGTTTCTGAGCCCCGCCCGGCCCGACCGATGGAATGTGCAGCTTGTCGAGGAAACCACCCAGGGTGGTACTGGCCGCGAACTCGGCACCCAACTCACCCTGATCCTGAATCTGCAAACCATGCTTGAGCAGTTCCGCGATCACCTGCTGGTTGTGCGTGTCTTCGAAGAAACTGTGGATCTCATGCGCGACTTCCAGGCCGACATCCGGCAAGTACGTCAGCACTTGCGGTAGCGCCTGCTGCACGCGCTCCAGCGAACCCAGCGAGCGGGCCAGGACCTTGGCCGTCTCCTCACCGACATCGGGAATCCCGAGGGCATAGATGAAGCGCGCCAGTCCCGGTTTCTTGCTGTCTTCGATGGCGCTGAGCAGTTTCTTGCTCGACAGTTCGGCAAAGCCTTCCAGGTCGACAATGTCTTCGAATTTCAAGGCATACAGATCGGCCGGCGAACTGACCAGACCTTCATCCACCAACTGCTCGACGCTCTTGTCGCCCAGGCCTTCAATGTCCATGGCGCGACGGGAAACGAAATGGATAATCGCCTGCTTAAGCTGCGCGCCGCAGGCCAGGCGGCCGACGCAGCGGTACACCGCGCCTTCGCTGACGGTCTCGCGACCCTTGCTGCGCTTGATCAACTGTGTGCGCTCGACATGGGAACCGCACACCGGGCATTGCTCGGGAATCTGCACCGGCCGGGCATTTTCCGGACGACGATCCATGACCACCTGCACCACTTGCGGAATCACGTCACCGGCACGACGGATGATCACCGTGTCGCCGATCATCAGACCGAGACGCGCCACTTCGTCCATATTGTGCAGCGTGGCGTTGGCCACGGTGACACCGGCAACCTTGACCGGCTTCAAGCGTGCCACGGGCGTCACCGCACCGGTGCGACCGACTTGAAACTCCACATCCAGCAGCTCGGTAAGCTCTTCCATGGCCGGGAATTTGTGGGCGATGGCCCAACGCGGCTCACGGGCGCGAAAGCCCAGCTCACGCTGGGAAGCGATGCTGTTGACCTTGAACACCACGCCGTCGATTTCATAGGGCAGCGCGTTGCGGCGCTCACCAATGTCACGATAATAATCGAGGCACTCATCAATGCCATTGGCCAGTTTCAGCTCATGACTGATCGGCATGCCCCAGGCCTGGAGCTGCTGCAAATTGCCGATATGCGTATCGGCAATGTCCGCCGACACCTGGCCGATGCCGTAGCAGCAGAATTCCAGCGGACGATTGGCGGTGATCTTCGAGTCCAGCTGACGCAAGCTGCCTGCCGCCGCGTTGCGCGGGTTGGCGAAGGTCTTGCCGCCAACTTCCAGTTGCGTGGCATTGAGCCGCTCGAAACCGGCCTTGGACATAAAGACTTCGCCACGCACTTCCAGGGTTTGCGGCCAGCCCGTGCCATGCAGCTTGAGCGGAATATTGCGCACGGTGCGCACGTTGACGCTGATGTCTTCGCCGGTCGTGCCGTCGCCCCGCGTTGCGCCACGAACCAATACGCCATTCTGATACAACAGGCTGACCGCCAGGCCATCGAGCTTGGGTTCGCAGCTGTATTCAACCGTTGCGCCACCACCGAACAGGTCGCCGGCCGGCAGATCCAGACCTTCGGTCACCCGGCGATCAAACTCGCGCATGTCGGTTTCTTCGAAGGCGTTGCCGAGGCTGAGCATCGGCACTTCATGACGCACCTGGGTAAACGCCGACAGCGCCGCGCTGCCCACTCGCTGGGTCGGCGAGTCGCTGGTGATCAAGTCGGGATTGGCCGCTTCGAGGGCCTTGAGCTCGTTGAACAAACGGTCGTACTCGGCGTCCGGAATGCTCGGCTCGTCGAGGACGTGGTAACGGTAGTTGTGCTGATCAAGCTCGGCGCGCAGCGCTAGAACGCGGTTTTCGGCGGCAGTCATGGGTGTTCTCTCATAATGCAAAAGAGCAGCCGAGGCTGCTCAATCTGTTGATGCGGCGCAGATTCATTGTAGGAGTCCGGCTTGCCGGCGATGGCGGTTTCAAGTCCGCATCGCCAGCAAGCCGGCTCCTACAGCGCGTGGCAGTCATGCCCACACACGTCCAAATTCAACGCTTCTGGGTCAGTGCACGACGTTCGAACTCGACGATGCGCTGACGGTAGTGCTCGATCGTCTGGGCAGTCAGTACGCTGCGCTGATCGTCCTTCAGTTCGCCATTCAGCTCCTGGGACAATTTGCGCGCCGCTGCCACCATCACGTCAAACGCTTGCTTCGGATGACGCGGACCCGGCAGACCGAGGAAGAAGCTCACGGCCGGCGTGCTGAAGTGGTCGATGTCGTCCAGGTCAAACACGCCTGGCTTGACCGCGTTAGCCATGGAGAACAGCACTTCGCCGTTGCCGGCCATGCTTTCGTGCCGATGGAAAATGTCCATCTCGCCGAAACGCAAACCACTCTCCAGAATGTTCTGCAACAGCGCCGGGCCCTTGAAGCCTGCCGCGTCACGGCAGATCACGCTGATCACCAGGACTTCTTCAGCTTGCGGCTGATCTTTTTCGCCGACCGATGGCGAAGCCTTGGTGTCATCCGGGAAATCGTCGTCACGGCTGCTGAAGCTCGGGCCGCCGTCCAGATCCAGGCTGAGGTTCATGTCACCCTGCGAAGGTTCGCTGTGACCCCGCTTGCCGCGCTTGGAGCCCGACTCGCGAGGCTCACGGGCAGGCATGCTCACCGACGGCAGATCGTGCTCGTCCAGTTGCGGCTCTTTATGCGTATCCAGCACACGCGGCGGGCCCAACAGCTCAGCGCTGGTGTCCTCGTCCGGCAGGTTGGACAGGTTTCGATCAAGGCGGAACTTCAATTTTCCCTTGCCACCGCGCATACGGCGCCAGCCATCGAAAAGAATACCGGCAATGACAATAATGCCGATGACGATCAGCCACTCGCGCAGACCGATTTCCATGTAATCCCGTGCCTCTATAAAAATGCTGAAAAATAAGGGGTTTACAGCCTGTAAACCGCTTTAAAACGTGGCGCCAACCCTATGTTCTGACAGGCGTTTTGTGCCACGTATACGAAAAATTGACATTAAACTAGCACGACCAAAGGCAACTTTACACCGTCTACAGCCCCGGCTTACGCGAATATGTCGATTGGCCAGCAAGTCGATACCCGTAAACAAGTCCTACAGACCATACACAATCGTCCTGCAAGCCTCGACTCAGGCATCCACCATCGCCATCGCCTCCTCCACATCCACGGCAACCAATCGCGAACAACCCGGTTCGTGCATCGTCACCCCCATCAATTGCTCCGCCATTTCCATGGCGATCTTGTTGTGGGTGATGTAGATGAACTGCACCGTTTGCGACATTTCCTTTACCAGCCGTGCGTAGCGTCCAACGTTAGCGTCATCCAGTGGCGCGTCAACTTCATCGAGCATGCAGAACGGCGCCGGGTTCAACTTGAAGATCGCAAAAACCAGTGCCAATGCGGTCAGGGCTTTTTCGCCACCGGAGAGCAAATGGATGGTGCTGTTCTTCTTACCTGGCGGCTGCGCCATGATCGTTACCCCTGTATCGAGTAGATCTTCGCCCGTCAGTTCCAAATACGCGCGCCCGCCACCGAAAACTTTTGGGAAAAGCGCCTGTAAACCGCCATTGATCTGATCAAAGGTATCTTTGAAACGGTTACGGGTTTCCTTGTCGATCTTGCGAATCACGTTCTCAAGCGTTTCAAGGGCTTCCACCAGATCGTCGTTCTGTGCATCCAGATAACGTTTACGTTCTGATTGTTGCTGGTACTCGTCAATGGCCGCGAGGTTGATCGCACCAAGGCGCGCAATCCGCGCGGCGATGCGCTCGAGCTCTTCCTCGGCGTCTTTCTCGTTGGCCTCGGCGGTCAGCGTGGCGAGCACGCCGTGCAAGTCGTAGCCGTCTTCCAGCAACTGGTCCTGCAACGCCTTGCGGCGCACGGTCAGGGCCTGCCATTCCATGCGCTGGGTTTCGAGCTGGCTGCGAATCAGTTGGGATTGTTGCTCGGCCTGGCTGCGGCGCTTCTCGGCGTCGCGCAGTTCGCGGTCGGCGTCTTCCATGGCGATCTGTGCAGTCTTGAGTTCTTCGTCGACGGTCATGCGCTTGTCGAGCAACTCTTCGAGTTTCAGGCGCAGCTCTTCGAGTGGTGCCTCGCCCTCCTCCAGATTGAGGCTCAGCTGTTCGCGCTTTTCGGTCAGGCGTTCGGACTGCATCTCCAGGCGCTCCAGCGCCTGACGCGTCGAATCGTGCTGGGCCTTGAGCGAGCCCAGGCGCACCGCCAATTGATGCGCGTGATCTTTGTGCTGCCGCGCTTCCTGACGCACCCGGTCCAGACGTTCGCGCAAGCTGTCGCGCTGGGCCAGCAGCAATTCGCGCTGCTCGGTGTCCAGCGCCATGCTGTCGAGGGCCTCCTGCAATTGCAGGCGCGCTTCGCCGATGTTTTCGTGTTCCAGCGCACGCTGTTCGTCCAGCTCGACGAGCTCGTCGTCGAGACGTGTGCGACGCAAGGTCAACTGTTCCGCCTTGGCTTTACCGGCAGACAATTGCGCCTTGAGCTCACCTTGCTGACGCGCTTCGTCCTGCAGCAGACGACGCAGATGTTCGCGACCGTTTTCCTGCTGACGCTGCTGCGCCCTGAGATTCTGAAGCTGGGTTTCCAGGGCTTCGACGGTGGCTTCGCGCTCGTCGCGCTCAAGCCCCAACTGCTGGATTTCCTGACCGCGGGCAAGCACACCGCTTTCGGCCTCACTGGCTCGACGCACCCGCAGGAAATGTCGACCGACCCAATAACCATCGCGACTGATCAGGCTCTGGCCGGCGGTCAATTGAGCGCGCAACGCCAGGGCCTGCTCGAGACTGTCGACCGGTTTGACCTGCCCCAGCCACGGCGACAGATCGATCTGGGCCTCGACCTTGTCGAGCAGGCTGCCCGCCACCCGCACGCCATCGCCAGCCGGACTGAGCAAACGCAGGTCGCCCTGGGTGAACCCGGCCAGATCAAAACCTTTGAAATCATCCACCAGCACCGCTTGCAGATCGGCGCCAAGCACGGTTTCCACCGCCAGCTCCCAACCTGCTTCAACCTTCAGGCCTTCAGCCAGGCGTGGGCGATTCGCAAGATTCTGTTCGCGCAGCCATTCGGCGGTGCCGGTGCCAGGGTCAAGCGCGGCTTGCTGCAAGGCTTCCAGCGAAGCCAGTCGACCATTGAGCCGCTGCAAATCACCCTGCGCCTGCTGTTGCGCCGACAGCGCTTGCTGTAGTTCCTGCCGCAATTGCTCAAGCTTTTCGACCTGTGCTTCTTCGCTGGTCTGCAAATCCTCGAGCGTCGCTTCGGATTCAGCGAGCTGTTCGCTGAGCTCCATGATCGCTGCGTCTTCCGGATCGGCCGAAAGCAAGGCGCGTTCTTCGCCGAGACGCTTCTGCCGTTCGGCCAGCCGTTCCAGGCTGGTTTCCAGTTGCTGGATGCGCGACTGCTGCACTTCGGCCTGACGCCGAGGCTCGGCGGCGGTGAGGTTGAAGGTATCCCACTGCTCTTGCCAGCCGTGCATGGTGGTTTCGGAGTCTTCCAGCGCAGCGGCGGCTTCTTCTGCAGCGGCGCTGGTAACTTCCTGCTCTGGCGTGAGCATGTCCAGCTCTTCGCCGAGGGTCAGCAACAGCGTGCGGTCGTGGCCCAGGTGAGATTCGGTTTCCAGGCGCGCGCGTTCGGCTTCTTTCAGATCGTCCTGCAACTGGCGCAAGCGCTGCTGACCGTGCTGGATGCTCTGCTCGACCCGGGCGATGTCGCCGCCGACCGAATAGAAGCGCCCCTGGACCAGATTGAAGCGCTCGGACAGATCATGATGGCCATCGCGCAAGCGTTCGATGCTCGCATCGGCATTGCGCTGCTCGGCCACCAGCGCTTCGAACGAAACTTCCTGAGTGCCGATGATTGCTTCACGCTGCCCGACCTGGTCGTTCAGCGCCTGCCAGCGCAGGGCCGAGAGCTGGGCCTTGAGCTGTCGCTCCTCGCCTTTGTATTCCTGATATTTCTTGGCGGCCTCGGCCTGACGGTGCAAGCGTTCGAGCTGGCGCGTCAGTTCTTCGCGCAGGTCGGTCAGACGCTCGAGGTTTTCGTGGGTGCGGCGGATGCGGTTTTCGGTCTCGCGCCGGCGCTCCTTGTACTTGGAGATGCCTGCGGCTTCTTCAATAAAGTTGCGCAGGTCTTCAGGCTTGGACTCGATCAGCTTGGAGATCATCCCCTGCTCGATGATCGAATAGCTGCGCGGGCCGAGGCCGGTGCCGAGGAAGATGTCGGTGATGTCGCGACGGCGGCATTTGGTGCCGTTGAGGTAGTAAGTGGTCTGGCTGTCGCGCGTTACTTTGCGGCGAATGGAAATTTCCGCGTAGGCGGCGTATTCGCCGAGCAATGTGCCGTCGGAGTTATCGAACACCAGCTCGATGCTCGCCTGACTCACCGGTTTGCGACTGGTGGAGCCGTTGAAGATGACGTCAGTCATCGATTCGCCACGGAGGTTCTTCGCCGAACTCTCGCCCATCACCCAGCGAACGGCGTCGATGATGTTCGACTTGCCGCAGCCATTGGGGCCGACAACCGCCGCCATGTTACTGGGGAAGTTCACCGTGGTCGGATCGACGAAGGACTTGAACCCCGCGAGCTTGATGCACTTTAGCCGCACGCTTAAGCATCCGTCAGGGCAGAGATCACCAGATCGCAGCTGCGCTGGGCATACGCCGTCAGCACTTCGCGGATCTGTGCAATATCACGGGCCAGCACGGCCGCAAGCAGACGCTCGAACAGTTCCAGATACTCGCTCATCGACGCCTTGCGCTGATCCAGGGCGAGAAAATACGCGCGGCTCATGGCCGGCTGCAGATTCTCGACGGTTTCCTGCAAATACGGATTGTCGGCGAACGGATACGCAGCGCGCATCACATTGAAACTGTCGTCGACGAAGGTGCGGATGTCCTGCCGCTCGAAACTGTCGGTCAGGCGCTGCTGGATCTGTACGAACGGCGCCATGTCGGCTTGAGTCTTCCAGCCACTGGCCACGGCGTTGCCGAGCAGGATGTACAACTCGCTCATCAGCGTGCACAGGCTTTGCACTTTATGCGCAGTGAGCTCCGTCACGTGGGCGCCACGT
This sequence comes from Pseudomonas sp. C32, assembly GCF_030417915.1. Classification (NCBI taxonomy): domain Bacteria; kingdom Pseudomonadati; phylum Pseudomonadota; class Gammaproteobacteria; order Pseudomonadales; family Pseudomonadaceae; genus Pseudomonas; species Pseudomonas sp. C32. Next base: position 189,264 of record NZ_JAUHUK010000007.1, on the reverse strand, counting down.
CGCGGCAGGATGGCGATCAGGTGCCGACGCTCAAGGATCAGCAATGCCTCGCGAACCGATCCGCGACTGACGTTGAGAGCCAGCGTGACCTTCTGTTCCTGGATGCGCTCACCGGGCTTCATTTCACCGCGAATGATGCGTTCGGCGAGGTGGTGAGCAATTTGCTCGGCGAGGCTGTCCGGCGCCTTGAACGTCATGGTTGTCCTTCAAACTCTTCGATCTGCACAAGCGGCGCAGTGTAGCGCAATTGGTACGTCATGGCGCAGGGCCTGCCCGGTGGTTTTGGCACGATTCAAGCACAAAGCAGGCAATTGAAGGAGGGTCAATAATGAACAAAGGAGTCATTGACCATCAAACTGCACATTCCTGACCTTTAAGTCAGAAAACCATTGACCGAAAAGTCAGACCTGCTAAATTCAGCTCCAATCGGCTAACAACAATAATGAGTCTGCGAGGTCTTCCGTGATCCAGTTTTTACTCAACCAGGAACTCCGTAGCGAGCACGCCCTGGACCCGAACCTGACTGTGCTCAACTATCTGCGCGATCATGTGGGCAAACCCGGCACCAAAGAAGGCTGCGCCAGCGGTGACTGCGGCGCCTGCACCGTGGTGGTCGGCGAGTTGCAAACGGATGACGATGGCCGCGAACACATTCGCTATCGCAGCCTCAACTCGTGCCTGACATTCGTCTCGTCCCTGCACGGCAAGCAGTTGATCAGCGTTGAAGACCTCAAGCACAAAGGTGAGCTGCACAGCGTGCAGAAAGCCATGGTCGAATGCCACGGCTCGCAGTGCGGCTTCTGCACTCCCGGGTTCGTGATGTCGCTGTTTGCACTGCAAAAGAACAGCGATGCACCGGATCAGGCCAAGGCTCACGAAGCACTCGCCGGCAACCTCTGCCGTTGCACTGGCTACCGGCCGATCCTGGAAGCTGCCGAGCAATCCTGCTGCGCCAAGCAACCGGATCAGTTCGACGCCCGCGAAGCCGACACCATCGCTCGCCTGAAAGCCATCGCGCCTACTGACACCGGCGAGCTCAACAGCGGCGACAAACGCTGCCTGGTGCCCCTGACCGTGGCTGACCTGGCCGACCTTTACGATGCCTACCCACAAGCCCGCCTGCTGGCTGGCGGCACCGACCTGGCGCTGGAAGTCACCCAGTTCCACCGCACGCTGCCGGTGATGATCTACGTCGGCAACGTCGCCGAGATGAAGCGCATCGAACGTTTCGACGATCGCCTGGAAATCGGCGCCGCCACTTCGCTTTCCGATTGCTACGAGGCGTTGAACGCCGAGTACCCGGATTTTGGTGAATTGCTGCATCGCTTTGCGTCCTTGCAGATCCGCAACCAGGGCACCCTTGGCGGCAACATCGGTAACGCTTCGCCGATTGGTGACTCACCGCCCCTGCTGATCGCCCTTGGCGCACAAATTGTGCTGTGCAAAGGCGAAACCCGCCGCACCATGGCGCTCGAAGACTACTTCATCGACTACCGCGTCACGGCGCGTCAGGAGAGCGAGTTCATCGAGAAGATCATCGTGCCGCGTGCCAGCGTCGAAAAACTGTTCCGCGCCTACAAAGTTTCCAAGCGTCTGGACGATGACATTTCTGCCGTGTGCGCCGCCTTCAACATTCGCCTGGAAAACGGCGTAGTGGCTGAAGCCCGCGTCGCCTTCGGCGGCATGGCCGCCATCCCGAAACGCGCCGCCACCTGCGAAGCCGCGCTGGTCGGTGCGCCGTTCAACAACGCCACCATCGAACGCGCCTGCGCCGCCCTGGCCGAAGATTTCACGCCGCTCTCGGACTTCCGTGCAAGCAAGGAATACCGCCTGCTGAGCGCGCAAAACCTGCTGCGCAAATACTTCATCGAACTGCAAACACCGCACATCGAGACTCGGGTGACCGCTTATGTCTAATCATCACGCCGTAGAGAAGACCCAGGCCGAACTGGCTGAACTGTTCGCCAAGGACCTGACCACCGGTGTCGGCCGCAGCGTCAAGCACGACAGCGCCGCCAAGCATGTGTCCGGTGAAGCGCAGTACATCGACGACCGCCTGGAGTTTCCGAATCAGTTGCACGTCTATGCACGCCTGTCGGACCGCGCCCACGCGAAAATCATCAGCATCGACACCTCGCCCTGCTACGCCTTCGAAGGCGTGCGCATCGCCATCACCCACGAAGACTTGCCGGGCCTGAAAGACATCGGCGCGTTGCTGCCGGGCGATCCGCTGCTGGCGATTGATACCGTGGAGTTCGTCGGTCAACCGGTGATCGCCGTTGCCGCGAAAGACCTGGAAACCGCACGCAAGGCGGCCATGGCCGCAATCATTGAATACGAAGATCTCGAACCGGTTCTGGACGTGGTCGAGGCCCTGCGCAAACGCCACTTCGTGCTCGACAGCCACACCCATCAGCGCGGCGATTCGGCCACTGCTTTGGCGTCTGCCGAACACCGCATCCAGGGCTCACTGCACATCGGCGGCCAGGAACACTTTTACCTGGAAACCCAGATCTCTTCGGTGATGCCGACCGAAGACGGCGGCATGATCGTTTACTGCTCCACGCAGAACCCCACCGAAGTGCAGAAACTGGTGGCCGAAGTGCTGGACGTGTCGATGAACAAAATCGTCGTCGACATGCGGCGCATGGGTGGCGGTTTCGGTGGAAAGGAAACCCAGGCAGCGAGCCCGGCGTGCCTGTGCGCCGTGATCGCGCACCTCACCGGCCAGCCGACCAAGATGCGCCTGCCGCGTGTCGAAGACATGCTGATGACCGGCAAGCGTCACCCCTTCTACGTCGAGTACGACGTGGGTTTCGACAGCACTGGCCGCCTGCACGGCATCAATCTGGAACTGGCCGGCAACTGCGGTTACTCACCTGACCTGTCAGCGTCGATCGTCGACCGCGCGATGTTCCACTCCGACAACTCGTACTACCTGGGCGATGCGACCATCAACGGTCATCGCTGCAAGACCAACACCGCGTCGAACACCGCTTACCGTGGCTTCGGCGGCCCGCAAGGCATGGTCGCCATCGAAGAAGTGATGGACGCCATCTCTCGCCATCTGGCCCTCGATCCGCTGGCCGTGCGCAAGGCCAACTACTACGGCAAGACCGAGCGTAACGTCACCCATTACTACCAGACCGTCGAGCACAACATGCTCGAGGAGATGACCGCCGAACTGGAAGAAAGCAGCCAGTACGCCGAGCGCCGCGAAGCGATCCGTCACTACAACGCGAACAGCCCGATCCTGAAAAAAGGTCTGGCGCTGACGCCGGTCAAATTCGGTATTTCCTTCACCGCCAGCTTCCTCAACCAGGCCGGTGCCCTGGTGCACGTCTACACCGACGGCAGCATCCACCTGAACCACGGCGGCACGGAAATGGGCCAGGGCCTGAACACCAAGGTCGCGCAGGTCGTGGCCGAAGTGTTCCAGGTGGAAATGGACCGCGTGCAGATCACCGCGACCAACACCGACAAAGTACCAAACACCTCGCCGACCGCCGCTTCCAGCGGTGCCGACCTGAACGGCAAAGCGGCGCAGAACGCGGCAGAAACCATCAAGCAACGCCTGGTGGAGTTCGCTGCCCGTCACTACAAGGTCAGCGAAGAAGACGTGGAATTCCACAACGGTCATGTGCGCGTTCGCGATCACATCCTGACCTTCGAAGCGCTGATCCAGCAGGCGTATTTCGCCCAAGTGTCGCTGTCGAGCACCGGGTTCTACAAGACCCCGAAAATCCACTACGACCGTAGCCAGGCCCGTGGTCGTCCGTTCTACTACTTCGCCTTTGGTGCGGCGTGCTGCGAAGTACTGGTCGACACCCTGACCGGCGAGTACAAGATGCTGCGCACCGACATCCTCCACGACGTCGGTGCCTCGCTGAACCCGGTCATCGACATCGGTCAAGTCGAAGGTGGTTTCATCCAGGGCATGGGGTGGCTGACCATGGAAGAACTGGTGTGGAACAACAAAGGCAAGCTGATGACCAACGGCCCGGCCAGCTACAAGATCCCGGCCGTGGCGGACATGCCGCTGGACCTGCGGGTGAAACTGGTGGAAAACCGCAAGAACCCGGAAGACACGGTGTTCCATTCCAAGGCTGTCGGTGAACCGCCGTTCATGCTCGGCATCGCCGCGTGGTGTGCGATCAAGGACGCCGTGGCGAGCCTGGGTGACTACAGGCATCAACCGAAAATCGACGCACCGGCGACCCCGGAGCGGGTGTTGTGGGGCTGTGAGCAAATGCGCCAGCTGAAGGTGGCGAAGGCTGTCGAGGCTGAAACCGAGTTGGCTTCGCTCTAAGACCGAGGCGCCTGTATCGCCAGCAAGCCGGCTCCTACAGATAGGCGGTGCATCGCGATTCTGCGACCGACACGAAACCTGTAGGAGCCGGCTTGCTGGCGAAGACGGCCGAACAGACAACAGAGATGTTGAGGTGTTTATGTACAACTGGATCGACGCCCTCGCCGACCTGCAAAACCGGGGTGAGCCCTGCGTGTTGGTGACCATCATCGAAGAGCTTGGCTCTACGCCGCGCAACGCTGGCTCGAAGATGGTCATCAGTGCGAGCCAGTCCTTCGACACCATCGGTGGCGGACACCTGGAATACAAGGCGATGAAAATCGCCCGCGAAATGCTCGTCAGCGGCAAGCAGGACACACATCTGGAGCGCTTCAGCCTCGGCGCCAGCCTCGGTCAGTGCTGCGGTGGCGCGACAGTGTTGCTGTTCGAACCGATGGGGCAGGTGCAAGCACAGATCGCTGTGTTCGGCGCCGGCCATGTCGGCCGCGCCTTGGTGCCGTTGCTGGCCAGCCTGCCCTGCCGGGTGCGCTGGATCGATTCGCGGGAAGATGAATTCCCCGAGCAGATCCCCCACGGCGTGCGCAAGATTGTCAGCGAAGAACCGGTGGATGAAATCGACGATCTGCCCCCCGGCAGCTACTGCATTGTCATGACCCACAACCACCAGCTCGACCTCGAACTCACCGCCGCAATCCTCAAGCGCAACGACTTTGCCTACTTCGGCCTGATCGGCTCGAAGACCAAACGGGTGAAATTCGAACACCGTCTGCGTGATCGCGGTTTCGACAGCAGCGTCGTGCAACGCATGCGCTGCCCGATGGGCATCGGCGAAGTCAAAGGCAAACTGCCTGTGGAAATCGCCATCTCCATCGCCGGCGAAATCATCGCCACCTATAACGCGAATTTCGGCCAGCAGACGTCCAGCGCCGAACCGATCGCCAAACTGCTGCCCGCGTCACGCCGCAGCCACGCGTCGAAGCAAGCTGCCTCGAACTGACAAGAACGACACTAGAGAACCCCCATGCCTCTGACTCGCAAAGCCTACCGCGCCGCCATTTTGCACAGCATCGCCGACCCGGCCATCGTTGGTATCGAAGCCTCTTACGAGTATTTCGACGACGGCCTGCTGGTGGTCGAAAACGGCAAAATCAGTGCCATTGGCCACGCCAGCGACTTGCTGCCGACCTTGCCAACCGATATCGAGATCACCCATTACCAGGACGCACTGATCACGCCTGGTTTCATCGATACCCACATCCACCTGCCACAAACCGGCATGGTCGGCGCGTATGGCGAGCAACTGCTGGACTGGCTCAACACCTACACCTTCCCTTGTGAACGCCAGTTCGCCGACAAGGCCCATGCCGACCAGGTCGCGGATATTTTCATCAAGGAACTGCTGCGTAACGGCACGACCACGGCGCTGGTGTTCGGCAGTGTGCATCCGCAGTCGGTGGAATCGTTCTTCGAAGCCGCTGAACAGCTCGACCTGCGGATGATCGCCGGCAAGGTGATGATGGACCGCAACGCGCCGGACTACCTGACCGACACCGCCGAATCCAGCTACGTCGAAAGCAAGGCGCTGATCGAGCGCTGGCACGGCAAGGGCCGCTTGCACTATGCGGTCACGCCGCGCTTCGCACCGACCAGCACCCCGGAACAACTGACTCTCGCGGGCCAATTGCTGACCGAATACCCGGATCTGTACATGCAGACCCACATCAGCGAAAACCTCAAGGAAATCGAGTGGGTCAAGGAGCTGTTCCCGGAGCGCAAGGGTTACCTCGACGTCTACGACCATTACCAGTTGCTCGGCGAGCGCTCGGTGTTCGCCCACGGCGTGCACCTGTGCGATGACGAATGCGCGCGCCTGGCGGAAACCGGTTCGGCCATCTCATTCTGCCCGACCTCGAACTTCTTCCTCGGCAGCGGTCTGTTCAACCTGCCGATGGCCGAAAAGCACAACCTCAATGTCGGCATCGGGACCGACGTCGGCGGCGGCACCAGTTTCTCGCTGCTGCAAACCCTGAACGAAGCCTACAAGGTCATGCAACTGCAAGGTGCACGCCTGAGCCCGTTCAAGTCGCTGTATCTGGCGACCCTCGGCGGTGCTCGCGCACTGCGCCTGGAAGACAAGATCGGCAACCTGCAACCGGGCACCGACGCCGACTTCCTGGTGCTGGACTACAACGCCACACCGCTGCTGAGCTATCGCCTGAAACAGGCCAACAACATTGCCGAGACGTTGTTTGTGCTGATGACGCTGGGCGATGACCGGACGGTGCAACAGACGTATGCGGCGGGGAATCTGGTGCATCAGCGCTAGGTTTTTCCGGGCATAAAAAATCCCCCGGCGCTTTGCAGCCTGGGGGATTTTTATTGCCTGCCCTAACGTCATCGCCAGCAAGCCGGCTCCTACAATGATTCACGCCGCTCTTGTAGGAGCTGGCTTGCCAGCGATGGGGCGCGACGTGATCTTTCAGAGCTTGGCAGTCGAACGCCCAGGCTTCTTGGTCTGCAACAAGTGCGAGAACACCGCGTGCAAATCATCCGACGCACTTTCTTCGTCGAGGTTGAGTTTGCTGTCGATGTGATCCATGTGATGCATCATCAGATTCACGGCCAACTCAGCGTTGCGTGCCTCGATGGCATCGATCAGCTGGGTGTGCTCGTCGTAAGAGCAGTGAGAACGGTTGCCGCTTTCGTACTGGGCGATGATCAGCGACGTCTGGGATACCAGGCTGCGCTGGAAACTGATCAACGGCGCGTTTTTCGCCGCCTCGGCCAGTTTCAGGTGGAATTCGCCCGACAAACGGATACCGGCACCGCGATCGCCACGGGAGAAGCTGTCGCGCTCATCGTTGACCATCTGCCGCAACTCGGCGATCTGCTCGGCGGTAGCGTGCTCAACGGCCAGTTCAGTGATCGCTCGCTCCACCAGACGCCGGGCCATGAACACCTGGCGGGCTTCTTCGACGCTCGGGCTGGCGACTACCGCGCCACGATTCGGACGCAACAGCACCACGCCTTCATGAGCAAGACGCGACAGGGCGCGGCGAATGATGGTGCGACTGACCCCGAAAATTTCCCCCAGCGCTTCTTCGCTCAACTTGGTGCCGGGCGCCAGGCGCTGTTCGAGGATGGCCTCGAAGATATGCGCGTAGACGATATCGTCCTGAGTACCGCTGCGACCTGCTTTGCCTGCTCGCGGTTGTTTCTTTAGGGGTTGCAACTGTTCGTTCATGGGCGCTCGAATCGGGAAAACTGCGGCGAATTGGCGGTGGCTGTAATACGGCACAGTGGGTCGCTGGCAAGTATCGCGTAAAAAACACCGCGATTGTACACAATGAAAGGTGGCAACACGACTGTACGGCTGAATGTCGCCTTGGCTGTATCGCAACGTCCAGTTCCTTTTGAGTTTAGGCTTAAACCCGAAATCCGTGATTTGCGCACAATTTCTGTAGGCGCTGCCGAAGGCTGCGCCTACGCAGGGGATCGCAGACATTTTCATCTGTATTAAGGAACATAGCCGTCATGAATGACGCCACGCACACGCAATTGCGCCCACTCGCCGATACCTCGCCTTCCGCGATTGTCGCCGGATTCATCGCCATGATGACGGGCTATACCAGTTCCCTGGTGCTGATGTTCCAGGCCGGGCAAGCTGCCGGACTGACGAGCGGGCAGATTTCTTCGTGGATCTGGGCGATTTCAATCGGTATGGCGGTATGTTCCATCGGCTTGTCCCTGCGTTACCGCACCCCCATCACCATCGCCTGGTCGACCCCGGGCGCGGCGTTGCTGATTACCAGCCTAGGCGGTGTCACTTATGGCGAAGCCATCGGCGCCTACATCACTTGCGCCGTGCTGGTAACCCTCTGCGGCCTGACCGGCAGTTTCGAGCGCCTGGTGAAAAAGATCCCGGCCTCATTGGCTGCCGCGTTGCTGGCCGGGATTCTGTTCAAGATCGGCAGCGAAATTTTCGTCGCGGCTCAGCATCGCACGGGATTGGTGCTGGGTATGTTCTTCACTTACCTGTTGGTCAAGCGCCTGTCGCCACGCTATGCCGTGCTGGCGGCATTGTTGATCGGCACGGCCCTGTCCGGTCTCATGGGCCTGCTGGACTTCAGCGGATTCCACCTGGAAGTGGCCACGCCCGTCTGGACCACGCCGCATTTCTCCCTGGCCGCGACCATCAGCATCGGCATCCCGCTGTTCGTGGTGGCCATGACCTCGCAAAACATGCCCGGTATTGCTGTATTGCGCGCCGACGGCTACACCGTGCCAGCCTCGCCGCTGATCACCACCACCGGCATCGCGTCGTTGCTGCTGGCGCCGTTCGGCTCCCACGGGATCAACCTGGCGGCCATCAGCGCGGCGATCTGCACCGGGCCCCACGCCCATGAGGATCGCAACAAGCGCTACACGGCGGCGGTGTGGTGCGGGGTTTTCTACGGGATCGCCGGGGTGTTCGGCGCAACACTCGCGGCGTTGTTTGCCGCGCTGCCCAAAGAACTGGTGCTGTCGATAGCGGCACTGGCGTTGTTCGGGTCGATCATCAACGGCTTGAGCATCGCCATGAGCGAGGCGAAGGAACGTGAAGCGGCGCTGATCACCTTCATGGTCACGGCATCGGGGCTGACGCTGTTTTCCATCGGTTCGGCGTTCTGGGGGATTGTCGCGGGGGTTATTACATTATTGATTTTGAATTGGCGTAAAGCCTGAAAGATCGCAGCCTCGTTCCACTCGACAGCTCCTACAGGATTACACCGCCCCGAAGGCTGCGATCTTTTGATCCACGAAAAAAAACGGCGACCCGAAGGTCGCCGTTTTTTTCAGTATCACTTAGCCGCGTTGATCGGCTTTTCCGGATACCAAACGTCCAGCAGCGGGCTGATTTCAGCCTTGGTCAGCTCGGAACGGTTTTTCAGCCAGGCTTCAACAGCAGCGCGCTGCTCTTCGGAGACCGAGCCACGCTTCTGCAGGCATACCAGACCGAAGTCGTCGCCGCCAACATAACCCAGACCATTGGCTTCCATGGCTTCTTTGATGAAGGCTTCGAGGAAAGCGTCAATGGCTTCTTCGGACAAATCTTCCTTGAAATCCAGGTTCAGTTCGAAACCCAGCTCTTGAAATTCATCGACGCACAATTTTTTGCGCAGACGCTGGGAACGGTTAGTCGCCATTGGAACAATCCTCATAAGTAATAACGGGCCGCACTTTAGCATTTTAAGCCGGCGATTGCCCGACTCTCTGGGCCGCGACGTCTACCGTCGGTAAAAAAATAGCGGGCAAGAGGACCAAGGCACGGCACAAGTCATGACACCTTGGGGCATAATGCCGACACTTTCATGACCATTGAGGGAATTTATCTTCATGCCCTCACCTTATTTTCCCTCGGCTGTAGGGTTTTATTACAGATGATCAAATCTTTGCGCTCCTTGTTTCTGGCCGGTCTTCTTCTGCCCCTGGCCTTCCCGGTATCCGCTGCAACCATCAACACCGCCCTCACGCCCAATGTCGAAAAGGCCCTCAAGGCCAGCAAGTTGCAGGACAACGCCCTGTCGCTGGTGATGATCCCCCTCACCGGTCCCGGCAATGCGACGGTGTACAACGCTGATGTGTCGGTCAACCCGGCCTCCACCATGAAACTGGTCACCACGTATGCGGCCCTGGAAATGCTCGGCCCCAATCACCAGTGGAAAACCGAGTTCTACACCGATGGCACGCTCAGCGGCGGCATCCTCAACGGCAACCTCTACCTCAAGGGCGGCGGCGATCCCAAGCTGAACATGGAAAAACTCTGGCTGCTGATGCGCGACCTGCGCGCCAACGGCGTGACCCAGGTCACCGGAGACCTGGTGCTGGATAAAAACTTCTTCGTGCAACCGCAACTGCCCGAGTTCAACGACGACGGCAACGACGATAACAAACCGTTCCTGGTCAAACCCGATTCGCTGCTGGTCAACCTCAAGGCCCTGCGCTTTGTCGCGCGCAACGACTCGGGCAAGGTCCTGGTATCGGTAGAGCCACCGATTGCCAGCATCCGCATCGACAACCAGGTCAAGGCCATCAACGGCAAGCAATGCACCGGTGGCGTGCGTTACAACCCGGTGACTCAGCCCGATGGCAGCGTGACCGTGACGGTCGGCGGCCAATTGGCCGAAGGTTGCAGCTCGCAGACTTACCTGTCGCTGCTCGACCACGCGACCTACACCGCCGGCGCCGTGCGCGCCATCTGGAAGGAGCTGGGGGGCAGCATTCAGGGCAAGGACGTTCTGGCGCCAACGCCTAAAAATGCCAAGGTACTGGCTCGGGCCTTTTCACCAGACCTGGCGGAAATCATCCGCGACATCAACAAATACAGTAACAACACCATGGCCCAACAGCTGTTCTTGAGCCTTGGGCAACGTTTCCGTACCGACGCCGATGGGGATGACGCCAAGGCAGCCCAGCGTGTCGTGCGTCAGTGGCTGGCGAAAAAAGGCATCACCGCGCCGCATCTGGTGATGGAGAACGGCTCTGGCCTGTCCCGTGCCGAACGCGTCAGCGCCCGGGAAATGGCTTCGATGCTGGAAGCGGCATGGCACAGCCCGTATGCCGCCGAGTACATCAGCTCGATGCCGATTGCCGGGACCGACGGCACCATGCGCAAACGCCTGAAGACCACCGCGATGCGCGGTGAAGCCCACGTCAAGACCGGCACCCTGAACACCGTCCGCGCCATCGCCGGTTTCAGCCGCGACGTCAACGGCAACACCTGGGCGGTGGTGGCGATCCTCAACGACAAGGCTCCGTTCGGCGCTTCGTCAGTGCTGGATCAGGTGCTGCTGGACCTGTATCGCCAGCCGAAACTGCCACAGACGGCTTCGACGCTCTAAACACGGCATTGCCTTCCGTAGGAGCAAGCTTGCTCGCGATAGCGGTATGACAGTCAACATCACTGTTGAATGTAAAACAGCTATCGCGAGCAAGCTCGCTCCTACAGGGATTGCAGGCAATTCTTAGTTTATCTCCGCCTCAACCCGATCCCTTCCTGCCTGCTTCGCCGCGTAAACCCCCGAGTCTGCGCGCAGCAGCAAGGCATCCACGCCCTCCCCGACCCGCCAACTGGCAATGCCGAAACTGGCGGTGACCGTTCCGACGCCGTCGATCGGTGAACTGCGCAACCCTTGCCATAACTGCTGGGCCAACATATAGGCTTGCTCGCCGCTGATGTCCGGGCACAGCACCATGAACTCTTCACCGCCCAGACGACAGAACACGTCCGTGCGACGTAACCGATGACCGATCCGCTCACACACCACCTGCAAGACACGGTCACCGACGGCATGACCATGCTGGTCGTTGATGCGCTTGAAGTGGTCGATGTCGAGCATGATCACCGACAACGCCCCTCCACCACGCTCCACCCGCGCCATTTCAGTGATGAGACGCTCCTGGAAGTAGCGGCGATTGTGGATACCGGTCAGGGAGTCGGTGATAGACAGCGCACGCAATTCCTCTTCCACGCGCTTCATGTCGGAAATGTCCGAGATGTAGCCATGCCAGAGCACGCCGCCACCGGGCAGTTCCTCCGGCGTCGCTTCGCCGCGCACCCAGCGCAGACCACGCGAAGGCAGTTGCACGCGATACTCCTCGCGCCAAGGGCTGAGGGTGTCGGCCGAGGCCCGGATCGAAGCGCGGACTCGGGTGGTGTCCTGAGGATGTATCCGGCTGAAAATCGCTTCGGCATCGAGCAACAGAACGTCCGGGGCGAGTTCGAAGATCTCGCGAATACCGTCGCTGGCATAAATCACGCTGAAGCGTCCGTCGAACTCCATCTTGAACTGATAGATACCACCGGGCACATGGGCGCTGAGTTTCTTCAACAGCAAGTCCCGAGCGGCCAGTGCCTCATGCACCCGTTTGCGCTCAGTGATGTCGATGCAAACCGCCAGGTGCCCGACCCACAGCCCCTGTTCGTCAAGCACCGGCGTGGCCAGCATGTTGACCGTCAAATGGCTGCCATCGCCACGAACCAGTGTCCATTCCCGCGCCTCGTGTCCGCCTTCGTCTTCGCCCTCCACCAGCATCGCCTGACAGGTCGGCACCGGTTTACCGTAGCGCACGCTCAGTTCTGCCGAACGGGCCACCAACTCCCGAGGCAGGTGCAGGCTTTCCAGGGTCATGCGGCCCACCACCTCGGCGCTGGCATAGCCGAGCATTTGCTCGGCGCCGGCGTTGAAGGTGCTGATGACGCCGCGCAGGTCGGTAGCAATGATCGCCACCTGAGTCGCGGCGTTCAGCACGCTGCGCAACTGACCATGGGTGCGGCGCAGTTCCTGCTCGCGATCTCGTAACTCCTGGGTGCGCTGCTCGACCAGTTTCACTGCCCGTTGCCGCTGACTCACCAACACATAAAGCAACACGCTGAGTAACGCGCTGAGCAAACCGCCCAGCACCACCAGACTGCTCACCGACGAATGATTGGCCTGCACGAAGGCATCGCTGGGCTGGATATCGACCTGGTATTCATGGTCGGCAAGGCGCAGCAAACGGGTGGACGACAGCTCGCTGACGGCCGGTGGATTGGGCGATTCGAACAGGACTTCGTGCTGATCGTCGATCGACAAATCGAGAATGCGGACCGAGAGATAATCACGGCTCGCCTCTGGCAACCCGTCCGCCAGCAATTGCCGCATGCTGATCACCGCCACCACATAACCATAAGGTTTCGTCGCTGCCGTATCCCGGCGATTGCGCTGCGTGACCGGTGCGACCAGCAACACACCTCGCGCATAAGCTGCTTCGACGTTCACCAAATGTATCGGTTGCGACACCGCCATGCCGCCATGTTGATCGGCCCGTTCAAGCGTCGCGCGACGCATCGACTCCGACAGCAAATCGTAACCGAGGGGCGAAGCGAGCGTGCTTTGGGTCTGGCTGTAAAGCACCGCCACGTACTCATCCCGCTCGGCCGCCAATTGCAACTGGCCGTCAGCATTGAGTTCGCGCACAGAGAAATGACTCAAACCCTCATCCCCTACACGCTGCTCGAACGCGGACCGCTCGGCACGGCTGACCCGCTCGGCGTAGAAGTACCTCTGGGTGCGATGCAATAAAGGTTGGGTGTAGCCATCGAATTCCGCTCGGGACACCGAATCGGAGTTGGAAAAAAATCGGCGCAGGCCATCGAGGCGCTGTTCCTGATCTTCAAAACGTTCTTCGATACGGCTGTAACGTTCACTGGCCAGCAGTTGGAAACGTTGCCGCAATTGTTGGTGGAACAGGTTCTGCGTCGACCACGCCAGCAACCCCGTGAGAATCCCGCCGATCAGCAAAACCAGCATCGCGACCAGCCAGGCCGAAACGTCTTCACTGATAATGCCCAGGATCTTGGGACGCACGGCGTGCAACGACATAAAACGCAACTCACAACGCCAGGTGCGGGAAAGCCCTTTGGCCATGAGTTGAGTTATAGCTATTAGCCACTAATTTGACCAGCGCTGTAGGCGCGAGCTCTGCTCGCGCCTACAGGGTCTGCGTATCAACGTGCCATGATTTTCCAGGCACGGTGGATCTTGGCGTTGCGCGCAAAATCCGGGTCGATGGTCTGGGCGGTGATTTCCTCGACGGCGTAACGCTCGCTGAGGTTCGGCTCCAGTTCGAACTTGCGGAAGTTGTTGGAGAAGTACAACACCCCACCCGGCGCCAGTCGTGCCATCGCCAGGTCGATCAACTGCACCTGATCGCGTTGCACGTCGAAGATGCCTTCCATGCGCTTGGAGTTGGAGAACGTCGGCGGATCGATGAAGATCAGGTCGTACTCGTCACGGCTGGCGTCAAGCCAGGCCATCACATCGCCCTGCTCCAGACGGTTCTTGTCAGAGAAACCGTTCAGCGCCAGGTTGCGACGTGCCCAGTCCAGGTAGGTTTTCGACAGGTCGACACTGGTGGTGCTGCGCGCGCCGCCCTTGGCTGCATGTACGCTGGCAGTGGCGGTGTAGCAGTACAGATTGAGGAAACGCTTGCCGGCCGCCTCTTTCTGAATGCGCATGCGCATCGGACGATGGTCGAGGAACAGACCGGTATCGAGGTAGTCGGTGAGATTCACCAGCAGTTTGATCCCGCCCTCATTGACCTCGACGAACTTGCCCTGTGCCGCCTGGCGCTCGTACTGCTTGGTGCCGCTCTGACGCTCGCGGCGCTTGACCACCACGCGGCTCTTGTCGATGTTCAACGCCTGCGGAATCGCCGCCAGGGCATCGAACATGCGCGCCGAGGCTTTTTCCGGATCGATGGATTTCGGTGCGACGTATTCCTGGACGTGGACCCAATCGTGATACAGGTCGATGGCCATGGAGTATTCCGGCATGTCGGCATCGTAGACGCGATAGCAATCAATGCCCTCACGCTTGACCCACTTGCCCAACGCCTTGAGGTTCTTTTGCAGGCGGTTGGCAAACATCTGCCCGCCTTCGCTCAGGCGCGGCTGCTCGATCACCGGGGCCGGGGCTGGAGCCGGCTTGATCGGGTTGCCGTTTTTGTTGTACTGGCGCTCTTGCGGCTCGCTCGGTGCCTCATCGTAAGCCGCCTGTTCACGCTCGGCCTGACGCTGTTCCGGCGTGCGACGCTCGCCCGTGACGAATTGATCCGGCAGTACCTTGATCAGCAGCAGCTTGCACGGCAACGCGCCGTTCCAGAACGAATACTGCTTGTGGCTGCGGATGCCCATGCGCTTGCCCAGGTCCGGCGCACCGGTGAACACCGCCGCTTCCCAGTTCAGGCAGGCCTGACGCAGGCGTTCGCCGAGGTTCTGATAGAGGTAGAGCAGGCTCGCCTCATCGCCCAGACGCTCGCCGTATGGAGGGTTGCAGATCACCAGGCCTTTCTGGTTCTGGTCCGGACGCGGCTCGAAGGTCGCGACTTCGCCCTGGTAGATCTTGATCCACTCGCTCAGACCGGCACGCTCGACGTTGTTGCGACCCGGTTGAATCAGGCGCGGGTCGGCTTCGTAACCGCGAATCCACAGCGGTGGCTTGGCCAGACCGGCGGCAGCGCGCTCGGACGCTTCCTCGTGCAACTTCTTCCACAGCGCTGGCACGTGACCGAGCCAGGCGGTGAAGCCCCACTGCTCGCGGCGCAGGTTTGGCGCGATATCGGCGGCGATCATCGCCGCTTCCACCAGGAATGTACCGACACCGCACATCGGGTCGGCCAGTGCGCCGCCTTCGGCCGCAATGCGAGGCCAGCCGGAACGGATCAGGATGGCTGCCGCGAGGTTTTCCTTCAGTGGCGCCGCGCCTTGCTGCAGGCGATAGCCACGCTGGTGCAGGCTATGGCCGGACAGGTCGAGGGAGAGAATGGCTTCGCCACGGTCCAGACGCAGGTGAATGCGCAGGTCCGGGTTGAGCTTGTCGATGGATGGACGGTCGCCCTGCGGGGTGCGCAGTTTGTCGACGATGGCATCCTTGACCTTCAACGCACCGAAGTGGGTGTTGTCGATGCCAGAGCCGTGGCCGCTGAATTCGACGGCCAGGGTGCCGTCGTTGAGCATGTGGTCTTGCCACTCGATGTCCAGCACGCCGTGATAGAGGTCTTCGGCGTCCTTCATCTGGAAACGCTTGAGCACCAGCAGCACGCGGTTGGCCAGACGCGACCACAGGCACAGGCGGTAAGCGGTTTCCATGGTCGCCATGCCGCGCACGGCAGACGTGTGCTCACGCGCCTCCTCAAGGCCAAGCCCGACGGCTTCCTCGATGAGCAGGCCTTCAAGGCCTTTGGGGCAAGTGAGGAAGAGTTCGAAACGATCGGACATGGGAATTCCAGAACCTTTAGCTGAGTGACCGGGCAACGCATTGCCGGTCCGGGTTTCAATCAGGCGCTTTTCTCGAAGAGCGCCCGCGTGGCACGAAGGTGTGCCGTTCCACCCTTGCTGCCCGGGTTAAATGAGCTTAGATGCAAGGACAGATAAAAAAGTTGAAGCAACAAAATGTCATAAACCGACCCTTCGTCGAATAATCCTTCCCGACAACGGGAGGCATTCTCACCGAAGGATTAACTCAATCATCTAACGCAGGGCCGATCATACCGGGGTTTGACGAATAAAAATGGCACAAACATCGTGTTACTTAGTGCCATACCACATTAACGGTTACGTCCTTATGACAAAACGATCATTCCCTCGATGTGACGCATTGGTTAGAACTCAACTCAGGTTGGCGCCGCAATGACGCCAACACCTTGGCTCGTCACGCCGGCAACGAGCCCCAACGGCAGAGTTTTTCTGCCTGACCTCGATAGAGGTCGACGCGATACATACAGTCAACAAGTGAGGGCAACACCCTATGAGAAGACTTAAGCGTGATCCGTTGGAAAGAGCATTTTTGCGCGGATATCAATATGGCGTTGGTGGCAAATCCCGTGAGCTTTGCCCATTTACTCTACCGTCGGTACGTCAAGCCTGGATTAACGGCTGGCGAGAAGGACGCGGCGACAACTGGGACGGTATGACCGGCACTGCGGGAATCCACAGACTCAACGAACTTCACGCCGTCGGCTAATTACAGGGCACAACACTCCGACACGACAATCTGATTTGTACTGAATTAACCACGCACGTCCCATCCGGACGGCGGGCTCCGGCCCAGGGGCTCCTTTAAAGGAGCCCTTTTTTATGCCTGCCAGAAACCCAATTCTGCCGAAGGCTGCGCCTACCAGGGGTCAGCGGAGTGCCGCGATGGCGTCGACAGACTCGCGAATCAGCGCCGGGCCTTTGTAGATGAAGCCTGAGTAGATCTGCACCAGGCTCGCACCCGCAGTAATTTTCTCTGCCGCATGTTTGCCTTCGGTAATCCCGCCCGCCGCAATAATCGGCAGGCGACCACCCAGTTCCGATGCCAGCACGCTCACCGTGTGGGTGCTCTTGTCGCGAACCGGTGCGCCGGACAGACCGCCCGCCTCGTCACCGTGCTCCATACCTTCGACGCCCACGCGGCTCAGGGTGGTGTTGGTGGCAATGACCGCGTCCATACCGGTTTCGATCAGCGCTTGTGCAACCTGCGCGGTTTCTTCGTCGGTCATGTCCGGTGCGATCTTGATCGCCAGCGGCACATGCTTGCCATGACGCAGCGCCAGTTCCGCCCGGCGCTCGGCGAGATCGGCCAGCAACTGCTTGAGCGAATCGCCGAACTGCAGGCTGCGCAGGCCCGGGGTATTCGGCGAACTGACGTTGACCGTCACATAGCTGGCATGCGCGTAAACCTTGTCCAGGCAAATCAGGTAGTCATCGACCGCACGCTCTACCGGTGTATCGAAGTTCTTGCCGATGTTGATGCCCAGCACGCCCTTGTACTTGGCCGCAGCCACGCGAGCCAGCAGGTGATCGACGCCGAGGTTGTTGAACCCCATGCGATTGATGATCGCCTCGGCTTCCGGCAGACGGAACAGGCGTGGTTTCGGGTTGCCCGGCTGCGGACGCGGGGTGATGGTGCCGATTTCGACAAAGCCGAAACCCAGCTGAGCAAAACCGTCGATGGCCGCGCCGTTCTTGTCCAGACCGGCGGCCAGACCCACCGGGTTCGGGAAGTCCAGGCCCATGACATTCACCGGCACCTTCGCCGGCGCCTTGCACAGCAAGCCGTTGAGCCCCAGACGCCCGCCTGCGCCGATCAAGTCCAGGGACAGATCGTGGGAGGTTTCCGGGGAAAGTTTGAACAACAGCTGACGGGCCAGGGTGTACATGGGCGGGTTGACTCGATTGGCGGCGAAATGAGGAGGCGATTATAGCCGGGCATGTGGGTCGCAAGCGAGGCGCGCAGTGAAATCAGACGGGGATGGCATATGCCTTGCACCGGTTCAGCCATCAGCACGCATGCCGACGGCGGAATGCGTGCAAGGACAATGGCGTCGTCACCCGGCCTTATCAGTAGAGGCTGGGGACGACGCTTTTTTTGAAGGTGCGAAATCGATGAACGAACCATCAGCCGACCCTCTGGCCTGGGTCAATGGCAGCGACGCCCCGGAAAAGACTGAAATCAATCTCGGCTTCATGGCCCTCAGCGATTGCGCCTCGGTCGTGGTCGCCGCCACTCAGGGCTTTGCTCAACCCTACGGCCTGACCCTGAACCTCAAGCGCCAGTCGTCGTGGGCCAATCTTCGGGACAAGCTGGTCAGCGGCGAACTGGATGCCGCCCACAGCCTGTACGGTTTGATCTACGCCGTGCACCTGGGCATCGGCGGTATCGCAGCGACCGACATGGCAGTGCTGATGGGCCTGAACCAGAACGGTCAGAGCATCAACCTTTCCCATGGCTTGCAGGCGCTGGGCGTGACCGGTCCTGAGGCACTGGAACGGCATGTGCACCAAACTCGCCCAAAACTGACCTTCGCGCAGACCTTTCCCACCGGCACCCATGCCATGTGGTTGTATTACTGGCTCGCCAGTCAGGGGATTCATCCGTTACAGGACGTCGACAGCGTCGTGGTGCCACCGCCGCAAATGGTCGCGCACCTGCAGGCCGGGCGCATCGATGGCTTTTGCGTCGGCGAACCTTGGTCCGCCGCTGCCGTTCAACAGGGGCTGGGCTTTACCCTGGCGACGACGCAGACCCTCTGGCCCGATCATCCGGAAAAAGTCCTCGGCTGCACCCGCGCGTTTGTCGAGCAATACCCCAACACCGCCCGGGCATTGGTGATGGCGATTTTGCAAGCCAGCCGCTTTATCGAAGACAGCACCGAGAACCGCCGCAGTACCGCGCAGTTGTTGAGCGCGCCGCAGTATCTCGACACGCCGGTGGACTGCATCGAACCGCGATTGCTCGGCGACTACACCGACGGACAGGGTAATCAGTGGCAAGACCCGCACGCGCTGCGTTTCCATGGCAAGGGGCTGGTCAATGTGCCATACCTGTCCGATGGCATGTGGTTCATGACCCAGTTCCGTCGCTGGGGTTTGTTGCGGGACGACCCGGACTACCTGGCAGTCGCCCGTCAGGTCCAGCAACTGGATTTGTACCGGGACGCTGCCACCGCGGTCGATGTCGCGTACCCGGACAAGGAAATGCGCAGCAGCCAGTTGATCGACGGCAAGGTCTGGGACGGTTCAGACCCGGCCGGCTATGCCCGTAGCTTCAAGCTGCACGCCATGAGCGATCACTCGCCCCTTCTCGCCAGCCGCTGACAGGAGACTGCGAACATGTTGCGAATCCTGCTGATCAACGACACCGCGAAGAAAGTTGGACGCCTGAAAGCGGCCCTCACCGAAGCCGGGTTTGAGGTCATCGATGAATCGGGCCTGACCATCGACCTGCCCGAGCGCGTCGAAACGGTGCGCCCGGACGTGATTTTGATCGATACCGAGTCACCGAGCCGCGATGTCATGGAACAAGTGGTGCTGGTCAGCCGCGACCAGCCACGACCGATCGTGATGTTTACCGACGAACACGACCCGGTCGTGATGCGCCAGGCGATCAAGTCCGGGGTCAGTGCCTACATCGTCGAAGGCATTCACGCACAACGCCTGCAGCCGATTCTCGACGTCGCCATGGCGCGCTTTGAAAGCGATCAGGCCCTGCGTGCGCAATTGAATGCCCGCGACCAGCAACTGGCCGAACGCAAGCGCATCGAGCTGGCCAAGGGGCTGCTGATGAAGCTGAAAGACTGCAACGAGGAAGAGGCCTACACCCTGATGCGCCGCCAGGCCATGAGCCGTCAGCAGAAGCTGATCCAGGTGGCGGAGCAGATTATTGCCATGAGCGAGTTGCTGGGTTGACCCAAAAAGATCGCAGCGCCACAAAAATCCGCATGTGGCACAAATCTGGCTAAGTAATCACCACAGGTAACCAACGGCGGTTGCCCAATCTACGACAAAGACGTCGCTCACCTCGTTTGCCTCAAGGCGAATCAGGTGGCGGCGTTTTTTTGTTTTGGCTCCCGTTCGAGACTCCTATCAGCTGAGGTGCGCGATGAATTCAAGCTTCTGGAAATCCGGCCATACCCCGACCCTGTTCGCGGCCTTCCTCTATTTCGACCTGAGCTTCATGGTTTGGTACCTGCTGGGCCCCTTGGCGGTGCAGATCGCCGCCGACCTGCACCTGACCACCCAACAACGCGGGCTGGTGGTGGCCACGCCGATCCTGGCCGGGGCCGTGCTGCGTTTTGTCATGGGCATGCTGGCTGATCGCCTGTCGCCGAAAACTGCCGGCCTGATTGGCCAGGTGATCGTCATCTGTGCACTGTTCGGTGCCTGGAAACTAGGCATTCACAGCTACGAGCAAGCGCTGCTGCTGGGGTTGTTCCTCGGCATGGCTGGCGCGTCGTTCGCCGTGGCCCTGCCACTGGCATCGCAATGGTATCCGCCGCAGCACCAAGGCAAAGCCATGGGCATCGCCGGTGCAGGCAATTCGGGCACCGTGCTCGCTGCATTGATTGCGCCGGTACTGGCTGCCGCATTCGGTTGGAGCAACGTATTCGGTTTCGCCGTGATCCCGCTGATTTTGACCCTGATCGTGTTCGCCTGGATGGCCAAGAACGCGCCCGAGCGGCCAAAAGCCAAGTCGATGGCTGACTACTTCAAGGCGCTGGGTGACCGCGACAGTTGGTGGTTCATGTTTTTCTACAGCGTGACCTTCGGCGGCTTCATCGGCCTGGCCAGCGCCCTGCCCGGCTACTTCAACGACCAATATGGCTTGAGCCCGGTCACCGCCGGTTACTACACCGCTGCCTGCGTGTTCGGCGGCAGCTTGATGCGTCCTTTGGGCGGCGCCCTGGCCGACCGATTCGGTGGCATTCGCACCCTGCTCGTAATGTACACCGTGGCAGCGATCTGCATCGCCGCCGTCGGTTTCAACCTGCCTAGCTCCTACGCAGCGCTCGCCCTTTTCGTCTGCACCATGCTCGGTTTGGGTGCAGGAAACGGGGCGGTGTTTCAGTTGGTACCGCAGCGTTTTCGCCGCGAGATCGGCGTGATGACGGGTTTGATCGGCATGGCCGGCGGCATCGGTGGCTTCGCGTTGGCGGCAGGCATGGGCGCCATCAAGCAAAGCACCGGCAGCTATCAGATGGCGTTGTGGTTGTTCGCCAGCCTTGGCGTCCTCGCCTGGTTTGGCCTGCACGGTGTGAAGCGACGCTGGAGAACCACTTGGGGTTCGGCCGCCGTGACCGCTGCTCGGGTCTGAGGCATTCATGAGCCTGCAACTGAGTTTCGCCGAAGCCAGCGCCATCGGCCCGCGCGATGAAAATCAGGACGCCCTGCGCCTGGTCACGCCGGCCGCTGAGCTGGCGGCCAGCAAAGGCTACCTGTTCGCCATCGCCGACGGCGTCAGCCAATGCGCCGATGGCGGTCTCGCGGCTCGCTCGACCTTGCAGGCCCTGGCGCTGGACTACTACGCCACGCCAGAGACCTGGGGCGTCGCCCAGGCGCTGGATCGGCTGTTACTGGCTCAGAACCGCTGGTTGCAGGCCAATGGCGGCGGGCAACCGCTTCTGACCACCGTTAGCGCTCTGGTGCTGCGCGGTCGGCGTTTTACCCTGGCCCACGTCGGCGATTGCCGGGTCTATCGCTGGCACGCCGACCAGTTGCAGCGAATCAGCGAGGATCACGTCTGGGACCAGCCGGGCATGCAACATGTGCTGAAACGGGCGCTGGGGCTGGATCAGCATTTGGTGCTGGATTTCCTCGACGGTGAACTGCGCGTCGATGAGAGCTTCGTGCTGCTCAGTGACGGCATCTGGGCGGTCCTGGGCGACACCGCGATTGCCGCCATCCTGCGCGATCAACCGGATTTGCCCAGCGCCGCGCAAACCCTGGTCAGCGCCGCCCATTTGGCTGGCAGCCAGGACAACGCCAGCGCTCTTTTGGTGCGGGTCGATGCTTTGGGTGAAACCAACATCGGTGATGCTTTGATCCACTTGCAGCAATGGCCGTTGCCTGCGGCGTTAAAACCAAGGCAGGAATTCGAAGGCTGGCACGTCGAGGGGATCCTCGCCCAAAGCCAACAATCACTGCTCTATCGGGTGCGCGACGCTCACCAACAGGCTTGGATATTGAAAACCTTGCCAGGTCGCCTGCACGACGATCCTCAGGCTGCGCAAGCCTTGCTGTCGGAGGAGTGGTTTCTCAAGCGCGTGGCCGGACGGCATTTCCCCGAGGTCCATGCCGCTGGCCAGCGTCAACATTTGTACTACGTGATGCGCGAATACCCGGGAACGACGCTCGCCCAGCTTCACGACAGCACCGGCCCGCTGCCATTGGCTCAATGGCACGACTTGGCCGAACGCCTGTTGAGAGCGGTCGGGATGTTGCATCGCCGGCAAATCCTGCATCGCGATATCAAACCGGAAAACCTCCTGCTGGGTGATGACGGCGAACTGCGCCTGCTGGATTTCGGTCTCGCCTACTGTCCCGGGCTCTCCGAAGATCAGCTCGCGACCTTGCCGGGCACACCGAGCTACATCGCGCCTGAAGCTTTTCGCGCACAGCCACCGACAGCGCAACAGGATCTGTATTCCGTCGGTGTGACCTTGTACTTCCTGCTCACCGGGCATTACCCCTACGGTGAAGTCGAAGCGTTCCAGCGCCCCCGTTTTGGCGTGCCCGTCAACGCCGGCCGCTATCGTCCGGACCTGCCGGAATGGGTCGCACAGAGCCTGGAGCGCGCAGTGGCCGTAGACCCCGGTCATCGCTTTGAAACGGCAGAAGAGTGGTTACTGCTGATGGAGCAAGGAGAGCGCCGCAGCCTGAGTGTGCGACCCAGGCCACTGCTTGAACGCGAACCGATAAAGGTTTGGCGGACATTGGCGTTGGTGTCGTTGTTGGCCAATTTAACCCTGCTGTATTGGGTGCTCCATGGCTGAGTTTCTTTCGATTGTGTATTTGAAAACCGATTGCCGTCATCCCGTGAGGAAAACACTATGAGCGCGAAAGTCTGGCTGGTGGGTGCGGGTCCTGGCGATCCGGAATTGTTGACCCTCAAGGCTGTACGGGCATTGAGGGAAGCCGATGTCGTGCTGATCGATGATTTGGTCAACGAGGCCGTGCTGGAGCATTGCGCGACGGCGCGGATTATTCCCGTGGGCAAACGGGGTGGCTGTCGTTCGACACCGCAGGCGTTCATTCATCGCCTGATGTTGCGTTATGCCCGCCACGGCAAATGTGTGGTTCGGCTCAAGGGCGGCGACCCGTGCATTTTTGGCCGGGGTGGAGAGGAAGCGCAGTGGCTGCGCGAGCGCGGGGTGGAAGTCGAACTGGTCAATGGCATCACCGCAGGGCTGGCCGGTGCGACGCAATGCGACATCCCGCTGACCCTGCGAGGCGTGGCGCGAGGCGTGACGCTGGTCACCGCCCACACTCAGGATGGCAGCTGTTTGAACTGGCAGGCGCTCGCTCAAAGCGGCACAACCTTGGTGATTTACATGGGCGTGGCAAAACTGAGCGAAATCCGCGAACAACTGCTCAAAGGAGGAATGGCGATGGACATGCCGGTAGCGATGATTGAAAACGCCTCCCTGCCCCATCAGCGCGAATGCCGGAGCAATCTGACATCAATGGAAGAAGACGCCTACATCTTTGAGCTTAAGAGCCCGGCTATTCTTGTGATCGGTGCGGTGGCGGCGGCCTGCGCAGAAGCAGGCATCCCCGAAGAAGTCCTGTCGA
This sequence comes from Pseudomonas sp. C32, assembly GCF_030417915.1. NCBI lineage: Bacteria > Pseudomonadati > Pseudomonadota > Gammaproteobacteria > Pseudomonadales > Pseudomonadaceae > Pseudomonas > Pseudomonas sp. C32. The sequence continues at coordinate 165,319 of NZ_JAUHUK010000007.1, read as the reverse complement.
TGGAAACATGCGTTATAGATCAGCGTGCCTGATTAGCCGATTACTGCATTAAATCGCAGGCAAAGAAAAGCCCGGCCTAAGCCGGGCTTTTCTCAGAGCTGCGAGCTAATTACTTAGCTTCAGCTTCAACCTGCGCTTCTACGCGACGGTTTACAGCACGGCCAGCGTCAGTAGCGTTGTCAGCAACTGGGCGGGATTCGCCGTAGCCAACAGACTGAACGCGGGACGATTCAACACCGTACTCGGTGGTCAGAACTTGCTTAACGGCGTTTGCACGACGCTCAGACAGTTTCTGGTTGTAAGCGTCAGGACCGACGGAGTCAGTGTGACCTTCAACAGTAGTGCTGGTGGATGGGTACTGCTTCATGAAGTCAGCCAGGTTCTTGATGTCGCCGTAGCTGTCTTGCTTAACAACAGCTTTGTCGAAGTCGAACTTGACGTCCAGCTCAACACGAACAACTTCAGCAACTGCCGGGCAGCCATCAGCGTCAACAGTTACGTTGGCTGCGGTGTCTGGGCACTTGTCAACGTTGTCGCAAACGCCATCGTTGTCGCTGTCGGAGCAGACTTCAGCTGGTACTGGAGCTGGAGCTGGCTTGGAGCCGCCACCGAAGTTCACACCGATACCGACGCTAGGAGCCCACTCGGTGTTGCCCTGGTCGATGTTGTACTGAGCTTCAACGCCAGCACGGGCGTAGAAGTTGTCAGTGAAGTACAGCTTGGCACCGCCACCAACGTTGGCGAAGGTCGAACGGTCACGGCTGTTCGAACCGAACTGGTCGATGCTCTGGTCGGAGAAACCGGCCGAGACGTATGGACGCAGCATGTCACCTGGGTTATTGAAGTGGTACAGAGCGTCCAGAGCGGTGTTCGCGCCCTTTACGTTCTGGCCGTCTTTGGTAACGGCGTTGTGAACTTCGTCGTAGGCCAGACGCAGTTCAACGTCGTCAGTCAGGAAGTAACCGATCGAACCGCCCGGATTTACGCCGTCGTTCTTGAAGTTACGGTCGGTATCGAAATACTGTTTCTTTGCGTAGCCTTCGATTTCAACTGCGCCTTGGCCCTGTGCCAGAGCGCCGAACGAAGTGGCGGCAATAAGAGAACCAATGGCAAAGCCCAAGGTGTTTTTCAGTTTCATCCGTTAAATCCCCATCTGGTGATTGTGAAGCAGTCCCGCAAACCGGGGGACAACTCGGCGACAAGTCTAACAGAACTTGCCTAAGCGTAAGAGATATTTGCGCCGAACTAAGTTTCAGCAATGCCTGCAAATTTCTCACGCAATTTATCTAGAGCGCGTTTGTACCGCATTTTTGTTGCACTCAAACCCATGTGCATTATGTCTGCGATTTCCTGAAACTCCAGCTCTGCGACAAATCGTAGCACCAAAATTTCACGGTCAATCGGGTTCACATACACCAGCCAGCGATCGAGCCCGCCCTTTTCCTCAGGTTTCGGCGTCTTTTCTTCGGACGCTTCCTCGAGGGGGTCAAGACTCAAAGCGTCCATCAAGCGACGCTTTCGCCGTTCCTTTCGATACTGTGTGATGCATTCGTTGTACGTGATGCTATATAGCCATGTCTTGAACTTCGATTTGCCTTCGAAGTTCTTCAGGCCATACAGCACCTTCAACATGACCTCCTGACAGACATCATCTGCGTCGCGATCGTTCCCAAGGTATCGTGCACACACGTTAAATAATGTTCGCTGGTAACGCCGCATCAGCTCTTCATAGGCGCGCGTTACGTGAAACAGCTCGGTATGCGAGCGCGCGACCAACTCCTCATCAGAGAGCTCGCGGGGGTCGTAGCGCATGGATAGCGATTGGGCTTTATTCAAAACAAGTCGGGCCGACAGTCAGGTCAATGTCCGCCGCAACCAGCGTCAGCTGGAATTTTGCGGCGGCATACATTAGCAGGGTTTGCCGGATTAGCGGCTACTCACATGCTGCTCGAGAAGGATCCGATTGGAAAGAGAGACTAGCTCACCTTCATCGGTCAGCAATGTGGTTTTAACCGTGCCGATCTCTTCGATCTGCCCTTCGACCTCGCCCACTCGCACTTGTTGCCCAACCTGATACAGCTCACGCACATAGATTCCAGCGAGAATCTGACCGGCAATTTCCCGGCTTCCCAACCCCATTGCCAGCGCAACCGCCAGACCAACGGTAATCAATACGATTACGATCACATGGTTCAGCAGGTCAGTCTTGACCTCCAACTGACTGATCGCAACCGAAATACTGATGATAATCACCAAGCCCTGGGCAATTCGCCCAAGTCCTGAAGCGTAGTCCAGTCCTACGCCTTCTGCCGCACCGCGCACCAGCCCATTGGCCAATTGCGCCAGCAAAACACCCACCAGCAACACCAGCGCGGCACCGAACACCTTCGGCAAATACAACGCCAACATATCCAGCGTAGCTGAAACTCGCTCAAGTCCAAGAGATTCTGCGGCAGAAACCAGAAAAATCAGCAGAACGAACCAATAAACGATCTTGCCGATCAAGGTCGAGATCGGTACTTGAAGTCCGGCACGGGAAAGCAATTTAGTCAGACCGGTGCCGCCCATCAGGCGATCAAGGCCCAGTTTGGCGAGCAACTTGGACAGCAAGGTGTCCAGCAATTTAGCGACGACAAAACCCAACAGCAGCACAACCAGTGCGCCGAACAGGTTCGGAATGAAGTTCGCAACCTTGGTCCACAACGCAGTCATTGCAGTGACGAGGCTCTGAGTCCAGAGATCAAGTTCCATGTTCAATCAGCCTTATCAGCAGTGCGAGCGGTAGGTTTACGATGACGGGAAACCGGTGAAACGTGGGCCGATCCGTTGTTCAGGGCGATCATCAGCGCAGGCAACCAGCGGCCCAGGAGGCTGAACAAATCACCGGCGCCGACCTGACGGTTGGCGGTTTTCAGCACACGGCCAAGGCACGCATCGTCGTCCCGGGTGGACGGTGATGCCTTGAGCATGTCGCGCAAAGACTGTTCAAACGGATCGTGCATACGCACCTCTCGTGATGTCTGTGAAAGACGCGGCCAAATTTGCTCGGGTCACATGCTTCATTTTCAAACCCAGCGCAAACGTCGGAACAACCACCACTGCCCGAGTGCTACCGAGAGCATCAGCGTGCACGCGACAAGGAAGCCATAGGGGCTTTCGGAAAACGGAATACCCCCGACGTTGATCCCCAGCAGCCCCGTCAAAAAACTCATCGGCAAAAATATCCCGGTGATGATCCCGAAGCGGTACATCGTGCGGCTCATGCGCACGCTCAAACGCCGGTCTTCAGCCTCAAGGACCAGCCCCACCCGCTCCCGGGTCAATTCCAGCTCCTCAAGATAACGGGTCAGGCTGTTGTTCAATTCGTTCCAGTAATCGCCGTCATCCTCGACAAACCAGGGCAGTTTGATTCGCGTGAGCTGACCGAAAATATCCCGCTGCGGCGCCAGAAAACGCTTCAACGCGGCAGCCCGGCGACGGATCTGTAAAACCGCTCCGTGCTCGGGAGTATACCGCTCGTCGGCATCGATCTTTTCTTCTTCTGCATCGACCACTTCCGAGAGGTCGCTGACCAGATCCTGCACCTTGTTGGTGAGGTATTGCGCCATACACAGGATGAGTTCGGAGGCGGTTTTCGGCCCCTTGCCCTCTTCCAGCTGTACCAGCAACTCTTCAGTGGCGCGCAGGGGACGTAGACGCAGGGAAATGACGCGCCGGGCCGAACCGAAGATCCGCACCGAGACCATGTCTTCAGGCTCGGCGCCAGGATTGAGGTTAACCCCGCGTAAAAAGAGCAGCAGTTCGCTGTCCGAAAGCTGCAAAAGTCGCGGACGGGTGTTTTCTTCAAGCAACAGGTCGCAGTTGAACTCGCTTAAACCGCTGGATTGACGCAACCACGTCCGGGTTTGCGGATGACTGCGATCCCAATGCAGCCACAGGCTTTCATGGGGCTGCATCTGCAAGTCATCGAGTTCCGTCCGGGCTATCGAACGCGCGCCGCCTCTACCGTCCAGCACGAGGGCATGCACCAGCCCCCATTGCGCGTTTTCTTCCTCGAACATCCGCATTCCTTTAGTCAATCGGCGCTTTATTCAGGCATTTTCAGCGGGCTTGGCGAGATGATCACGCCGTTGTTATCCGCGTAGATGTATTGACCCGGATGGAAGGTCACGCCGGCAAAGGTCACGGCCACGTTGAGATCACCGATACCGCGTTTGTCGGTCTTCATCGGGTGACTGGCCAGTGCCTGAACCCCCAGATCGGTTTGCGCGATGACATCGACATCACGGATGCAGCCGTAGATCACCAGCCCTTCCCAACCGTTTTTGGCGGCTTTCTCGGCCAACATGTCGCCCAACAGCGCGCGACGCAGCGAACCGCCGCCATCGACCACCAGGACTTTGCCATTACCTTTGAGTTCGACTTGCTCCTTGACCAGCGAGTTGTCTTCGAAACACTTGATGGTCACGATTTCGCCGCCGAAAGAATCACGGCCACCGAAATTGCTGAACATCGGTTCCAGCACCTGCACCAGCTCCGGGTAGGCGTCGCACAGGTCAGGCGTGAGGTAATGGTTCATCGAGAAACTCCTGTAGAGAGAAACAGCACGAACATCACGGGTGAATCAGTCATCGAAAATGACCAGAACAGCTCAATGCGTCATATCTTAGCCGCAAGCCGATCAGAGCGAAATGCCCTTGTTAGAGCATCAGGCTCAGATTGCCGTGGCCAAATCCTGTTGAGCGCCCGGCAATGGTGCCTGCGGATCCGCCAACCAGCGAGCGACCAAGGGCCAGACTTCCGCCTGAGCAGCCTTGCTGACGAGCATTTCAACGTGACCGAAATTGTCGGTAAAGCCCTGCTCACGTCCCAGGTTGATGAATTGCTTGTGCTCGGAGCCGATTTGCTCGAACAACTTGCGGCACGCCCAGGCCGGGTCCTGATGGTCACCTGCGGCACTGACGGCCAGTACGGGTAATTTGACCTCGGCCAATCCCGCCCACCAGTCCTTGTCAGCGTCGCCAAAGCGTCCGAACAGGCCAAACCAGCGCATGCTTTCCAGGGCCAGGCCGATGGGCTCGTCCTCCGGGCCGCGCTTGAGACGTGAACCGGACAATTGTGCAAAACGCTTGAGCAGGAAGCGGCCACTCCACTCCACTGGCGGGATTTTCAACGGCCAGTAAGTACGGCTGACTTGCGTCCCAAAAAACGCCGCAGAGGCAACCACCGGCTCACCGATGTACTCGCCACCCAGTGCAGCCGCCAGCGTAATGCCGCCCAGTGAATGGCCGATCCAGTGGGGAGTCTGCCCGCTCTGTTCGCGCACAAACGCGCCTATGGCCGGAAGATCGTAGCGGGCATAGTCGGCGACGCCGTTCTTGCGGTAGTTCTGGTTACGCTGGGACAAGCCGTGACCGCGCATTTCCGGGACCCATACATCGAATCCCTGGCGGGCCAGATGAGCGCCAAGCCCAAGGCCTTTGGGCGAAAACCAGAAGCGTCGATTGGAAAAACTGCCGTGCAACAGGATCACCGGCACGCCACGGGTGGCCGGTTCATCGGCCATGCCAAGGCGGGTCACAGCCAGTTCGACCGTGTAGTCGGGGCTGTTACCGGGTTTCAAGCGGTATACGTCTTCGCTCAGATCACCGCGCCGTTCGGCGCTGATCAAGGCGACAGGAAATAGGTTGCTGCTGCTTTGCATAATCTCTTGCACAAAAAAGGGCGGCATCCAGAGGAGCCCGCCCTACTTCAATCTCAAAAGACCGCCCCTGCAGGAGCGAACTTGCTCGCGATGGATGCCAACGATAACGCGTCTATCCTGGATAAACGGGGTGTCGTGACGTCCATCGCGAGCAGGCTCGCTCCTACAGGGAGAGCGGCCCGTTCACACTAGATCAGGCCGTAGCTTGACCTTCCGCCAGGAAGAACCAAGTTTCCAGTACGGAATCGGGGTTCAACGAAACGCTTTCGATGCCCTGTTCCATCAGCCACTTGGCCAGGTCTGGGTGGTCCGAAGGGCCCTGACCGCAAATGCCGATGTACTTGCCGGCCTTGTTGCACGCGGCAATGGCGTTCGCCAGCAGCTTCTTGACCGCCGGGTTACGCTCGTCGAACAGGTGCGCGATGATGCCGGAGTCACGGTCCAGGCCCAGGGTGAGTTGGGTCAGGTCGTTGGAGCCGATGGAGAAACCGTCGAAGAACTCGAGGAATTCTTCAGCCAGAATGGCGTTGGACGGCAGTTCGCACATCATGATGACGCGCAGTCCGTTTTCGCCACGGGCCAGGCCGTTTTCGGCCAACAGGTCGACCACCTGGCTCGCTTCGCCCAAAGTACGGACGAACGGCACCATGATTTCGACGTTGGTCAAGCCCATCTCGTTGCGCACACGCTTGAGCGCACGGCATTCGAGTTCGAAGCAGTCACGGAACGCTTCGCTGATGTAACGCGAAGCGCCACGGAAGCCCAGCATCGGGTTTTCTTCTTCCGGCTCGTACAGCTTGCCGCCGATCAGGTTGGCGTATTCGTTGGACTTGAAGTCCGACAGACGCACGATGACCTTTTTCGGCCAGAACGCAGCGGCCAGGGTGCTGATGCCTTCAACCAGTTTCTCGACGTAGAAACCGACTGGATCGTCGTAACCGGCGATGCGCTTGTCGACGCTTTCCTTGATGTCCAGCGGCAGACCGTCGTAGTTCAGCAGAGCTTTAGGGTGCACGCCGATCATGCGGTTGATGATGAACTCCAGACGGGCCAGGCCCACACCGGCGTTCGGCAGCTGCGCGAAGTCGAAGGCGCGGTCCGGGTTGCCGACGTTCATCATGATCTTGAACGGCAGATCAGGCATGGCGTCCACGGAGTTCTTCTTGATGTCGAAACCCAGTTCGCCTTCGAAGATGAAACCGGTGTCGCCTTCAGCGCAGGAAACGGTCACGCCCTGGCCGTTTTTCAACAGCTGGGTGGCGTTGCCGCAACCGACCACGGCCGGGATGCCCAGCTCACGGGCGATGATCGCCGCGTGGCAGGTACGGCCGCCACGGTTGGTGACAATCGCGCTGGCGCGCTTCATGACCGGTTCCCAGTCCGGGTCGGTCATGTCGGAAACCAGTACGTCGCCTGGCTGGACCTTGTCCATCTCGGACACGTCTTTGATGATGCGAACCTTGCCGGCGCCGATGCGCTGGCCGATGGCACGACCTTCCACCAGCACGGTGCCGGTCTCTTTCAACAGGTAACGTTCCATGACGTTGGCCTGGGTGCGGCTTTTCACGGTTTCCGGACGGGCCTGCACGATGTACAGCTTGCCGTCGTCACCGTCCTTGGCCCACTCGATGTCCATCGGGCACTTGTAGTGCTTCTCGATGATCATCGCCTGCTTGGCCAGTTCGCTGACTTCGGCGTCGCTCAGGCAGAAACGTGCGCGCTCGGCTTTGTCCACGTCGACGGTCTTCACCGAACGACCGGCCTTGGCTTCGTCGCCGTAGATCATCTTGATGGCTTTGCTGCCCAGGTTGCGGCGCAGGATCGCAGGACGACCGGCAGCCAGCGTACCTTTGTGGACATAGAATTCATCCGGGTTCACCGCGCCTTGTACGACGGTTTCACCCAGGCCGTAGGCGCCGGTGATGAACACCACGTCACGGAAGCCCGACTCGGTATCGAGGGTGAACATCACGCCGGCAGTGCCGGTTTCGGAGCGGACCATGCGCTGTACGCCAGCCGACAGGGCGACCAGCTTGTGGTCGAAGCCCTGGTGCACGCGATAGGAAATGGCGCGGTCGTTGAACAGCGAAGCGAACACCTCTTTGGCGGCGCGAATAACGTTTTCGACACCACGGATGTTCAGGAAGGTTTCCTGCTGACCGGCGAAGGAAGCGTCCGGCAAGTCTTCGGCGGTAGCGGAAGAACGCACGGCCACGGCCACGTCAGGGTTGCCGGCGGACAGCGCGGCGAACGCGGTACGGATTTCAGCATTCAGTTTTTCAGGAAACTCGGCTTCCATGATCCATTGACGAATCTGGGCGCCGGTTTTGGCCAGGGCATTCACGTCTTCGACGTCGAGGGCATCAAGGGCGTCGTGAATCTGCTGATTCAGACCGCTCAGTTCCAGGAAATCACGATACGCCTGAGCGGTCGTGGCGAAGCCACCGGGCACCGATACACCGGCACCTGCCAGGTTGCTGATCATCTCGCCCAGGGATGCGTTCTTGCCCCCCACGTGCTCAACGTCGTCTTTGCCGAGCTTGTCGAGGGAAACTACGTACTCTACCAAGGTGATCTCTCCACTAACTGTGTTGGAAAAGCTCAGAAGCCGGCGCTCTAAAGGAGCATTTACCGGCTATATGGCCTGGACCTGGAAAATAAGTGAGAATGCGGGCCAATGGCGGCCGGCAAATCGCGCCTATCATATCCAAGATTCGTCACTAGCTTAAGGCCCAAGGTGCAAATGAAACGATCTGCTTTCTTTATTTCCGATGGTACGGGCATTACTGCCGAAACCCTCGGCCAGAGTCTCCTGGCGCAGTTCGAAAACATTACCTTCAGCAAAGTCACGCGGCCGTACATCGACAACGTGGACAAAGCGCGGGCCATGGTACAACAAATCAACAAAGCCGCCGAAACCGACGGCTTCCGTCCGATTATCTTCGACACCATCGTCAATCAGGACATTCGTGAGATTCTCGCAACCTCGAATGGTTTCATGATCGACATTTTCTCGACATTCCTGGCACCACTTGAACAGGAACTGACCGAGCATTCTTCCTACACCGTCGGCAAGTCCCACTCCATTGGCGCCAATACCAATTACATGGAGCGTATCGAGGCCGTTAACTTCGCCCTCGACAACGACGATGGCGCCCGCACGCACTATTACGACAAGGCCGACCTGATCCTGGTCGGCGTGTCGCGCTGCGGCAAAACCCCGACGTGTCTGTACATGGCCATGCAATTCGGCATCCGCGCCGCCAACTACCCGCTGACCGAAGAAGACATGGAGCGCCTGCAACTGCCCAACGCCCTTCGCGCCCATCAGCACAAGCTGTTCGGCCTGACCATCGACCCTGACCGCCTCACTGCGATCCGCAACGAGCGCAAACCCAACAGCCGCTATTCGAGCTACGCCCAGTGCGAGTTCGAAGTGCGCGAGGTGGAAAACCTGTTCCGCCGCGAGAACATCCCGCACATCAACTCCACGCATTTTTCCGTGGAAGAAATCTCCGCGAAAATCCTTGTGGAAAAAGGTGTGGAGCGGCGGTTCAAGTAACTCTGTAGCGCCTGATCTATTGCCATCGCGGGCAAGCCCGCGATGAACGATGACGCGGTCTATCTAAATAACAAACAAATCCACAAACCGGTTCACCGGTGTCGCCTCAAGTGCCTGCTGATCCTTGCACAGCGCGAAAATCTCATCGCTGCGCTGCCCCGCGAATCGTGTCAGCAAGTTCGCCTTGAACTTGTCCTCCAGCAACGGGATCCCTTCAGCCCGACGTCGACGATGCCCGATCGGGTACTCCACCACCACATTTTCGGTACTCGAACCGTCCTTGAAAAACACCTGCACCGCATTGGCAATCGAGCGCTTGTCGGGCTCCAGATACTCGCGGGTGTAACGCGGTTCTTCGACGATAAGCATTTTCTCGCGCAGCACATCGATGATCGGATGCGCCTTGTGGAAATCGTCTTCGTAGTACTCCGCCACCAGGTTGCCAAAGGCCAGCGGCACAGCGGTCATGTACTGGATGCAGTGATCGCGGTCGGCGGCATTGGCCAGCGGACCGACCTTGGAAATGATGCGAATCGCCGACTCATGAGTGGTGATGACGATCCGGTCGATTTCGTGCAGCCGATTGCGCACTTGCGGATGCAGGGTCACTGCCGCTTCACAAGCGGTTTGCGCGTGAAACTCCGCCGGGAAGCTGATCTTGAACAGCACATTTTCCATCACATAACTGCCGTACGGCCGCGAGAAACTGAACCCGCGCTTGTCGTCAGGCTTGAGCGCCAGATCGCTATTGGTGTGGCTGAACAGCACGTCGTAAAAACCCCACTGCTTGGCACTCAATACGCCGGGTATACCCATCTCGCCTCGCATCGCCATGTCTGCCAGACGCACGCCCCGACTGGACGCATCACCTGCCGCCCAGGACTTTCGCGACCCGGCATTCGGCGCATGCCGATAGGTGCGCAATGCCTGACCATCAGCAAAAGCGTGGGACAACGCCGACAACAACTGCTCGCGATTGGCCCCCATCAGTTTGGCGGTGACCGCGGTTGAGGCGACCTTCACCAGGATGACGTGATCGAGGCCGACACGGTTGAACGAGTTTTCCAGCGCGATCACACCCTGAATCTCATGGGCCATGATCATCGCTTCAAGGACCGTGCGCATGGTCAACGGCGCCTCGCCATTGGCCAGCCGTTTTTGCGACAGATGGTCAGCCACCGCAAGAATGCCGCCGAGGTTATCCGACGGATGCCCCCACTCGGCCGCAAGCCAGGTGTCGTTGTAATCCAGCCAGCGCACGATGCAGCCGATGTCCCACGCAGCCTTGACCGGATCCAGCCGATAAGACGTGCCCGGAACCCGCGCCCCGAACGGTACAACAGTGCCTTCGACCACAGGTCCGAGATGCTTGGTGCACTCGGGAAAACGCAGGGCCAGCAGGCCGCAACCCAGGGTATCGATCAGGCAGTTGCGCGCGGTGTCCAGCGCTTGCACGGACTCGATCTTGTAGTTGAGAACATAGTCTGCAATGTCCTGCAGGACCTGGTCATAGTCGGGGCGGTTGTTGAGGTCGACGTTGGCGCTCATGTTCGATTCACTCTTTGAAGAGGGTCGTTGATGGGACCTCGGCTCAGGAATCTTGGTGTATCGCTGCTTTCTTGTTTTGAAATGCGATCCTTTGTAGGAGCCGGCTTGCTGGCGATGGCGATTTCAAGGACGCCATCGCCGGCAAGCCGGCTCCTACAGAGAGTGAATCAGAAGGAGTCGCCAGGCACACGCACATAACCTTCCATCAACACCCGCGCACTGCGGCTCATGATGGCTTTGTTCACGGTCCATTCGCCGTTCACCAGACTGGCCTCGGCGCCGACGCGCAGGGTGCCGGACGGATGGCCGAAGCGCACCGCGTTGCGTTCGGTGCCACCCGCCGCGAGGTTAACCAAGGTGCCGGTGATCGCTGCCGCCGTGCCGATGGCTACCGCTGCCGTGCCCATCATCGCGTGGTGCAACTTGCCCATCGACAATGCACGCACCAACAGGTCGACATCGCCCGCCGCAATGGCTTTGCCGCTGGACGAAACGTAGTCCGCCGGTTTGGCCACGAAGGCCACTTTCGGCGTGTGCTGCCGCTTGGCCGCTTCGTCGACGTTCGAGATCAGGCCCATACGCAATGCGCCGTAAGCACGAATGGTTTCGAACATCAGCAAGGCTTTCGGGTCGCCGTTAATGGCGCCTTGCAGCTCGGTGCCGTTGTAGCCGATGTCTTCGGCATTGACGAAAATCGTCGGAATGCCAGCGTTGATCAGGGTCGCCTTGAAGGTGCCGACGCCGGGTACTTCGAGGTCATCCACGAGGTTGCCGGTCGGGAACATCGAACCGCCACCGCCCTCTTCGTCCGCTGCCGGATCGAGGAATTCAACCTGTACTTCTGCAGCCGGAAAGGTCACGCCGTCGAGTTCGAAATCGCCGGTTTCCTGCACTTCACCGTTGGTGATCGGCACGTGGGCGATGATGGTCTTGCTGATATTGGCCTGCCACACGCGAACCACGGCCACGCCGTTGTGCGGGATGCGGCTGGCATCGACCAGGCCGTTGCTGACGGCGAACGAACCGACTGCCGCGGTCAGGTTGCCGCAGTTACCGCTCCAGTCCACGAAAGGCTTGTCGATGGAGACCTGACCGAACAGGTAGTCGACGTCGTGATCGGCCTGGGTGCTTTTCGACAGGATCACGGTTTTGCTGGTGCTGGAAGTCGCGCCGCCCATGCCGTCGATTTGCTTGTCGTACGGATCGGGGCTGCCGATCACGCGCAGCAGCAAAGCGTCGCGGGCCGGGCCTGGGACCTGTGCTGCTTCGGGCAAGTCTTTAAGGCTGAAGAACACGCCTTTGCTGGTGCCGCCGCGCATGTAGGTGGCGGGAATTTTGATCTGCGGTGCGTGAGCCATGGTGCTCGTTACTCCTAATCTAGAAACAGACATGGGACTTAAAGTCCCATGTCTGTGCAGCGTTTTAGACGGCAACCGCCGATTCTTCGAGGAAGTCCTGGGCGAAGCGTTGCAGCACGCCACCGGCTTCGTAGATCGACACTTCTTCAGCGGTGTCGAGGCGGCAGGTCACCGGCACATCGACGCGTTCGCCGTTCTTGCGATGGATCACCAGCGTCAGGTCGGCACGTGGAGTGCGGTCGCCGATCACGTCGTAGGTTTCGCTGCCATCGATAGCGAGGGTGTGACGGTTGGTGCCCGGCTTGAACTCCAGCGGCAACACGCCCATGCCCACCAGGTTGGTGCGGTGAATGCGCTCGAAACCTTCGGCGGCAATCGCTTCCACACCGGCCAGACGCACGCCTTTGGCGGCCCAGTCGCGGGACGAACCCTGACCGTAGTCGGCGCCGGCGATGATGATCAGCGGCTGCTTGCGATCCATGTAGGTTTCAATCGCTTCCCACATGCGCATCACTTTGCCTTCCGGCTCGACGCGGGCCAGCGAACCCTGCTTGACCTTGCCGTCTTCCAGAACCATTTCGTTGAACAGTTTCGGGTTGGCGAACGTCGCGCGCTGTGCGGTCAGGTGGTCACCACGGTGAGTCGCGTAAGAATTGAAGTCCTCTTCCGGCAGGCCCATTTTCGCCAGGTATTCGCCAGCAGCGCTGTCGAGCATGATGGCGTTGGACGGCGACAGGTGATCGGTGGTGATGTTGTCCGGCAGTACCGCCAGCGGGCGCATGCCCTTGAGCGGACGAGCGCCGGCCAGCGCACCTTCCCAGTACGGCGGACGGCGGATGTAGGTGCTCATTTCGCGCCAGTCGTACAGCGGCGCGACTTTCGGGCCGGTGTCTTCGTGGATGGCGAACATCGGGATGTACACCTGACGGAACTGCTCAGGTTTCACCGAGGCTTTCACCACCGAGTCGATTTCTTCGTCGCTCGGCCAGATGTCTTTCAGACGGATTTCCTTGCCGTCGACCACGCCCAGCACGTCTTTTTCGATGTCGAAACGGATGGTGCCGGCGATGGCGTAAGCAACAACCAATGGCGGCGAAGCCAGGAACGCTTGCTTGGCGTACGGGTGAATCCGGCCGTCGAAGTTACGGTTGCCGGACAACACGGCAGTGGCGTACAGGTCGCGGTCGATGATCTCTTGCTGGATCACTGGATCGAGTGCGCCCGACATGCCGTTGCACGTGGTGCAAGCGAAGGCCACGATGCCGAAACCGAGCTGGTCCAGCTCACTGGTCAGGCCAGCTTCGTCAAGGTACAGCGCGACGGTTTTCGAGCCCGGTGCGAGGGACGACTTGACCCATGGTTTGCGGGTCAGGCCAAGCCTGTTGGCATTGCGCGCCAGCAGGCCAGCGGCAATCACGTTGCGCGGGTTACTGGTGTTGGTGCAGCTGGTGATGGCGGCAATGATCACCGCGCCGTCCGGCATTTGACCCGGAACCTCGTCCCACTGACCGGAGATACCTTTGGCGGCCAGATCAGAAACCGCTACGCGAGCGTGCGGATTGCTCGGGCCGGCCATGTTGCGCACAACAGAAGACAGATCGAATGTCAGGCCGCGCTCATATTGCGCACCCTTGAGGCTGTCAGCCCACAGACCGGTCTGCTTGGCGTAGTTCTCGACCAGCTGCACCTGCTCGTCTTCACGGCCGGTGAGTTTGAGGTAGTCGATGGTCTGCTGGTCGATGTAGAACATCGCCGCGGTGGCGCCGTATTCCGGGGCCATGTTGGAGATGGTCGCACGGTCGCCGAGGGTCAGCGCGGAGGCGCCTTCACCGAAGAACTCCAGCCATGCGCCAACCACTTTTTGCTTGCGCAGGAACTCGGTCAGCGCCAGCACCATGTCGGTGGCGGTGATGCCCGGTTGCAGTTTGCCGGTCAGCTCGACGCCGACGCTTTCTGGCAAACGCATCCACGAGGCACGGCCGAGCATGACGCTTTCGGCTTCCAGGCCACCGACACCGATGGCGATCACGCCCAGCGCATCGACGTGCGGGGTGTGGCTGTCGGTACCGACGCAGGTGTCAGGGAACGCGACGCCGTCACGTACCTGGATCACCGGAGACATTTTCTCCAGGTTGATCTGGTGCATGATGCCGTTGCCTGGCGGGATCACGTCGACGTTCTTGAACGCTTTCTTGGTCCAGTTGATGAAGTGGAAACGGTCTTCGTTACGACGGTCTTCGATGGCGCGGTTCTTTTCGAACGCTTCCGGATCGAAGCCACCGCGCTCGACGGCCAGGGAGTGGTCGACGATCAGTTGGGTCGGCACGACCGGGTTCACTTGCGCCGGATCACCGCCCTGCAGGGCGATGGCGTCACGCAGACCGGCCAGGTCGACCAGTGCGGTCTGGCCGAGAATGTCGTGGCACACCACGCGGGCCGGGAACCACGGGAAGTCGAGGTCGCGCTTGCGTTCGATGAATTGCTTCAGGGATTCGGTGAGCGTGGCCGGGTCGCAGCGACGCACAAGGTTTTCCGCCAGCACGCGAGAGGTGTAAGGCAGGGTGTCATAGGCGCCGGGCTGAATCGCCTCGACTGCCGCACGGACGTCGAAGTAATCCAGTTTGCTGCCGGGCAGCGATTTGCGGAATTCTGTGTTCATCGGTCAGGACTCGGTCACGGTAGATACAAAGGGTGGGGCCTGGCACAGGGTTCGAATTGAAACCGACCTCTGTAGGAGCCGGCTTGCTGGCGATCGCGTCGGGTCAGGCAACGAAAATGTTGAATGACAAATCGCAATCGCTGGCAAGCCAGCTCCTACAGGGTCACCGGTTCATTCAGTGACCTGTGCAGGCATTCCCACCATTCAGCGTTGTTCGATTGGCACGAACTTGCGCTGTTCGACGCCGGTGTATTCGGCGCTTGGACGGATGATGCGGTTGTTGGCACGCTGTTCGTACACGTGCGCCGCCCAGCCGGTCAGGCGCGAGCAGACGAAAATCGGTGTGAACAACTTGGTCGGAATGCCCATGAAGTGGTACGCCGAGGCATGGTAGAAGTCGGCGTTCGGGAACAGTTTCTTTTGCTCCCACATGGTCTTGTCGATGGCTTCGGAGACCGGGAACAACACTTTGTCGCCCACTTCGTCAGCGAGTTTTTTCGACCAGCCCTTGATCACTTCATTGCGCGGATCGTTGTCCTTATAGATCGCATGACCGAAGCCCATGATCTTGTCCTTGCGCTCGAGCATGCCGAGGGTGCCTTCGATCGCCGCTTCCGGCGAGCTGAAGCGCTCGATCATTTCCATCGCCGCTTCGTTGGCGCCGCCATGCAGCGGACCGCGCAGCGAACCGATGGCCGCAGTGATGCAGGAATACAGGTCGGACAGGGTCGATGCGCAAACACGAGCGGTGAAGGTCGATGCGTTGAACTCGTGCTCTGCGTACAGGATCAGCGAAACGTTCATCACCTTGACGTGCAACTCGCTCGGCTTCTTGCCGTGCAGCAGGTGCAGGAAGTGACCGCCGATGGACTGCTCGTCGCTCACGCATTCGATGCGCTTGCCTTCATGGCTGAAGCGATACCAGTAGGTCATGATCGCCGGGAATGCAGCCAGCAGGCGGTCAGTCTTGTCGTGCTGCTCGGAGAAGTTGTTCTCCGGCTCCAGGTTGCCCAGGAACGAGCAGCCGGTGCGCATCACGTCCATCGGGTGGGCGTCGGCGGGGATGCGTTCCAGCACTTCTTTCAACGCTTGCGGCAGGTCACGGAGCTTGCTCAGCTTGGCAACGTAGGCGGCCAGTTGCGCTTTGCTCGGCAGTTCGCCGTACAGCAGCAGGTAAGCGACTTCTTCAAACTGCGCGTCAGCCGCCAGTTCACGAACGTCATAACCACGATAGGTCAGACCGGCACCCGACTGGCCCACGGTGGACAGTGCGGTTTGCCCGGCAACCTGGCCACGGAGCCCGGCGCCACTGAGTACTTTTGCTTCGGCCATTGCTGTCTCCAATCTTGAATTTATTAGGGAATCGGCAAAATTTGATTCATCAGGTCTATCGCGTATTGCCGAAGAGATCGCAGCCTCGTTTCACTCGACAGCTCCTACAGGAGAAAGAGGTCGGTGCAGGAGCTGCCGAAGGCTGCGATCTTTAGATCATTACTTCTTCGCGGCGAACAACGCATCGAGCTTCTGCTCGAAGGTGTGGTAGTCGATGCGATCGTAGAGCTCCATGCGGGTCTGCATGGTGTCGATGACATTCGCCTGGGTGCCATCGCGGCGCAGCGCGTTGTAGACGTTTTCTGCGGCTTTGTTCATGGCGCGGAAAGCCGACAGCGGGTACAGCACCAGCGATACATCGGCCCCGGCCAGTTGCTCGGTGGTGTACAGCGGCGTCGCGCCGAATTCGGTGATGTTAGCCAGGATCGGCGCTTTCACGCGGCTGGCGAACAGCTTGTACATGTCCAGCTCGGTGATGGCTTCCGGGAAAATCATGTCGGCGCCGGCTTCGATGCAGGCAGCGGCACGATCCAGGGCAGACTCCAGACCTTCCACCGCCAGGGCGTCGGTACGGGCCATGATCACGAAGCTGTCATCGGTACGGGCATCGACGGCGGCCTTGATACGGTCGACCATTTCCTGCTGGGTCACGATCTCTTTATTAGGACGGTGGCCGCAGCGCTTGGCGCCGACCTGGTCTTCGATGTGAATCGCCGCTGCGCCGAACTTGATCATCGACTTCACGGTGCGAGCCACGTTGAAGGCCGACGAACCGAAACCGGTGTCCACGTCCACCAACAATGGCAGATCGCAGACGTCGGTGATGCGACGCACGTCGGTCAGCACGTCATCCAGACCGGTGATGCCCAGGTCCGGCAGGCCGAGGGAGCCAGCAGCCACCCCGCCACCCGACAGGTAGATCGCCTTGAAACCGGCGCGCTTGGCCAACAGCGCGTGGTTGGCGTTGATCGCGCCGACCACTTGCAATGGATGCTCGCTGGCGACCGCATCGCGGAAACGCTGGCCTGGAGTGCTCTTGTTCAAACTCATGACTCACCTCGTTTGGCTGTCGGGTTAGCGCCGTCCTGGTAATGACGGGCGATGTTGCGTTTGGAGGCGCCGATGTGACGGCGCATCAACAACTCGGCCAGTTCACCGTCACGGTCGGCGATGGCATCGAGAATTCGGTGGTGCTCGGCAAACGCCTGGTGTGGGCGATTGGGCGTGGTGGAGAACTGGATGCGGTACATGCGCACCAGTTGATACAGCTCGCCGCAGAGCATTTGGGTCAGCGTGCGGTTGCCGCTGCCCTGGATGATTCGGTAGTGGAAGTCGAAATCGCCTTCCTGCTGGTAGTAGCCGACACCGGCCTGAAACGCCGCATCGCGCTCGTGGGTTTCCAGCACCCGACGCAATTCGTCGATTTCTTCTACGCTCATACGCTCGGCAGCCAGACGGCAGGCCATGCCTTCAAGGGACTCGCGGATTTCGTAGAGTTCGACCAGTTCGGCATGGTTAAGCGACACCACTCGCGCCCCGACATGCGGAACACGTACCAGCAGGCGCTGGCCTTCCAGACGGTGAATGGCTTCGCGCAGCGGTCCACGGCTGATGCCGTAGGTGCGCGCCAGTTCCGGTTCGGAGATTTTGCTGCCCGGGGCGATATCGCCTTTGACGATGGCCGCTTGAATGCGGCGGAAGACGTTCTCGGAAAGCGTCTCCGTATCGTCTTGCGTGAACACCGGGGGATCGAGTTGATCCAGCATGATTGTCGACACCTTGTAAGCCAGTGCCGCAAAAATTAGCGAATACAGGGCGCCGAGTCAAAGGTTAAATCGATATTGTCGACAATCTTCTGATAACCGGTTGCTTCATAATGAAGCAGCCTGACGATTTTTAGCTGTCGGCCAGCGCTGGCACCATAAAACCACCGTGCTAGAATGCCGCCCGATTTGTTTGTCACATCTGCACGGCCTGTCATAAAACCCTGACAGGCATACGAAGGAGCTTGCGCAGCGATGCCAGGGCCCTGAATCGAAGTACGGACCGCTGCGCACCAGGATTTATGAGACTCAAGCCCTTCCCCACATTCCTTTATTTCCTTTGCCTGCCCGGCTTTGCGCTGGCAGGGGAAAAGACCGTGTATGGCCTCAACGAATACGCTTCCCTTAATGGCATCGACCTGGAAGTGGCCGCCAAACTCGACACCGGCGCCAAAACCGCTTCTTTAAGTGCACGAGACATCAAACGTTTCAAACGCAATGGCGAGTCATGGGTACGGTTTTACCTGGCCATCGACGCCGCCCATTCGCACCCGATTGAACGGCCACTGGCCCGTGTCAGCAAGATCAAGCGCCGGGCCGGCGACTACGACCCGGAAGAAGGCAAGAAGTACACGGCCCGCCCTGTCATTGAGCTGGATATCTGCATGGGCTCGGCTTTGCGCAGTATAGAAGTGAACCTTACTGACCGAAGTGCTTTCCAATACCCGCTCTTGATCGGCTCCGAAGCCCTCAAACGATTCGATGCGCTGGTCGACCCCAGCCTTAAATATGCTGCCGGCAAACCCGCCTGCACCACCGACGCTCATACCGCAGAGTAATTCCAATGCGCTCTCTTACCCTTCATCTGAAACTGCTGATCGCCATCCTGGTGGTGCTGGGCATTTCAGTTACGGCCTATCAGATCTTCGTGCTGGGCATTCCGGTGACCGAAGACGCCACCGACGACCTGTGGAACATCGACGCCAAAGTCGAGTTCGTCGCCAGTGCCAAGGACCCGGTCAAGATCCAGATGTTCGTGCCGCCCCTGAGCCGCGACTTCGTCAGCCTTAATGAAAGCTTCATTTCCAACAATTACGGCGTGGCGGTGAACCGGGTCGACGGCAACCGCAAGGTCACCTGGTCGGCGCGCCGGGCCAAGGGCAACCAGACCCTGTATTACCGTTTGGTGCTGACCAAGCGCTATTCCGGCGAGAAACTCAAAGTAAAAGGCCCGACGTTCCGTGACAGCATGGTCATCGAAGGCCCGGAAAAAATCGCCGCCGAAGCCCTGCTCGCGCCGATCCGCCAGCACTCGGCCGACGTCGAGACCTTCATCGGCGAAGCCATCAAACGTGTCAACAATCTCGGCGACGACAACGTGAAACTGCTGCTGGCCGGTGATCCGTCCACGCCGCACAAGGCGAAAATCGTCGAATTGCTGCTGTCCATCGCCCACGTGCCGGTGGAAAAAGTCCACACCATTCGCCTGGTAGCGGACCAGCCGCAAGTACCGGAGCTGTGGCTGCGCAGTTTCAACGGCACCGACTGGCTGTACTTCAACCCGGAAACCGGCGAACAAGGCCTGCCAACCGACCGCCTGCTGTGGTGGACCGGCGACGAAAACCTGATCACCGTCGACGGCGGCAAGAAAGCCAGCGTGACCTTCAGCCTGAACAACAGCGAAATGAACGCCATTCGCCTAGCCAAGCTGACCGATGAAAACACCGACGCCAACTTCCTTGAATACTCGCTGTACGGCCTGCCGCTGCAAACCCAGCAGACCTTCATGATCATGGTGATGATCCCGATTGGCGTGCTGGTGATCCTGATCCTGCGCAACCTGATCGGCCTGCAAACACTGGGCACGTTTACTCCGGTGCTGATCGCCCTGGCGTTCCGCGAGACCCAGCTGGGCTTCGGCATTGTGCTGTTCACGATCATTACCGCATTGGGCCTGTCCCTGCGCTCCTATCTCGAACACTTGAAGTTGCAGATGCTGCCGAGACTGTCGGTGGTGCTGACCTTCGTGGTGGTGTTGATTGCGGCCATCAGCCTGTTCAGCCACAAGCTTGGCCTGGAGCGCGGGTTGTCGGTGGCGCTGTTCCCGATGGTGATTCTGACCATGACCATCGAACGCCTGTCGATCACCTGGGAAGAACGCGGCGCCAGCCATGCGATGAAAGTGGCCATCGGCACGCTGTTCGCAGCGTCCCTCGCGCACTTGATCATGAGCGTGCCGGAGCTGGTGTACTTCGTCTTCACCTTCCCGGCGATCCTGCTGATCCTGGTGGGTTTCATGCTGGCGATGGGGCGTTATCGCGGCTACCGCCTGACCGAACTGGTGCGTTTCAAGGCCTTCCTGAAAAAGGCTGACGCTTGATGTTCGGCTTCTGGAAGACCTGGAAGGCCCTGGAAGCCCGGGGCATCATGGGCATCAACCGGCGCAACGCGGACTACGTGCTCAAGTACAACAAGCGCAGCCTGTACCCGATTGTCGATGACAAGATCATCACCAAGGAGCGCGCCATCGCGGCTGGCATTCATGTGCCGGAGCTGTATGGCGTGATTTCCACCGAGAAGGAAATCGACAACCTCGACAAGATCATCGGCGGGCGCAACGACTTCGTCATCAAACCGGCCCAGGGCGCTGGCGGCGACGGCATTCTGGTGATTGCCGACCGCTTCGAGGGCCGCTATCGCACGGTGTCCGGCAAGATCATCAGCCACGAGGAAATCGAGCATCAGATTTCCAGCATCCTGACCGGCCTGTACTCCCTCGGCGGGCACCGCGACCGGGCGCTGATCGAATATCGCGTCACCCCGGACCAGATCTTCAAGAGCATCAGCTACGAAGGCGTGCCGGACATCCGCATCATTGTGCTCATGGGTTACCCGGTGATGGCCATGCTGCGCTTGCCGACCCGTCAGTCCGGCGGCAAGGCCAACCTGCACCAGGGCGCCATCGGTGTCGGCGTCGACCTGGCGACAGGCTTGACCCTGCGCGGCACCTGGTTGAACAACATCATCACCAAACACCCGGACACCACCAACGCGGTAGACGGCGTGCAACTGCCCTACTGGGACGGTTTCATGAAACTCGCCGCCGGTTGTTATGAGCTGTGCGGGCTGGGTTACATCGGTGTCGACATGGTGCTGGACCAGGAAAAAGGCCCACTGATCCTGGAGCTCAATGCCCGGCCGGGCTTGAATATCCAGATTGCCAACGATTGCGGACTGACGTTGCGCACCCATGCGGTCGAAGCGCGGCTGGAAGAGCTCAAGGCTCGCGGCGTGATTGAAACCGTTGAAGAGCGCGTGGCGTTTGTGCAGGAAATGTTTGGGCATATTCCGCCGGTCGAGGGCTGACTTATGGCACTTTGTGGCGAGGGAGCTTGCTCCCTCGCCACAGGTGTCACACTCACCGCTACTGATCTGCCAATCCCCGACATCCCCTCTAGGAGCAATTCCCCGAGGGGACTACAATCGCCACCCCGCCTCGATGGCTGATCTTCCCCGCCCATGTTGACCTGTTCCGTACACCCGCTGCCCTATCGCACCAACCCCGCCCAATACTTCGCGGCGATCCGCCATGCCCCCGGCGCCGTGCTGCTCGACAGCGGCCGGCCGAGCGCCAACCGTGGCCGCTATGACCTGCTCAGTGCCTGGCCGCTGGAGCAATTGGCGGTAGCGTCTGACGAAAGTGGCAGCGATTTCCTGCAACGCCTGCGCGCTAACCTGACACGGCTGGGTGAAGCGTCGATTTCGGCACCTTATGAACTGCCGTTTGCGGGTGGTTTGATCGGCTACCTGAGTTACGACTTCGGCCGACATCTGGAAAACCTGCCGAGTCAGGCGTCGGACGACCTGCAATTGCCCGATGCACGTTTCGGCCTCTATGACTGGGCGCTGATCAGCGATCACCAGCAGAAAAGTAGCCAACTGGTGTTTCACCCGACCCTGACCGACAGCGAGCGCCAACGCTTGATCGCGCTGTTCAGTCAACCGGCGTCTGAGCCGGTAGGGCCTTTCAAACTGCAAACCCCGATGATTGCCGACCTGAACGCTGGCGAGTATCGCCAGGCGATCGAGCGCATTCAGCAATACATCCAGGCCGGCGACTGTTATCAAGTCAATTTCGCCCAGCGTTTCCGTGCGCCCTGCCAGGGCGATCCATGGGTGGCTTATTGCGCGTTGCGGGCGGCGTGCCCGACACCGTTTTCCGGTTTTCAGAGCCTGCCCGACGGCGGTGCTGTGCTGAGTTTGTCGCCGGAGCGCTTCGTCAAAGTCAGCGAGCGTCACGTTGAAACCCGCCCGATCAAAGGCACGCGCCCCCGAGGCCTCACACCCGCCGAAGACGCGGCGAACGCCGCCGAACTCCTGGCCAGCCCCAAGGATCGCGCGGAAAACCTGATGATCGTCGACTTGCTGCGCAACGATCTTGGGCGCACCTGCCGCACCGGTTCGGTTCGGGTGCCGGAGTTGTTCAGCCTGGAAAGCTATCCGAACGTGCATCACCTGGTAAGCAGCGTGACCGGCGAACTGGCGGATGAGCGCGATGCCCTGGACCTGATCGCCGGCAGCTTCCCCGGCGGCTCAATCACCGGCGCACCGAAGATTCGCGCCATGCAAATCATCGACGAGCTGGAACCCACCCGACGCGGACTGTATTGCGGTTCGTTGTTGTATCTCGATGTGCGGGGCGAGATGGACAGCTCCATCGCCATTCGCAGTTTGCTGGTCAAGGATGGGCAGGTATGTTGCTGGGGCGGTGGCGGGATTGTGGCCGACTCCGAGTGGCAGGCCGAATATCAGGAATCGATCACCAAGGTGAAAGTGCTGCTCGATACCCTGCAAAACCTTTGAAGCATCGCCGGCAAGCCGGCTCCTACAAGGATCGCGTGCCTCGCATCGATCTTGTAGGAGCTGGCTTGCCAGCGAAAGCGTCAGTCCGGCCGATTAAAGACTCAAGGTCCGATTCGAAGCCTTGATGAACTCCTGCTTCAACGCTTCAAATGTATGCACCGCCGGGAACTGCGGGAACTCGGCAATCACGTTGTCCGGCGCATGGAACAGAATCCCCGCATCCGCTTCACCGAGCATGGTGGTGTCGTTGTAGGAATCGCCCGCCGCAATCACGCGGTAGTAAAGGCTCTTGAACGCCAGGACCGACTGACGCTTGGGATCTTTCTGACGCAACTGATAGCTCGTTACCCGCCCGGTGTCATCCGTAATCAGACGATGGCAAAGCAAGGTCGGGAAGCCCAGTTGGCGCATCAAAGGCTGCGAGAACTCATAGAAGGTGTCCGACAGAATCACCACCTGGAAGCGCTCACGCAGCCAGTCGACGAACTCGATGGCGCCGTCCAGCGGCTTGAGCGTGGCGATCACTTCCTGAATGTCCGAGAGCTTCAGGCCGTGTTCGTCAAGGATCCGCAGGCGCTGCTTCATCAGCACGTCATAGTCGGGAATATCCCGGGTGGTGGCCCTGAGGGATTCGATCCCGGTTTTTTCGGCGAAGGCGATCCAGATTTCCGGGACCAGTACACCTTCAAGATCCAGACAGGCAATTTCCACAAGACACTCCCATTTGTATTGATTATTGAGTCGAGCGAGCAAAAAGACTGCCGAACTCTAGCGATTCGGGCCTGCCTGCGCAACGCAGAGGGTGCCCCGATCAGCGCAGCTTTTTGTTAACATCGGCCCATATAGAGCGCCCAGCGCCACCGACCTGTAGGAAGCCGCCCTGATGAGCCCATCGTTCGACGTCGTGGAACTCGCCACGACCTATGCCAATAAATCCGCCCAGGACATTCTGAAACTGGCTTTTGCCGAGTTTGGCGATGAGCTGTGGATCTCCTTCAGCGGCGCTGAGGATGTGGTCCTGGTGGACATGGCCTGGAAGCTGAACAAGAACGTCAAGGTGTTCAGCCTAGACACCGGTCGCCTGCACCCGGAGACCTACCGCTTCATTGATCAAGTGCGCGAGCACTACAAGATCGACATCGAACTGGTGTCGCCGGACCACACCAAACTCGAACCGTTTGTGAAGGAAAAAGGCCTGTTCAGTTTCTATAAGGACGGTCATGGCGAATGCTGCGGTATCCGCAAGATCGAGCCGCTGCGCCGTAAGCTGTCTGGCGTGAAGGCCTGGGCCACCGGCCAGCGCCGGGACCAGAGCCCGGGCACCCGCAGCGCCGTCGCGGTGATGGAAATTGACACCGCGTTCTCCACCCCGGAGTGCACCCTGTACAAATTCAATCCACTGGCACAAATGACCAGCGAAGAAATCTGGGGTTACATCCGCATGCTGGAGTTGCCGTACAACAGCCTGCACGAACGCGGCTTCATCAGCATCGGTTGCGAGCCTTGCACCCGCCCTGTGCTGCCGAACCAGCACGAGCGCGAAGGTCGCTGGTGGTGGGAAGAAGCCACGCAGAAAGAATGTGGGTTGCATGCCGGGAACATCATCAGCAAGGGCTGACCCCGATTCAACTTCGGTCTCGAGTGCTGCTCAAGCAGCACTAAATCGCTGTGCCAACCCTTGCTCGGCAAACTGCTCGATGATGAAGTCGACGAACGCTCGAGTCTTGCCCGGCAGCAGTTTGTGCTCGGCGTAATAGAT
The DNA here is from genome assembly GCF_030417915.1 of Pseudomonas sp. C32. NCBI lineage: Bacteria > Pseudomonadati > Pseudomonadota > Gammaproteobacteria > Pseudomonadales > Pseudomonadaceae > Pseudomonas > Pseudomonas sp. C32. The sequence continues at coordinate 140,771 of NZ_JAUHUK010000007.1, read as the reverse complement.
CGAAATGTTGCCGTCATCGATGTACCAGTCCGGCAACACACGCTGCAATGTGCCCGCCTCCAGATAATTCACCGCGAACGGCATGCTCACCAGCGCAACCCCCAAACCCTGGGCCGCCGTCGCGCAAGCCGCATCCGAATCACTCATGGTCATTCGCGCCTTGAGCATCAATGGCCGGCAGTGCTGGGGGCTGCGTCCGCTCAACTGCCAGGAACGCACTCGACCGGTCTGGGGCGACCGGATGAGGATGCCATCGTGGTGTTGCAGATCATCGGGCTCCCTGATCGTTTCGCGCCGCGCAAGATAATCGGCAGATGCCAGCAACACCCGATGCGCCGGTGCCAGCTTGCGCGCCACGACCCCCTGGGGTAATTCAAATCCGCCACCAATCGCCGCGTCGAACCCTTGGGCGATCAGGTCAACCTGACGATTATCAAAATGCCAGTCCGGGTTGATCGCCGGATATCGCTGCAGAAACTCACCGAGCATCGGCACGACATACAACCGCCCGAACACCGTGCCCATGCTGACTTTCAAGGTGCCCGCCGGGAGACCTTCGGCGCTGGCCAAATTGGCCACGGCGTTCTGAATAGTCGTCAGGCTGGCGCTGACCTGACTCAAAAACAACTGGCCAGCCTCAGTCAAGGTGAGGTTGCGGGTGCTGCGCTGAAACAACCGCACCCCCAGATTCGCTTCAAGTTTGGCCACGCTCTTGCCCACCGCCGCCGGTGTCAGGCTCAAGCGTCGCGCGGCTTCGGCGAAACTGCCGACTTCGGCGCTGCGCACAAAGCATTCAATACTGCTGAAGGTTTCCATGACACACCACTATAAACTTATGGTTTACACAGACTATAGCAATTACCGTCTACACAGCCTGTAATCCTCAATCGATACTAGGCTCCATCAACCGGGACATCTCGCCTCGGGACTTTGGAGATCGACATGACTACTCAGAACCTCAGCGGCAAAGTGGCATTGATTCAAGGTGGTTCCCGCGGTATCGGCGCCGCCATCGTCAAACGCCTGGCCGCTGAAGGCGCGATCGTTGCCTTCACCTACGTCAGCTCCACGACCAAGGCCGAGGAACTGCAAAACAGCATCACCGCCCAAGGCGGCAAAGCCCTGGCAATCAAGGCTGACAGCGCCGACGCCGAGGCCATCCGCAGCGCGGTGAATGCGACGGTGGAAGCTTTCGGACGACTGGATATCCTGGTCAACAACGCGGGGGTTCTGGCCGTCGCACCGCTGGCCGATTTCAAACTCGAAGACTTCGACCAGACCTTGGCGATCAACGTGCGCAGCGTGTTCATCGCCACTCAAGCCGCCGCACAGCACATGACCGAAGGCGGCCGCATCATCAACATCGGCAGCACCAACGCCGATCGCATGCCCTTCGCCGGTGGCGGCCCGTACGCCATGAGCAAGTCGGCGCTGGTCGGCCTGACCAAAGGCCTGGCCCGTGACCTCGGCCCGCAAGGCATTACCATCAACAACGTGCAACCGGGCCCGGTCGACACCGACATGAACCCTGCCCACGGCGACTTCGCTGACAGCTTGATCCCGTTGATGGCGGTGGGCCGTTACGGCAAAGCCGAGGAAATCGCCAGCTTCGTCGCCTATCTTGTTGGACCGGAGGCTGGCTACATCACCGGGGCAAGCCTGACCATCGACGGTGGTTTTGGCGCCTGATGAGTTAAACGAAAAACCAATGTGGGAGCGGCTTGCTCGCTCCCACATTTTCTGTTGTCAGCCCCATTCCAGTGCCGGCAAACCACAAGCACCGGGCTCGAACGCTTTTAACGTACGAAGAATGCCATCCGCGTGTGCGTATTTTTCGTCAGCCATCGCCGCATCCGGAATCGCAATCGCCGCCATCCCCGCCGCTTTCGCCGCTGTGACACCAAAAGGCGAATCCTCGAACACCAGGCAATCCCCGGGGGCAACCCCCAACCGCCGCGCCGCCGTCAGGAAGATATCCGGTGCCGGTTTCGCTGCGCCCACTTCCGGGTCATCCGCCGTGACAATGAAATCGAACAGCGCAAACCAGTCGCGGTGCAAGGTGGTTTTCTGGCCGAACGACTGGCTCGTCGAACTGGTGCCCACCGCGATTGGGATGTTGTTGGCCTTCAGATGCCGCACCAGTTCCTGTGCGCCAGGCATTGCCTGCGCTGTAGGAAAACGCTCGCGCATCAGAGGTTCGCGGATCACCAGAAACTCTTGCGCGGTAATCGGCAGGTCCAGCGCTTCAACCACATAACGCGCCAGATCACCCGCGCCGCGCCCGATGATGTTCTGCTTGATGCTCCAGTCGAAGGTTCGGCCATACCGCGCAGCGATGATCGACGTGACTTCGGTGTAGATGCCCTCAGTATCGAGCAGCAAACCGTCCATATCAAAAATCACAGCTTTGATCGGGCCGATTGCTTTCAGCGTTGCATTCATCGCGTCTGATCCGTTTTCAAAGGCATCCCGGGATGGATAACTGGAACGGGGGCCGGGCTGATTAAAGGTTTCAGCAGCATAACGAGCGTCGCAGGCGCAGAGCAATGAAATCCCGATCGCTGTCGAGCGGATCGCTGCGAAATAGCGATTCCCCCTACATCAAACACCTCCTTTCCTGACTTCTTTCCTCGTTGATCCCCCGCAGAGTTTGGCGCCCCACATTCCGCCAAACGAAAGACTGCCCATGCTCGCCCCTGACAAGCTGCTGGCCCTGAACAACACCATTGGCTTGCTCGTGGTCGCCGCCATGAACCCCGAGCGGCCGAACTTTGAAGCCCTGCTCGGGGAATTCCGCCTGTGCCTCAACGATTACGAGGCCTGGGCGGAAAGCTTCTGGACCGGTCGGGTGCTGGATGTCGAGCAGGTGTTTACGGTCGGCAACGAAGTACGTCTCAGCGCCCCTAAAAATTCCACCACGCCCGTCAGCTCAACCGTCGCCAGCTGCCCCGCCAGCGGCCCGTTGACCTTGGTGCATATGTTTGAATCCGCGCGCTTCGTGCCGATCGGCAACACGCCGGTGATGCTCGAACCGCTGCTCAACGAAGGTCAGGGTGAACCGCAGTACGGTGAGCCGATTCACGAAACCATCGGCCCCAGCGGCATCCTCGAAATCCCCCGCTGTTGGCGCGGCCAGCGTTATCGAATCACGTTCTTTCCTAACGTCACCACCGACCACGTCAAAGCGCTGTACGCCTCCTATCAGGGCGTTATCGGTGAACTCGAAGGCTGGTTACGCAACGAGTGGAGCGCTGAGTTCGAGCCCTTGTGGGCGGAGTTTTCCGCAGCGGGCTTCGCAGAGCGTTATCGCACGCTGCAACAGGCTGACTGGCGTGGTTTCGAACTGTCGCTGCACGGTTTGTGGGATGACGTGAAGCAGGTTTATGCCCTGATCGAAGACCTGCAAGCGAACAGCGAAAAGCTCCTTGAGTACCTGACTGAAGCCGAACTGGAAACGTTGCTGAGCGCTTCGTCCGAGGCCATCGCCAACCTGTTGCTGGTGCTGAGCGATGAGCCGTTGATGTTCATCTATGTGGCCGCGTTTACCAGTTGGTTGAAGCTGCTGCCACCGCAGTACATCGCCGAGGTTGTGGCGCAAGTTCGCACGGAACTGCTGGTCGCTTTCCTGCTGATGTGTCTGACCGGTCCGATGGGTCTGAAGATCCGCTTGAGCGCCAAGGTGCTCAACAAGATCAAATCCGGGCGCGCTCGCCAATGGCTGGCAGCGGCAAGCCTGCGCCTGGCCGAGCTGACATCGCGGTCTGACCTGGCGGCCCACGCCGGTGCGCTCAAGCCATTGATGGTCAATGCCCGGAATGCGCCGTTGAAACCGGCGCCTGCGGTTCCATTGTTGATCTCCGCTGCCAACTCACCGGTGCTGGAGGTGCCGAACCCGGTCGCCATGGCGCGCAAAAAGTCCGCCCCCAGCACCCGCCTCGGACGTCACGAACAGCGGGACGACGCCCCGAAACAGGCCACCAACCCCAACGGCGACAGCGCCGACACCGTCGATAACACCGCCACCAACAAATGCCCGGTGTCGATGGTCACCGGCGAAGAACTGCTGACCCTCACCGACGGTACGCTCGACGGCATTTTGCCGTTCGACTTCACCCGCCTCTATCGCACCAGCGCCGTCGAACTCGACAGCGGTCTGGGTTTTGGCTGGAGCCATTCCCTGGCCCAGCGCCTGGAAATCGACGGCGACCAGGTGATCTGGATCGACCCGGAAAACCGCCGCACGCCGTTTCCGCGACCGAGCGTCGAACGCCCGGTGATCCACAACAGCCTGTCGCGGGCGGCGATCTATCTGGGTGAAGTGGCGGACGAACTGATCCTCGCCCTGGCCGGCGACACGCCGCGTTTCTACCACTTCCGCGACGGCCGCCTGAGCGCAATCAGCGACGCCTACGGCAACCGGCTGAGCGTGTCCCGCGACCGTCTGGATCGTCTGCAACGTCTCGACAACGGCGCCGGTCGTGCGCTGTTGCTGCGTTACGACCGGCGGCACCTGATCGCCGTCGACTATCAAGTGCGGCAACGCGCCAGCACCGAAGAACACGCCTGGCGCACCGAACAGACCCTGGTCAGTTACCGCTACGACGCCTGCCAGCGCCTGATCGAAGCCAGCAACGCCGCGGGCGAAAGCGAGCGTTATGACTACGACGAGCAGCACGTCATCCTGCAACGGCAACTGGCCGGGGGCGCGAGTTTTTTCTGGGAGTGGGAGCGCACCGGCAAGGCGGCACGCTGCATCCGCCACTGGGCCTCGTTTGCGCAGATGGAGGCGCGTTACACCTGGGATGACCACGGCCAGGTCACGGTGCACAACAGTGACGGCAGTGAAGAGCTTTACCAACACGATGAGCGGGCGCGGCTGGTGCGTCAGGTCGGGCTCGACGGCGGCGAACAGCACAAGGCCTACGACGCACAGGGCCGCTTGATCGCCGAGCAGGACGCCCTCGGCGCCGTCACCGAATACCGCTACGACGAAGTCGGACGGCTGATCGCGCTGATTCCGCCGCTGGATGAACCGACGTCCTACGAATACCGCGACGGCTTCCTCCACGCCCGTTATCGCGGGCAGGCGACGTGGACATACGAGCGCAATGCCCAGGGCGACATCTGCGCTGTCACCGATCCGGACGGGCAGATCACCCGCTATTTCTACGACCAGCAAGGGCGGCTGCTGACGATTCGCTACCCGGACCGCAGCGGCCATCAATTCGTCTGGAACGACCTCGGGCAACTGCTTGAAGAAACCCTGCCGGACGGCAGTCAGCGGCGTTTTTCCTACGACGTCCTGGGACGCCGGATTACCCAAACGGACGCCCACGGCGCACTGACCCGTTACGAGTGGGACGCCGTCGGCCGCCTGCTGCAACTGACCCTGCCCAACGGCGCCCACCGCGCCTACAGCTACAACGCCTACGGCAAGGTCACCGCCGAACGCGACGAACTCGGGCGCATCATCCGCTACGAGTACGCCGACGACCTGCATCTGGTCAGCCGCCGCCTCAACCCCGACGGCACGCAGCTCAATTACCGCTACGACCACGCGCAGCTGCTGCTCACCGAGATCGAGAACGAGTCCGGCGAGCGCTATCGCCTGGACTACACGGCGGGCGGATTGATCCGACAGGAAACCGGCTTCGATGGGCGGCGCACCGCGTATGCCTACGACCGCAACGGCCAGTTGCTGGAGAAAACCGAGTTTGGCGATGACGGGTCTACGTTGGTTACGGCGTACGAGCGGGACAGCGCCGGGCGCCTGCTGCTCAAGACCCTGCCCGACGGCATTGAGGTCCGTTACCGCTATGACAACCTCGGACGGCTGCTCAGCGTCGACGACGGCCACGACCACCCGCTGGAATTCGAGTACGACCGCCAGGACCGCTTGATCACCGAGCACCAGGGCTGGGGCACCCTGCGTTACGCCTATGACAGCTGCGGCCGGCTCCAGCGTTTGCGCCTGCCGGACGCCAGCGTGCTCGAATATCGGCACGGCCAGGACGGTGCGCTGACGGCGATCGACCTCAACGGTTCACGGTTGACCGCACACAGCTTTAGCCAAGGTCGCGAACAGCAGCGCCAGCAAGGCCTGCTGCTCAGCGAATACGCCTACGACGATCAAGGCCGTTTGCAGGCGCATGCTGTCAGCCAGAACCGCCAATCGCTGTACCGCCGCGATTATGCCTACAGCGCCAACGGCAACCTCGACGCCCTGTCCGACACGCGCCACGGCCAGCGCCGTTACCAGTACGACCCGCTCGACCGCCTGACCAGCGTGCGCCACACCCGCGCACAACCGCCGGAAAACTTCACCCACGACCCGGCCGGCAACCTGCTGATCCACGACCGCCCCGGCCCGACGGCGTTCGACGGCAATCGCCTGCTTCGCAACGGCGACAGCCACTACGACTACGACGCCTTCGGCAACCTGATCCGCGAACGCCGCGGCACAACGCCGACGTCAGTCACGGCATACGCCTACGACAGCCAGCACCGTCTGATCCGCCACACCGCCGCCGACGGCCGCGAAACGTCCTACCGCTACGACGCCTTCGGCCGCCGCATCCAGAAAACCGTCGACGGCCAGACCACCCAGTTTTTCTGGCAAGGCGACCAGCTCGTCGCCGAAAGCGGCCCGAAGCACTACCGCAGCTACGTCTACGAACCCGGCACCTTCCGCCCGCTGGCCCTGCTCGACGGCAAAGGCCCGAAAAAAGCCTGCCCGTTCTACTACCAACTCGACCACCTCGGCACCCCGCAAGAACTCACCGCCTACAGCGGCGAAATCGTCTGGTCGGCGCAATACAACGCCTACGGCAAGGTCCGCCAACTGAGCCACGGCGGCGGCGAACAACTGGAACAACCGCTGCGTTTTCAGGGGCAGTACTTCGACGCGGAAAGCGGCCTGCACTACAACCGGCATCGGTATTACCACCCGGACATCGGGCGTTATCTGACGCCGGATCCGTTGAAACTGGCGGGTGGGTTGAATTCGTATCAGTACACGCGGAACCCGACGGGGTGGGTGGATCCGTTGGGGTTGGCTGAATGTCCGGGGGGGGATGGGTGCAAAAAGCCGTCGATTGGGGAGCATGATCCGGCGGGGAAGGCGAAGGTGGATGAGGGAGCACCCAATGCGCCCTATTCAAAACCTAAAAATCGATATCTTTACCGAGGAGACTCACGGGAACCCTGGGAGATTTTTGACGTTGGATTTGAACCACTCGGAGAGAGTATGGATGTTTATTTACACGCACGAGACAACCGAAATCCTCCAAGCTTTTTTGTCAGTACGTCGACTTCAGAAACACAAGCAATAAACTTTGCAACCGGGCAAGGATTTGAAGATGGATTCGTCTATACAATAAAAAATATTCGCGGGATAGATGTAAATAAAAAACTCGGCATTCTTTCGCCTCATAGAAGAGAAGTCGAGATAGCGATGCCAGGAGGCATAGATAGCAAAGATATTCTAGGCGCCTCTCCCGTTAACGCTGATGGTAGCTACAAGGGTTACTCAATACCTAATCCAAACAGGAAATGGCCATGAAGATTATTGAAATACCGACAAGCACAAATGGGATTACTCAGAAAATCTTTATTGAATGTGATCGGCAAAAGCGAACGATCGGATTAGTGATGGAGGACGGCTCAAAAAAAATCTATGCAGCACATGACTTGTATGAATGCCTCGGACTATTACGAGCCGACTTTTCAGAAACGAAATTCTTCTGTAAAGGAGCGAAGCTCAATGTCTACCCATCAAGAATGGCATCACAAATGTCTGCTGGTATAGTGGCTTATGAACTTACGTTAGGCCAAACATCTGAACCGGAAGATATAGTCAACATTTTCGACTATGAAGAAACAGACATTACAAACGACATTCAAGAGCAAAGGGAATTTTATAAGCAATGGATTGACTCCTTTCCAAAGCAACCGGAGGTATGAATTGATTCTCTTTTCTCACGGTCTGGCATGATCATTACTATAATGAGACCGAGGATCATACTTAACGTCATATACAAAAACCCAGCGGATCGCTGGGTTATAAACTTCGGAGCAGGAACTGAAACTAACCACCCGCCCCCACACTCGTATTCTCCTCAGAACGACCTGATCCTCCAGCCCCCCCAGGACCACTCTCCCTCAAACCGCCACCACTCATAGACCCACTCCCCTTCCCCGGATTTGTATTACTCCCATCCGCATCCCCCCATTCCCGCCACCAATACTGCCTGGTGGCAACACATTCTCTGGTCCCGACTTCTCTGCGTTCATTTCCGTATAGGGCGGCATTCCACCCTTGTCGACTGGCGGCCCGCCGCCCGAAGACTGAACAAAGGCAATCAATGAATTGGCCGATAACAATCCAGCTACCGTCAACGCGATCACTTTTGACCTGATCATGGTGCACCTCCTTTCAAAGTCGCATACCTGATCTGGCAGCCGCGCTGTTTCAAGGGGGTAGCTCCATCAACTCGCGGCCCTGGAAATATGGATCAGCTCGGCTCACCCAAGCCGTCCTCATCGGCACTATCTGAATCATCAGGATTCGCCTCAACATCACTATCACCACGCCTTACATCCTCGTTCGGCACTTGCTCGACACCTGCCTCGTCATCAGGCGGGCGCTGATCGCGGCTTAAGGAATCGGTAGGGGACGGCAGCGGATACTCCGGCGTTTCGTCGATATCGGAGTCTTTCGGATCAGTGTTCATCTGGCACCTCTCATGGGGCCTGAAATACAGGCTCTGATGTTTTGAGGGCCAGGGCGATGACCGCGTTCGATCCAGAAGACAACCGGTCATTCGACTGCAAGACTCGATCAATCGGCCTACAGGTCACTGCTACGAAGTCCGAGCGACAGAAACAAGAAACCCGGCACCGGGCCGGGTTTCTGCTGTTGAGCACTGTGGCTCAATGGTTTTTATTTTTGTGTTTGTTCTTATGTTTATGACCCCCATCGGAATGGGAGTGGTCATTATCGGTGCCCAGGTTGTTGCCGACGGCCCCCCCCACTGCGCCACCCACGCCAGCGCCGATGGCCGACCCGGTCGAGCCACCGAGGCTGTTACCGATCACCGAACCACCCGCCGAGCCCAAACCGCCGCCAACCGCCGCTTCTGTGCGACTGCCCTTGGGCGCCGCGACCGCGCTGCCCGCCGCCCCGCCCACGCCAGCGCCAATGGCTGCACCGGTGCTGCCGCCCATTTGCCCACCGACGACGTTACCCAACACCCCGCCAAGACCGGCGCCTACCGCCGCATCACCATCACCTGCAGCCAGCGCAACCGGGGCAATCAACAATCCAAAAACAAACGCAGGCAACGACAAACGTCGAACATTCAGACTCGTAGAATTATTGCCTTGGGCTTTCGGGTTCATGGCACGCCTCACGATCTTCCAGGGTATGCAGTATTCGAGGCGTTATAGCGCAAATCGTTCATAAACGAAAAAGCCCGGCATCAAACCGGGCTTTTCGAGAGTCAATCAGGATCAGTGACCTTTTTTACCGTGGGCCAGGTTGCTGCCCACGCCGCCGCCCAACGCACCGCCCAGACCTGCACCGATGGTCGAACCGGTTTTGCCGCCCAGGCTATTGCCGATCACCGAACCACCCGCGGCGCCAACACCACCACCGATCGCTGCGCTGGTGCGATGACCTTTTTTGGCGGCCGCTGCACTGCCTGCCGCGCCAGCCACGCCAGCACCAATCGCAGCACCGGTGCTGCCGCCCATGCTCTGCCCCACGACGTTACCCAGTGCGCCGCCCAAACCACCGCCGATTGCGGCGGTGCCGTCGCCAGCCATTGCACCTTGAGTAACCAAAAGCCCCAGAATCACAGCAGGCAGTGTTAAACGCATCACGAAAACCTCAAAAATAGAGCTAAACAAAGAAGGGGCGAGATTGAATGCTTTCGTGCAGACGATGTCCAGCACGCCGGTTCAACATCGCGTTTTGCGAGCGTTGGACAGCGTTTTGGGGAAAGGTTTTATTGCGGACAAAAAAAAGCCCGCTGGGGAAACGGGCCAGGTGTTGCTTTCTAACGGATGAGCTGAGACTACGAGGGTGTCTGTGAAAACTTTGTGAAAAATCTCTGGCAGATGATTGCTGGTTACAAATCTTTCCGGCAAGAAAAACCCCGCTCATTGGCGGGGTCTGCTTTCGGGTCAATTACTTCCTGACAGGGGCAGGAACCTTGGGTAGGAATTTGCCCTTCTGGACTCGGCAAGCTCGGGTTTTGATTCTGTCGACCTCCGTCTGGTCTTCACCAAAGCTGGCTACATACTCGGTCTGCCCACACTGTACATAGTTGTTGATCGGAAACTCTGCACCGTCGTCCTCGATATACGGATCAGCCATCTCTTCACCCCTCTCCAAACGGAATCGATACCGGCAAGTCCGGATTTGCCTGAAAAATACCGATCACCAAGGGTTTCAGACTAGCCGGTCACAACCAGACCTGTCATCCAGCTCATTGCGTGCCCGACGAATGACTTACTCCCTGTTTCATCCAAGCTTGACCGCCGTCCCGGTCACAAACACCACCACCATTCCACCCTTGCCGGCTGGCATGCTGATCTCAAAATCCAGCCCCACCACCGCATCCGCATGAAGGGCGCGCGCCCGCTCCTTGATTTCGTCGGTGGCCTGCATCCGCGCTTCCTGCAACGCGCGCTCCAACGTCTGGGAACGCCCGCCAAAGATATCCCGCATCCCGGCGAAGACGTCGCGGACAACGTTGATCCCCTGCACAGACTCGGCGCTGACAATGTCCAGGTAAGCCGTGATTTGTCGGCCTTCAATGGTTTGGGTCGTGGTGGTGATCATGGAGCTTCCTTTGGTCGATTTCTGGGGTTTCACGCAAGGCGTTTAACAGGACACGCCACTGCAGAAGCCATTGATAACGCTTTCTTACAGGCTTCGGTAAATGGAGTTACAGAAGTTTGATCAACACTGTAGTGACAGTCGCTACAGTCCCAATCAGGCCTGTGGCAACGGCCACCGGATACCAAAAAGTCTCGCGGGTCATCTTTCCAGCCTCAGCGTTCAACTTGCGCTGCTCGGCCATGAGCTTGACGATCTCCACATGAATCTTTTCCAGCTCCGCCTGTTCCATGGTGAGGTCCTGCATGACGAGTGTGTATCCACCCCGGTAGAGGCACGTGCCCGTCACGTCGCCGTTTGATCCATTTTGTACCAGAAAGCGAAAAAACGACCACCCCTACCGAATTGGCGTCCTGCAAAAATATTACGGCCCAAAACGCACAAAACCCCTGGCTTCTTTCGAAACCAGGGGTTTTGTTTACATCGAATTTGGCGGTGAACGAGTCCGCCAAATCAATATCCAGCTACAGCCACGACAATCCTATAAGCCATCAGCCCCCCTTACCAAGTCCAGCGTACTCCGAGGCTAACCTGCTGCTGACTCACATCGCTGCCACCCAGGTTCGCGCCTATCACCGAAGCCGTGCCAAATACCCTCAGATCCTGAGTGACCTGGGCCTCCAGCCCCACATCCAGAGTTGCGTTCAATCCCAAGTCATGTCCGGAGAAGTCCTGCCGTGTCCCGCCCGGCAGTGTCACTTCCAGGTTTGTTGAGTTTTCCCCCAGGGTGTCCTGCAACCCTACGGTCAGCCAAGGTTTCAGGGTCGCGCCGCCATCCGTCACGACGGTCTTTTCGAGGCGCACCGCAGTCCTCACTAACCCCAGTACATCGTCCTTTATATTCAGTTGCTTGCCGCTTGAGTCGGTCTTGTCATCCCAGCGCATGTGGATGGCACTCGCCTGGAACTGCGGCTCTACTACCCACCCGTTGCTCAGGGGAAACCTGTGCCCTACTTGTCCACTGAGACTCAAGATGTCGCCGTGCACCTGCTCGCTGAAGCCATCGGACGAACGGACCTGCGCATCGGGCAGCAGAGCCGTCAGGCTCAGGTCGGCATAGGTGCCGCTCTGCCAATCCAGGCTTCCATAGGCGCCAAACGCCAGTGCGTCCATGTCCACGTCGGATCTGCCCACACTCACCGGACCGGTCGAACTCTCGCCTGTGGTCGAGTAATTGCCCCGCTGCTGGCCGATGAACAGACCGCCACGCATGCGGGAAGCCTGTTCGTCCACGAACAGGTGGTCGTAGCCGGCATAGAGCCCCGTGCTGTTGCCATCGAACTCGAACCCCGGATTCGATTCCATCGACAAGTGACTGCCGATGGCGGCCAGCCATAACCCTTCGCAGGTGCCGAACCACTCCAGACCAATGCGCGTGCGCTCTTCCTCGCTGCGGTTGCAGTAGGGGTTATCCCCACGGCCGCCGGCCATGCGGTCAAACAGCAGTCGGTTGTTATCCAGAGTCATGCTATAGCCGATATCCGGCACCACCGTATAGCCGGGAATCTCCGGCAACAGCAATTTGTCGGCCGAACTCAAATACCAGTCCGAGTCATTCTCGCCCTGAGCGAAATTCCAGGCCAGGACACTACCGTTCAAACGCACGGTCTTGTCCGACACGAAGCCTCCGGCGGTCGACGGATTGTCATTGGGGCTGCTGATGACTCGGATCGTTGTCCCCGGCTTGGCCTCAGTGCCATCGTTGGCGAAATTGACACGCGTCGAACCGACCACATCACCGCCTATGTCCAACCCACCAGACGTACCGGCGGAGGCAGCGACCTGCACGTCGAGGGTGCCGTTACCGCCGTAGTCGCCGCTGATCGCCAGACGGTGCGATCCGACATCAATCAAGCCGTCGTTATGAACGCTTCCTCCAATGCTTGCACCGGAGCGGGCGAGCAGTCGCGAAGTGCTGTCGAGGGTCAGTAGACCAGCGTTCAGGTCGAGTGGACTGGCCAGCGCGAAAACGCTGCCGTCGAGTAATTCGACCTGCTCCCAATTGTTCAGCGCCGGAGCACCGGTACCGAGGTCCAGACCGCTGAAACTGAGGTGATCATCGCCTTCCCCCCCACCCAGACTGCGCAGACCGCTCAAATCACCGCCGATGAAGCTGACCGAGTCATTACCGGTACCGAAGTCCAGCATGCCGCGCACGGTGCCTCTCGAGGTGAAGCTGTCATCTGCGGCGGTACCCGCATAGCTGCCCTGCACGTCGAGCGTGGCACCGGCGGCGACCGTCGTGTTTTGCGCCTTGACGCTGCCGTTGGCGCCCACGTTCAAGGTGCCGGCGAGCACATTGACCGTGGTGAATTCCGACCCCAACGGGCCGTTGATGTTGAGCACGCCGACATTGGTCTTGCTCAGGGTCTCGAAGCCCTGCACGGCGCCCAGGTCGGCGCTCGCCGCGATGTCGGCATTGAAGACGTCGTTGCCTGCTCCTGCTGCCACCGTGCCCAGGATTTTAGTGCCATCGTGGATGGTCAGCGTGTCGTCGCCATCACCCAGTGCAAAGATCCCGCCCCCGGTGTCGAGTGTGCCGGCGACATCCAGCACGTCGTTGCCCGCACCCAGGTCGCCACTGGCCAGCAGCGTGCCGCCCGCACCGATCGACACCGTATTGGTGCCGGCGTTGCCGGTGATCGTCGCCGCCGTACCGCCGACCGCCTGCAACCTGCCGTCGACATTCAGCGTGGTGTTGTCACCCAGCGCGACGGTCGGCGTATTCAACGTGCCATCCACGTCCAGGGTGCCGGCATTGAGCGCGGTACCACCGGAGAAGGTACTGGTGCCGACCAGGGTCGCGACGCCTATGTTGTCCTTGGTGAGGAATTCGAAGTTGGTCGTGTGGAGGCCGTCGAGTGTCATCGCCGCGACATTGTTCAACACGACGGTGTCGCCTGCGCCGTTCGCGCCACCGTCGATGACGTTGTTCAGCACCGCGCCATCGTTGAGGGTCAACGTATCGTCGCCGCCACACAGATCGATGGCGCCGCTACCACTGACGGTGCCCGACACGCTCATCGTGTCGTTGCCGGCGCCGCAGCCGTAGCTGCCGTCCACATTCAACGTCGCACCGCTGCTCACTACAGTGGCGAGCGTGCTGCCAGCGGTCGCCACCACGCTGGCGTTGGGGCCGACATTCAGGGTACCGCCCAGCACGTTGACTTCCTGAAGATCGGTCGCGCCCGGCCCGTTGATGTTGAGCACGCCGGCCCCGGTCTTGGTCACACCCTCGAAGTTCAGCAATTCGCCCAGGTTGGTGGTCAGGTTGATGTCGTAGACGCGGGTATCCTGCCCGGCGCCGCCGTCGATCGTGCCCAGCACCACAGTGGCGTCGTGCACCACGAAGTTGTCGTCGCCATCACCCAGTGCAAAGATCCCGCCCCCGGTGTCGAGTGTGCCGGCGACATCCAGCACGTCGTTGCCCGCGCCCAGGTCGCCAATGGCCAGCAGCGTGCCGCCCGCGCCGATCGACACCGTATTGGTGCCGGCGTTGCCGGTGATCGTCGCCGCCGTGCCGCCGACCGCCTGCAACCTGCCGTCGACATTCAGCGTGGTGTTATCACCCAGCGCGACGGTCGGCGTATTCAACGTGCCATCCACGTCCAGGGTGCCGGCATTGAGCGCGGTACCACCGGAGAAGGTACTGGTGCCGGCCAGGGTCGCGACGCCAACGTTGTCCTTGGTGAGGAATTCGAAGTTGGTCGTATTGCTGCTATCGAACGTCATCGCCGCTGCATTGTTCAATACGACGGTGTCGCCTGCGCCGTTTGCGCCGCCGTCGATGACGTTGTTCAGCACCGCGCCATCATTGAGGGTCAGCGTATCGTCGCCGGCAGCCAGGTCGATGGTGCCACTGCCGCTGACCGTACCGGACAGGTTGAAGCTGTCGTTGCCCGCGCTGCCCGTGTAGACGCCATCGACATTCAACGTCGTGCCGCTCGCCACCGTCGTGGTGAGCACGCCGTTGATCGCACCGCCGGCACCGATGTCCAGCGTGCCACCCGCCACATTGACGGCAGTGAAGCTCGAGCTCGCCGGCCCATCGACGTGGAGTGTGCCGATGTTGCTCTTGGTCAGGGTCTCGAAATTGATCGCGCCGCCCAGCGTGGCGTTGCCTGCAATGTCCGCCAGGAAGGTATCGGTACCCGCCCCACCGTCTACGGCATTCGCCAGGCCCGAAAGATCGGCGCCGTCCTGGACAGTGAAGGTGTCGTCGCCGTCGAGCAGATCAACGGGGCCCGTGCCTGTCAGCCTGCCGGCTACGGTCATTGTGTCGTTACCGCTCGTGCCGGTGAAGCTGCCGTCCACGTTCAACGTCGCGCCGTTGGCGACCGTGGTGTCCTGTGCCGATACCGTGGCGCTTGGCCCGATGTTCAGCGTGCCGCCGAGTACATCGACTTGCAGCAGGTTGGTCGCGGCGGGGCCGTTGATGTTGAGGGTGCCGACACCGGTCTTGGTCACACCTTCGAAGTTGACCAGCGTGCCCAGGTCGGCGGTCAGGTTGATGTCGTAGACGCGGGTGTCCAGGCCGGCGCCACCGTCGATGGTGCCGATGATATTGGTGCCGTCGTGCACGGTGAAGGTATCGTCGCCATCGCCCAGCGTGAAGATTGCGCCCTGCGTGTCAACCGTGCCGAGTACATCGAGCACATCGTTGCCGGCGCCAAGGTCGCCGCTGGCGAGCAACGTTCCGCCCGCCCCCACAGTGACGGTGTTAATGCCCGCACTGCCGGTGATCGTCGCGGCCGTGCCGCCCGTGTCTTGCAGCGAACCATCGACATTGAGCGTCGTGTTGTCGGCAAGCGCCACTGTCGGCGTACTCAGCACACCGTCCACATCCAGCGTGCCGCTATTGATGGTGGTGCCGCCAATGAAGCTCTGTGTGCCGGTCAGTGTCGCCGTGCCGGTGTTGTCCTTCTGAAGGAGTTCGAAGTTGATCGTGTTGCCGGCGTTGAAGCTCAGCGCGTTGGCGTTGTTCAGCACGACAGTGTCGCCTGCGCCATGTGCGCCGCCGTCGATGACGTTGTTCAGCGCCGCACCGTCGTTGAGCGTCAGCGTGTCGTCGCCGGCAGCCAGGTCGATGGTGCCACTGCCGCTGACCGTGCCGGACACGTCGACGCTGTCGTTGCCCGCGCTGCCTGTGTAGACGCCATCGACATTCAAGGTCGCGCCGCTTGCCACCGTCGTGGTGACCACGCCGTTGATCGCGCCGGCGGCACCGACATCCAGTGTGCCGCCGAGGACATTGACCGTGGTGAACGACGAAGACGCCGGGCCATCGACATTGAGCGTGCCGATGTTGGTCTTGGTCAGCGTCTCGAAGTTGACTACACCACCCAGGATCGCACTGCCGGCGATGTCGGCCAACACCGTATCCGTTCCGTTTCCGCCACTCAGCGCATTGACCAGACCCGACAGATTCGCGCCGTCGTTCAGGATCAGCGTGTCGTCGCCGTCACACAGATCGATGGTGCCGCTGCCCGTCACCGTGCCGCCCACGGTCATCGTGTCGTTGCCGCTGCCGCAGCCGTAGCTGCCGTCCACATCGAGGGTGGCGCCACTCGCAACGAGCGTATTGAGCGGACTACCGTCGGCGGGCCCCTCCACGATGCCATCCAGCCCGATGTTCAACGTGCCCTCCAGCACGTTGACGTTCTGGATGGAGGACGGGAACAACACGCCAACGGTATCGCCATTGATGTTCAGGATGCCGGTGCCGGTCTTGGTCAGGACCTCAAACTGAACCAGTGCGCCGAGATCGGCAGTCAGGTTGATATCGGCGATGGCGGTGTCGGTGCCATCGCCGCCGTAGACGACGCCATCCACCAGCGCCCCGTCGTGCAGGGTGAACAAATCGTCGCCGGCGCCCAGCGAAAGCACGCCGCTGAAGCCGCTGCCATTCGTGTCGAGCTCACCGAACACGTCCAGCACGTCGTTGCCGCCCGCCAAGTCGCCTGCCGCAAACAGCAAGCCGCCGGCCCCGATCGTTACCGTGTTGACGTCATCATCACCGCCGAGAAACACTTCGGCGCCATTGAAGCCTCGCACCACGCCGTCAACGTTGAGTGCCGTGCCGCCAAACAGAACCAAAGTCGACGTCTCCAGCGTGCCGTCCACATCCAGCGTGCCTGCCATCACATCGACGCTGTTGAAACCCTGGGTTCCGATCAGGGTCGCAATTCCCGTGTTTTCCTTCTGCAGGAGCTCGAAGTTGGTCGTGTTGCCAGCGTCGAATGTAAAGGCGTTGGCGTTGTTCAGCACCACGGTATCGCTGGCGTTGCCGCCGCTGACGACGTTGCTCAGCACCGCGCCATCGTTGAGGGTCAGCGTGTCATCGCCGTTACACAGGTCGATGGTGCCGGAACCCGACACCGTGCCGGACACCGTCATGGCATCGTTGCCGTCGCCGCAACCGTAGCTGCCGTCGACGTTCAAGGTCGCACCACTGCCCACTACCGTGGTGAGTGTGCTGCCCAGGGTCGCCACCACGCTGCCGGCGGGTCCGATGTTCAACGTACCGCCCAGCACGCTGACTTCCTGCAGATCGGTCGCGCCGGGGCCGTTGAGGTTGAGAGTGCCGGTACCGGTCTTGGTCACACCTTCGAAGTTGACCAGTTGGCCCAGGTCGGCGGTTAGATTGATGTCGTAGACGCGAGTGTCCACGCCGGCACCACCGTCGATAGTGCCGATGACATTGGTGCCGTCGTGCACGGTAAAGGTGTCGTCGCCATCGCCCACCGCGAAGCTCCCGCCCAGCGTGTCGAGCGTACCGACCACGTCGAGCACATCGTCGCTGGCCCCAAGGTCGCCGGTCGCGACCAGCGTGCCATCGACCGTCACCGTATTGATGCCGGCGCTGCCAGTGATCGTCGTGGCCGTACCACCCGCGCCCTGCAGTGAACCATTGACATTAAGCGTCGTGTTGTCGGCAAGCGTCATGGTCGGCGTAGTCAGCGCACCGTCCACATCCAGCGTGCCGCCATTGATCGCCGTGCCGCCGCTGAAGCTCTGTGTCCCGGTCAGCGTCGCCGTGCCGGTGTTGTCCTTCTGCAGGAATTCGAAGTTGACGATGTTGCCGCCGTTGAGGGCAAATGCGCCGGCGTTGTTCAACACCACCGTGTCGCCTGCGCCATGCGCGTCACCGTCGAGTGGATTGGCCAGCCCGCTCAGGTCAGCGCCGTCGTTCAAGGTCAGTATGTCGTCGCCGCCGAGCAGGTTGATCGTGCCCGTGCCATTGACCGTGCCCGACACCGTGAAGGTGTCGTTGCCCGTGGTGCCTTGGTACGTCCCGTCCACGGTCATGGTCGCGCCCGAGGACACCACAGTGGTCTGCGGATCGACAACGGTACCCGCAGCGATGTACAGCGTCCCGCCCTGCACCAGCACCGTATCGAACTGCGAAGTCACCGGTCCGTTGATGTTGAGCGTGCCGACATTGGATTTGATCAGGGTTTCGAAATTGACCGCGCCCCCCAGGGCCGCGGTGGTGGCGATGTCGGCCGTCAGCGTATCGATGCCGAGGCCACCGTCGATCGCGGTCGTCAGACCGCTTAGATCCGCGCCATCCTGTAGCGTTAACTGATCGTCGCCATCGAGCAAGTCGACGGTGCCCGTCCCCGCAACATCGCCTGCAACGGTGAAGCTGTCAGAACCTGTGGTGAAACCCAGGCTGCCGTTCACGTTCAGCGCCGCGCCGCTGGCGACCGTCGCCTCGGATACCCCGGTAAAGCTGGCCGCGGCATTGATGTTCAAGATGCCGGCCAGCACGTTGACGGTCGTGAAGTCCGAACCCGTCGGGCCATTGAAGTTGAGTGCGCCGACGCCGGTCTTGGTCAGGGTTTCAAACCCTTGCACGGCGCCCACGTCTGCACTGGTATTGATATCAGTGGCGAAAGTATCGGTGCCCGCACCCGCCGTCACGGCGCCGATGATGTGAGTGCCGTCGTGGATGCTCAGCGTGTCATCGCCGTCGCCGAGTGCGAAAGTACCGCCATCGGTATCGAGCGTGCCGGCCACGTCCAGGACATCGTCGCCGCCACCCAGATCGCCACTGGCGACCAGGTTGCCGCCAGCCCCCACCGTCAAGGTATTCGCGCCGGCACTGCCGGTGATCGTGGCCGCTGCTCCGCCAACACTCTGCAGTGAGCCGTTGACATTGAGCGTCGTGTCGTCCGCCAGTGCCACGGTGGGCGTTTCCAGCGCACCCACCACATCCAGTGCGCCGCCGTTGATCGTGGTTCCGGCACTGAAACTCTGACTGCCGGTCAGGGTGGTGACGCCGCTGTTCTGCTTGAGCAGGCTTTCGAAGCCCGCAGTCGCGCCGCCGTTGAAGGTCAGTGCCAGGGCATTGTCGAGCACCAACTGGTCATTGCCGGTTCCGGCATCGATACCCACGCCGCTGATCACGGCGCCGTCACGCAGGGTCAAGGTTTCGTCCCCCGCTCCCAGGTCGAGGGCGGCGCCATCGGTGTTGAGCGTACCTGCGAGGGTGACGTTGTCAGTACCGTCGCCCAGGCTGCCGTTTGCTTGCAGCGTCGCGCCGCTGTTGATGTTGAGGGTGTTGGCGCCGGCGCTGCCGGTGAGGGTTGTAATCGTCCCGCCCATGCCCTGCACTGTGCCATCCACGTTCAAGGTGGTGGCGTCCGCCATCGAGACGGTCGAGGTATCGAACGTACCGCTCACATCCAGCGTACCGCCGTTGATCGCGGTACCGGCGCTGTAGCTCTGGTTGCCGGTCAGCGTCAGCGTGCCCGTGTTCTGCTTGGTCAGTTGCTCGAAGCCACTGAAACCACCGAAGGTCTTCGCCAGGGCGTTGTTGATCACCAGGCTGTCGGCGGTGCCGGCACCCGCGTCGACGCCGGCGCCGTTGATCACCCCGTCATTGATGGTCAGGGTGTCGTTGCCTGCTCCCAGGTTCAACACCGCAGCACCCGTGTCCAGCGTGCCGGTCACAGTGAGGGCATCACTGCCATCGCCCAAGTCGCCGTTGGTGTGCAGGGTCGCACCGGTGTTGACGTTGATCGTGTTAGCGCCTGCGTCGCCGGTGATCGCGGCAGTCGTTGCGCCCGCCGCCTGCACGGTGCCGTCCACGTTCAGGGTGGAGGTACCGCTCATGGCGATGGAACCGGTGTTCAGCACGCCATTCACGTCCAGCGTGCCCGCGCTCACCGTGGTGGCGCCGATACTGTTGCCCGCGGTCAGCGTGGTGGTGCCGGTACCGACCTGCGCAAAGGTGCCCGGACCGCTCATGGTGGCGTTGAAGATGACCGTATCGCTGCGATTCATCGACAACGTCGAGGTCGCCGAATCGACGATCACGTTGCCGGTGCCGAGATTGCCCGACGTGTTGCCGTCGCCGATCGTCAGGTTGCCGTCGTTGATGACGGTGTTGCCGGTGTACGTGTTGTTGCCAGTCAGGACCCAAGTGCCGCTGCCGTTTTTGGCCAGCGTGGTAATGCCGGTGCCGCTGTTGCCGATCACGCCGGCCACGGTGTTGTTACCGGTGTTGGTGCCGCCCAGGGCGACGGTGCGCGCCACGTTCGGATTCGATAGCCCGATCGTGCCGGGATTGGTGAGGTTGATCGCGCCCGTACCGGACGATTCGAGGAACGAAACGCCGCCCGCCAGCGTGAACAGTCGATCACTGCTGTCGCCCGCGCCGGTGTAGCGCAAGGTCGAGCCGTTGCCAATCACCAGGTTGGCGGCCGCACTGGACGCCGCGCCGATACCGCTGGCCGTGCCGCCATTGCTGAGTTTGCTGACCCCGAGCACGCCGCCGTTGATGGTGGTGACACCGGTGTAGTTGCTGGTGTTGTTGGTCAGGATCCAGGTGCCGGCGCCGGTCTTGGTCAGCGAGCTGACGCCCGCACCATTGTTGTCGAGCTGCGCCGACAGCGTGTTGTTGCCGGTGTTGGTACCGTTGAGCGTCAACGTGCGCGCGACGCCGGTGCCGGTCAACGCAATAGCGCCGACGTTGGTCAGGTTCAATGCTCCTGTGCCCGAGGAATCCAGCGAGCCACCGCCCGCACCGAGCGTGAACAGGCGATCGCTGATTTGGCCCGCGCCGCTGTACGACAGGGTGGCGCCATTGTTGATGAGCAGGTTGCTTGCGGCCGCACTGCTGGCGCCGGTGCCACTGTTGCTGCCGCCGTCGGCCAGGCAGTCGACGGCCAGGGTGCCGCCGTTGATGGTGGTGGTGCCGGTGTAGCTGTTGTTGCATCCGGTCATTCGCTGGACCTGCGCGCCACTCTTGACCAGGTTACCGGCGCCAATGATGTTGCCGGCATAGGCAACGCCAGCCGTATTGTTACCCTGACTGATTGTCAGTGTCTGTCCGCCCAGGTTGATGTTGCCGCCCGTGGTGCCACCCCCTTGCAACCACGTGAACGACTGATTGAAACCGTTGGCATCCAGCGTGGCGCCGGTCACGTTGCCCATGCTCAGGTAGCCATTGCCAAAGGCCGTGGCTGAGCCGGCGCGCAGGATGCCGGTCTGATCGACCACTGTGCCGCCGGTGTACGTATTGTTACCGGACAGCACCAGCGTGCCGGGCCCTCTCTTGTACAGGGTGCCGGCGCCGCCCACCGCTCCGCTGATGCCCAGGGTGGTCGCCGCATTGGTGACATTAAGCACGCCAAACCCGCTCTGCATCGTCAGCCCGCGATCGATGCTGACGTTGCCACCGGTGTAATTGAGAGTACCGCTGTTGAACAGAACGTTGGAAGCAGCGCTGGTCGATGCGCCGATACCGCTTGCCTGCCCGCCATTGGCCAGACAATCAACGCTAATCCCACCGTTGTTCATGGCGGTGGCGCCGGTGTACGTATTGTTGCAACCGGACATGGTCTGGGTGCCGCCGCCCTGCGTAAAGCCGCCACTACCGCTGATGACCCCGCCGAAGGTCCCGCTGAGAAGCGACGTTAGCGTGGCGGAGCCCAGGTTCACATTGCCGAGGCCCTGTAGCGCCCCGACCGAGATATTGAAACCGTTGAGATCCGCCGTGGCTCCGCTCGCCACGCTCAGGCCGTTGTTTGAAGTGCCAAAAGCCTGGGTGGACCCAGCGCGCAGCGTGCCGGCAGCGACCGTGGTACCGCCCGAGTAGGTATTGGTGCCGGAGAGCACCAGAGTGCCCGGCCCGTCCTTGCGAAAACCGTCATCACCCACTGCCGTACCACTGATGGTCAGGGTCGTGGCAGCGTTGCTCACGCCAATGGCACCCACGCTGCCGCCAGCACCGGGCGTGCCGAGGGTGAAACCACGGTCAGTGCTGGTCGTACCACCGAGGTAACCGAGCGTGCCGCCATTAAGGACGAGACTGCCAGAAGCATTGCCGGACGCACCGATGCCGCTGACCAGACCGCCATTGGCCAGGGTGTTGACCGCCAGTGTGCCGCCGGAGACAGTGGTGATGCCGGTGTAGTCGTTGCCCGCGTTGCCCAGCGTCAGCGTGCCGGCGCCGGTCTTGGTGAACGTGGCGCCATCGGCGCTGGTGACCGGACCGTTGAACGTCAGGTTGCTGGCGGCACTGGTGACATCGACGATACTGCCCAGGATCGAGCCGGATTTGGCAAGGGTGAAACCGCGGTCGCTGGTCGTCGTGGCACCGGTGTAGCGCAGCGTGCTGCCTTCCAGCAACAGATTGGACGATGCCGAGGACGAGGCGCCGATGCCGCTCGCGGTGCCGCCGTTGGTAATGTTGCCGACCGAGAGGATCCCCTGCGACACGGTGGTGGCGCCGGTGTAGGTGTTGTTGGCGTTGGTCAGTGTGACCAGCCCGGTACCGGCCTTGGTGAAGCCGATCCCGGTGCCGTTGTCGACGATCTGGGACCCTATGCTGAAGTTGCCGGTGCCGTTCTGCTGGATGCCCAACACACCACCGCCGGAGGTACCGGTGAGCGAACCGCCCGTGAACGTCTGATTGCTGGCCCCGACCGACGGCGCAACGATGATGGTGCCATCCACACCCAGGGTATTACCGGCGCCCACGGTCACGGTGGAGTTGGCTGCCGCGGTGTACTGCAAGCCGCCGATTTGCTTGCTGCCGCTCACCGTGCCGAAAAAGGGCGAGTTCGCAGTGCCACCGGCATCGCTGAGGATCTCGTTGTTCAGCCAGGCGGAAGCATCGTCCTTGTTGACATAGTCCGTCGTGGTGAAGGCAAGGATGTTGCCACCGACCACCTTGGCATAATTGGTGCCGTTGACCGTGGCCCAACCGCCCAGGGTGGTATTGGTGGTGGTGATGTTGCCACTGCCCGGCAAGTTGAAGTTGACCAGGCCGTCGGTGCGGGTGATCGCTCCCAGGTTAAGCGTCATGCTGCCACCGGCGCCGGATGTCGCGCCAATCGTGTTGTTGCCTGCGGTGACGAGGAGACCGTTGAACGTCTGTGTATTGGCCTCGCCAGCGGCACCGATCACATTGAGCACCCCGCCGCCCATGTTCAGGGTCGAGGCGCTGGAAATGATGTTGCTGGTGGGCGCGGTGGCTGCACCGTAGTCCAACCGCAGCGTGCCGCCGTTGATCGTGGTCGCACCCGTATAGGTGTTGGTCCCGGTGAGGGTTTGCGTGCTGGCTCCGGTCTTGACGAGGCCACCGCTGCCGGTGATGTTGCCGGCGTAGGCGGTACTGATACCCGCAGCATCGCTCAGGTTCAGCGTCCCCGATCCCAGGTCGACGGTGCCGCCCGTACCAGTCAACGAGCGCACCGTGATGTCCAGATCGTTGAGATCCAGCGTACCGCCGCTGTTCACGGCAACCCCACTGGTTGCTCCAAAGGCCGTGGTGCTGCCGGCGCGAAGCGTGCCGCTATTGACCGTGGTGCTACCGGTGTAGGTATTGGCGCCACTGACCAGCCACGTGGAGGCGCCGCTCTTGGCCAGGCCGCCCGTACCCGAGATGACGCCCGAGAGGAGGTTGTCGGCCCCCGTGTAGCTTCCGCCGAGCGTGCCGGTGTTGGTGAGTGCCAGGGTGCCGCTGAGCGCAAGCGCGCCGGTGCCGTCATTGTTGATCGCGCCGCCGTTGAGCCCCCATGTCCGATTGCTGTTATCGCCAGCGCCAGTGTAAGACAAGGCGCCATTGGTGATACCGATGCCACCACCCGTGCCGGTGCCAAAGGAACTGGCGGTGCCAGTGTCCTTGAGCGAGCCGGCCCGCACGGTTACGCCGTTGATGCCGGTGGCGGTCGTATACGTATTGACGTTGCCAAGCGTGATGGTTCTTCCGGCGCCACCGGTATAGGAGACCGACCCATTGCCTGAAATGATGCCCAGCAATGACATGTCGGCGTTATTGGCACTGAAGCTGGTGCCAAAGTTACTGCCACCGGACACGACCATGTTGCCGGTCAGTGTCAACGTGCCTGTCCCTATGTTGCGGAAGGTGAGCGGCGCTACGGTGCCCGCGGCGCTGAGTTGCCAGTTGCGGTTGGAACTGCTGCCGGCACCGAAATAGCTCAGAGTTGCACCAACACCACCGCCGGACGCAAGCGTGATGGTGCCATTGGCCACCGTCGTTGGCGCCCCCAGGGAACTGGCCACGCCCAGATCGGCGATGGAGTTGAACGAAAAACTGCCGCCATTCCCGTTACCGAAAATGGTCGCCCCGGTATAGTTGCTGGCGGCGTTGGTGAGGCTGACACCGCCATTGAGTCTGAGCCCGCCGGCGCCGGTGAAGCGGGCCGAGCCGACTCCTGCGCCGCCCAGCAGGAGAGTCCCGCTGGTGAGGGTGATGTTCCGGCTCGCTGCGAGGGCACCGGTGCTGCTCAAGCTTGTGCCGCCGGCCATAGTGACGCCGTTGCCCGCCGCACCCAGCGCAGAATCGCCGTTGAGGGCCAGGCTTCCGGTATTGACCACAACACCACCGCTGAAGGTGTTGGCGCCGTTGAGGGCGAGGGTCCCGGCCCCCGCCTTGGTCAGACCCGCGCCGCCCGCCAGGATCGAGTTGATGGTGGCGCCGCCAGTAACGTTGATGGTGGGCGTGATTCCCCCCAGGGTCAGGGTGCTGCCGCTGAGCGTGTAACCGGTGGTTTGAAAGGTGAGGTTGTGCACGGTGATCGGTGTGCCCAAGGTCACGGTGCCGGCGGTACCACCGAAGAAGGCGTCGTCCAGGGCGACGTTGTTCCAGACGCTGTAGGGGCCGCTGACGCCGTCGTTGTTGGGGCTCCAAAAAGCGCTGGAGAGATTCCAGGTGCCGGTCCCCCCCGAGCCCAGTGTCGTGCCGTTGGTATCCCAATACCGATCGGCTGCCTGCAGTATGGGGCTGAACGCCATGCCCGCCGACAACAACAAGGCCAGCGTCCGGAGCCTGCGAACCCGCCGCCCACCGCGGCGACCTTTACCATGGGACTTCGCATGCTCGCTGACGGCTACGAAAGTACCTGAACGTGCACTCCAGACAAGGCGAAATACATGATTCATGATCTTTCCCTTTTTTTCTTATGGGGTTGTGCCCTGTCGAGTTGCCCGCTCAACACGTACGTGCTGACAACCACACGCACCCAGTGCACGCCGATACGTCAAATCCAGGCAGATATATCACTAAGAACATTCTGAAAATGTGCGAATAGCCCGTACACCCACCCATTTTCCCAGCCCCTTGCGATGCGCATTTCTCATCACGATTACATCGGTTCGGTGATGCCCGGCAAAGTCGGCCAGCGCTTTGTCGGGTCAAAACCCGCTACAGGACTATGGGGGCCTCACTTACGCTGATACCCCGAGCGATCTGTAAGGACGAGGTCCATTCCGCTTTCGATGTAATCCTCTAATGCATCTACTGCCATGGGGTGGCCAAATAAATACCCCTGATAGTTACGGCAACCCAAATCCGCCAACATATCGCGCTGAGCTTGCGTTTCCACCCCCTCAGCAATGACCGACAAACTCATGCTGCGTGCTAATGCGACCACCGTCTTGGCGATTGCAGCGTCGTTTGGGTCCACCAGGATATCGCGGACAAATTCCTGGTCGATCTTGAGCTGGTCCAGCGGCAGGCGCTTGAGATACGCCAGGGAGGAATAACCGGTGCCAAAGTCGTCCAGCGAAAATCCAACGCCGATGGACTTCAACGCATTCATCTTGGCAATCACATCCTCGACGTTGGAGACCAGCATACTTTCAGTAATCTCCAGCTTGAGACGATGAGGATTGGCACCGCAGCGCTTGAGCACAGACCGTATTTGTTCGACAAAGTCATCCTGATTAAACTGCCGAGTACTGACGTTGACGGCGATGCTCAGGTGCGAGAATTCGGTTCTATCTGCCCATACCGCCAACTGCTGACAGGCCATCTTCAACACCTGCTGGCCTAGCGGAATAATCAAGCCGCTCGCCTCTGCCAGTGGAATGAAATCTGCCGGAAAAATCATACCGCCGCGCGGGTCTTCCCAGCGCACCAACGCTTCAACCCCTGTAATGCGACCTTGGTCCGTGATCTGCGGTTGATAGTGCAGCAGGATTTGGTGTTGTTTGATCGCCTCGCGCAAGCCATCCTCAAGTGCGATTCGAGCGCTGACGATCGCCTGCATCTGTGGGTCAAAAAAGCGCAAGACGTTGCGCCCGCAGGATTTGGCCTGGTACATAGCCAACTCGGCGCGCTTCAAGGGCTCGCTTGCATCCTCATGCTGTTCGCCGAACAGAGTGATACCTATGCTGCCCGTTCGGTGCAGGATGGATGTGCACAGTTCATAAGGATGCTCGATCTTCCGCAAAGCTATTTCGCCAATGCTTTCAGCATGGCTCGCCGCCTCCTGAGTATTGGCGCTCTGGCTTTCCAGAATAAGAGCGAATTTGTCGCCTCCAAGGCGGGCGACGGTATCGCCCTCCCGCACACAACGCCTCAATCGGTGGGCGATTTCAATTAGAAACAAGTCACCCTGGCCATGCCCCATGGTTTCATTGATTGACTTGAAATCATCGAGATCGACGAACATCAATGCACCGATCCATTGATGGCGAGCACTCGAAATCAATGCTTGCTCCAGTCGATCCATAAAGAGTCGGCGATTGGGCAATCCCGTGAGCTGGTCAGAGAACGATAGCCGTTGGATCTGCTGCTCGGCAGCCTTTCGGTCGCTAATGTCCCGGACGATCGCCTGAATGCACAAAGTGTCATCCAGGGTCATCACGTGCGCCGAAACCAGACCGGGCCACGTTCGGCCATCCTTGCTGACAAATTCAGCTTCACGATCAATGAAATATCCGTTTTGCTGCAAGAGACGAACCGACGTGTGACGCTCTTCCGGGTAGCGCCAGATATCGATATCAAAAACCGTTTTGCCAATAGTATCTTCCCGTGTCCAGCCAAATACGGGTGTAAATCCGTCATTGACCTCAAGTAGTCGCCCATCCTCAAGGCGGGTGATGACTTGACTATCCGGGCTGGTGCGGAACACGGTACGAAAGACCTCCATTTTTTTCGCCTTACGCGATTCAGTTTCACGTCGATAGCTGGTACGCGTGAAAACAAGAATGGCCAGGGTGAAAACTGCCACCAGCAAAAGTGTGATGACCACTTCCTTTCGCCAGGGAGCAAGAAAGTCGTCGGTGCTTTTTGCGACAAAAACATACAGAGGGTAATTAGCAATTTTTCGATAGCTGTAGAGTCGCTCGATGCCATCTACTGGAGCCACGGCGGTGTAACTCCCGGCCTCCGGGGACGATCGAGTCGCTTCTGTAGCCTCGGCTGAAACCAGCCTGGCGCCAACTTGCCCGCTATCATTGGCTACTTTCGGAAACCGGACGATGAGCGCCATCTCCTCATCACGAATAGCGATGACCCCTTGTTTCCCAACATCAATAGTGGAAAACATGTCGGTGAAATACTCCATCATTCGCAACGAGCCCAGCGCTACACCTGCAAAGGAGCCATCAGCGTGGTTGATGCGTCTGGACAGGAGGACCGACCAGGCTTTTGTGGTGCGTCCTATCACGGGCTTGGATACGACCATTCCCAGATGCGAATTCTCACGCAGGCGTTGGAAATACTCTCGGTCGGTTATATTCGTTATCTTGCCGGCGGTCATCAATGTTCCCCAGGGGACATTACCTTTCTCATCCGCCACCCACAGCCCTTCGCAATCCCGAATATGCGCCTGCTGCTGTGTCAGATACCCGTTGAGCAACGGCCCATCAATGCCTCCGGCAGCCATTTGCCGCTCGATTTCGCTGGTGATAGCAAACAGGGCAACATCCACTTTATCAAGGATGCCAGAGACGTTGATTGACAAGGACCGCGCCAGGTTCTCCGTTGTGATGATCGCTTGAAGCTCATGCTGTTGTTTGCTCTGGTAGAGCGCCAGGCCAGCCAGCGCATAGACAAACAAAATGATGGAAACAATACCTGCCGTAAGACGGACCGCTAAGGAATGTGAACGCCACTGCATGAGAAAGCCTCGACAAATCCAATTGGGGGCATTGCAGGTCTGTTCTTAGATTAGTCGGTCAGAAAATACTTGGCGTCAAAAAAATGAAGTACTCAACAGTTTTTTGCGTAGCGACGCGCAAATTGATCTTTTCCATGATTCGCACGGGTAGACAGACTCGTCGCAAAAGTGGTCAAAGCGCAGTCTTAATCGGAGCAAGGACAGCGGAGAAAACACCGATGTCTGGGTGCGTGCGACCGTCTGCTTCCGCAAGATCGGCGTCACGTGGAGCTGCTAGTGATGTGGGAATCGTCGATGGAAATCAATCACACCCCTT
Organism: Pseudomonas sp. C32; assembly: GCF_030417915.1. Lineage (NCBI taxonomy): Bacteria > Pseudomonadati > Pseudomonadota > Gammaproteobacteria > Pseudomonadales > Pseudomonadaceae > Pseudomonas > Pseudomonas sp. C32. Next base: position 112,168 of record NZ_JAUHUK010000007.1, on the reverse strand, counting down.
TCAATGGCGACGAGGCTGATGCACGTCGAGAGATCGAAAAGCGGATGACGGGGGTGCAGAGGTCGCTCAACCTCATTGCGTTTGAGCATGACGTTGTCAGCGAAAGGTTGATTTGAGCGCAAACAGAGACGCGTGCGGAAAAACTACCTGCCAATTGAGCCACGGAAGAAAATCCCACACGCCGCAATAATGGGTGACGCCTCAGGCGGAAAGCAGGACAGAGTTCACAGAGCGAAAATCAACGAAATCCAGATGGGGAACAAAATACAGCGAGCACAAAAAAGCCCCGTAAAACGGGGCCTTTAGGTTTAAATTTGGCGGTGAAGGAGAGATTCGAACTCTCGATACAGTTTCCTGTATACACACTTTCCAGGCGTGCTCCTTAAGCCACTCGGACACTTCACCGTATCTCTTCAAACATGTTCTGTCTGTCGAGGCGCGCTAATGTAGTCGAAAGCATTTCCGATGGCAAACATTTTTTTCAGAATTTTCATGTGGTTAACGCAATCTGGTGTTTCCCCCTGCTTGGGCCCATGGCAAACCGGCCAATCTCCGGCTTCGCGCCTTCTTCTATATAGAGGGAAATCGGCAGCCAGCACGGCGGACTACGCTCGGCGGGCGGGAAAAGGGTGACTGGCGGGTCAGTCACGGCGCTTTACCTGGCCTGCGACGGTGGGTAACGTCTGCGCAACTTTACTAAAAGGATTAGCGTCATGAGTGAGTTGATTTCTTACCATCTCGAAGACGGTATCGCGACCCTGACCTTGAGCAATGGCAAGGTCAATGCCATCTCCCCGGACGTGATTGCTGCGTTTAACGCTGCGCTGGATCAGGCTGTGGCTGATCGTGCGGTGGTGATCATTACCGGTCAGCCAGGCATTCTGTCCGGCGGTTATGACCTGAAGGTGATGACGTCCGGGCCAAAGGAAGCGGTGGCCCTGGTGACCTCCGGCTCGACGCTGGCCCGCCGCCTGCTCTCGCACCCGTTCCCGGTGATCGTCGCATGCCCTGGGCATGCCGTGGCCAAGGGCGCGTTTTTGCTGTTGTCGGCCGACTACCGCATCGGTGTCGACGGCGCCTTCAGCATTGGCCTGAACGAAGTGCAGATCGGCATGACCATGCACCACGCCGGTATTGAGCTGGCCCGTGATCGCCTGCGCAAGTCGGCATTCCATCGCTCGGTGATCAACGGTGAGATGTTCAATCCGCAGAGCGCCGTGGATGCTGGATTCCTCGACGTCGTGGTGTCGGCCGAGGAGCTTCAGGGGGCTGCGTTGGCGGCAGCTCGTCAGTTGAAGAAAATCAACATGACCGCCCATAAAAATACCAAGTTGAAAGTGCGTAAAGCGCTGCTGGAGACCCTGGATAGCGCAATCATTCAGGACCAGGAGCATTTGGGCTGAGCCCTTTGCTGCGATAACGAAAAGCCCGACCGTCGTGTCGGGCTTTTTCGTACATAACGCAGTTAAATGTCTGTAACCGCTCTAGGCTGCATCTGACCAACAAGTCGGAAACATACGCACAAACATCGGCCATCTCCTACATCTGTAACGGCAATTGCCGAAAACAGTGCACATCCGTACACTGCGCCACCTTTTGTCCCGGTGGGGCCTGCAAATGCTGTTTGTTTTGCGTATGTCATTGATGGGTCTGCACTTTATTGTGGCGGGTGTGCTGGGCGTGATGCTCGGCCTGTGCCGACCGTTCAATCCGGACAATAGCCGCCTGTGCGCGCGCCTCTATGCATGGCCGGCCATGTGCATTTTGCGCCTGCGGGTGAAAGCTGAAGTCGGGCCGTTGCTGGATAAGCCCGAGAGCTGCGTGATCATCGCCAACCATCAGTCCAACTATGACTTGTTTGTGTTCGGCAACGTGGTGCCCCGCCGTACCGTGTGCATCGGAAAAAAGAGCCTGAAATGGGTTCCACTGTTCGGCCAATTGTTCTGGCTGGCCGGCAACGTACTGATCGACCGTGGCAATGCGCAAAAAGCTCGCCAGTCGATGTTGACCACCACCCACACCCTGCAAAACGAAGACACCTCGATCTGGGTGTTCCCGGAAGGCACGCGCAATCTGGGTGAGGAGTTGCTGCCGTTCAAGAAAGGCGCCTTCCAGATGGCCATCGCTGCCGGAGTGCCGATCGTGCCGGTGTGTGTCAGCAGTTACGTCAAGCACATGCGATTGAACCGCTGGCACAGTGGGAAAATTCTGATTCGCTCGCTGCCGGCTATTCCTACCACTGGATTGAGCCTGGACGACATGCCGACGTTGATGGCCCAGTGCCGTGAACAGATGCGCGAATGCATCGAATCGATGGACCGGCAACTGCAAGCCGCCTGAAAACGAAACCCGCCCAGTGCGGGTTTTCTTTTGCCTGCAAACTTATGCTGGCGAACTCGGCAGAATTCACTGACTCTCAAGGAGCAGAAGGCTAAGCTGAGCGCCTTTAGAAATAAACGATAACCATAAGAGCTACCAATAAGTGAATCAAAACCATGGGTAGAGTTGTTGCTGCTGCCGTTTACAGCGCGGGTAAGAAAGTCACTGATATCACCCTCGACGAAGGCGCGGCCTGGGCTGCAAAGCCGGGGCACTTCGTCTGGATCGGCCTCGAAGAGCCGAATGCAGAGGAGCTGTTCAATCTGCAACGCCAGTTCAACCTGCATGAACTGGCCATCGAAGACGCTCTGGAAAAACACAGTCGACCAAAACTCGAAACCTTTGGTGATGCGCTGTTCATCGTCACGTATTCACCAATACGGGAGGACGGCAAACTCAAGTTCATCGAGACGCATATATTTGCCGGCAATGGATACATCATTACTGCGCGCAACGGTCATTCGGCGTCCTACGCGTCTGTCCGACAGCGTTGTGAGGCGCGTCCGATATTGCTCGAACACGGGGAAGATTTCGTTCTCTATGCCATCCTCGATTTCGTGATTGAAAACTACCAGCCGATGGGCGAAGCGATCCATGGGGAAATCGACGAGCTGGAACGCAATGTCATGAGCAGTTCCCTGAACGAGCACGACATTCAAAAACTCCACAGCCTGCGCCGCGATGTGTTGCGCTTGCGCCGATTTGCAGCGCCGATGGTGGAGATCGGCGAGGAATTGCAAAAGCTGAGCTTTCCGTTCATCGACAAGAACATGCGCCCGTATTTTCGTGATGTGCAGATTCATGTCACGCGGCAGATGGAAGACCTTACGACGCTCGCGGACATTGCCAGCCAGACCATCGAGGTCGGCGTTTTGCTAGAGGCGTCACGTCAGAGCGTGGTGCAACGCAAGTTTGCCGCATGGGCGGCGATTCTGGCGTTCCCGACAGCGGTGGCGGGGATTTACGGGATGAACTTCCAGAACATGCCGGAGTTGACCTGGCACTACGGATATTTCGCCGTGTTGGGATTTATTGCCGTGGGGTGTGTAAGTTTGTGGGCGAGCTTCAAGAAGTCAGGGTGGCTCTGACAGACTTTGTGGTGAGGGAGCAAGCTCCCTCACCACAGGTGAGGTTACGCCTGTTAAATAGCTTGGTTTGCCGGCTTGTGCGCCACAAACCGCATCATCCATTCGGCAACCGTTGTGCCGTGGTGTTCCTGCTCCAGGCTGGCGATGCCTTTCGAGTAAACCTGCTCGCCCAACGCCTGCTGGCGAATTTCCAGCAATGCCCGGGAGTAGTCATGAATGAACTCCGGATGGCCCTGGAAGCACAGCACCTGATCGTTGATGTGGTACGCGGCAAACGGGCAGAAATCGCTGGAGGCGATCACCGTGGCGTTTTCCGGCAGTGAGGTCACTTGGTCCTGGTGGCTGATCAACAAGGTCAGCTCTTCACGCACCGGGTTCATCCACGGCGCCTTGGCAGCCAGTTTGTAGTTGTGCGTGCCGACGCCCCAGCCCTGGGTCGCCCGTTCGCTCTTGCCACCCAACAGCAGCGCCAGCAATTGATGGCCAAAGCACACGCCCAACAGTTTGTCGCCACGCTCGTAGCGGGTCAACAGGTAGGCCTTGAGGGTTTCGATCCACGGGTCGGTGCCGAAGGAGTCGGCCTTGCTGCCCGTCACCAGATAGGCGTCGAAGGTCTGCTCATCATCGGGATAGTCGCCCTGAACCACGTTGTAGGTCGTGAATTCAGCAGCAATGGGTTGCTGCGAAAACAGGTGTTTGAACATCTGCCCGTAGCCCTGATATTGGTCGACCAATTCCGGACGCAGGTTGTCGGTTTCCAGAATGCAGATGCGTAACGACATAAAAAATACCTGACACGTGATGGGAATAATGCACACCCCAGAGCCTGCCTCGAAACACGGTGCCAAGGCAAGCCCCGAAATGCACCATCACACCCTTTAGAACGGCTCTCCTTTTGCGGCTTTTTCGAGCAACAGCGCAGGCGGCGCGAAGCGCTCGCCGTATTGCCTGGCCAGATACTGCGCTCGGGCAACGAAGTCCTGCACGCCGTACTGGTTGATAAACTGCAATGCACCGCCCGTCCATGCGGCAAAACCGATGCCGAAGATCGAGCCGACGTTGGCGTCCGCCGTCGAAGTCAGCACGCCCTCCTCCACGCAGCGCACGGTTTCGATGGCCTGCACGAACAACAGGCGATCACGTACATCCTTTGGCGAAATCTGCCCATCGGCTTTTTCGAAGCGGGTTTTCAGCTCCGGCCACAGATGCTTTTGCCCGCTCGCCGGATACTCGTAAAAACCGCCTCCAGCGGCCTTGCCCGGACGCTTGTATTCATTGAGCAGCAAGTCAATCACGGCGAACGCCGGATGCTCTATCAGCGGTTTCCCTTCTGCCTGCAGGTCTTTGGCGGTTTGCGCGCGGATATGGCTCATGAGGCTGAGGGAAACTTCGTCGGAGATCGCCAGAGGCCCGACAGGCATGCCGGCCTTGCGGGCCTCAGACTCGATCATCGGCGCACTGACGCCTTCGCCGAGCATGGCGATGCCTTCGTTGGTGAAAGTGCCAAACACCCGTGAAGTGAAGAAGCCGCGACTGTCGTTGACCACAATCGGGGTCTTCTTGATTTGCAGGACGAAATCGAAGCCTCGGGCCAGGGTTTCATCGCTGGTGTTGGTGCCTTTGATGATCTCCACCAATGGCATTTTTTCCACGGGACTGAAGAAATGCAGGCCGATGAATTTGCTTGGGTCCGGCACGGCCGTGGCAAGGCCGCTGATCGGCAGGGTCGAGGTATTCGAAGCGATCACGGCGTCCGCACCGACAACTTTCTGCGCCGCCAATGAAACCCTGGCCTTCAGCTCACGATCCTCGAACACGGCTTCGATGACCAGATCGCAGCCACTCAGGTCAGCATCGCTTTCGCTGGGCTGGATACGGCCAAGCACGGCGTCTCGTTGTTCGGTGGTCATCTGTCCGCGAGCGACTTTTTTATCCAGCAACGCCGCCGAGTGCGCCTTGCCCTTCTCGGCCGCTGCCAGGCTGATGTCCTTGAGCACCACGTCGATACCGGCCGAGGCACTGACAAACGCGATACCGGCGCCCATCATTCCGGCGCCGAGCACGCCGACTTTACGGGTGACATAAGGGGCATGCCCCTGAGGCCGCGAACCGCCCGCGTTGATTTCGTTGAGCTGGAACCAGAAGGTGCCGATCAGGTTTTTCGACACCTGGCCGGTGGTCAACTCGGTGAAGTAACGGGTTTCGATCAAGTGTGCGGTGTCGAAATCCACTTGGGCGCCCTCGACCGCCGCGCAGAGAATTTTCTCCGGTGCGGGCAGCGTGCCCTGGGTTTTGCTGCGCAAGATGGACGGCGCGATAGCCAGCATTTGCGCCACTTTCGGGTTCGACGGCGTACCGCCGGGAATCTGATAGCCCTTCACATCCCAACGTTGCACGACCGCAGGATTGGCGAGAATCCAGGCCCGTGCCTTGGCCAACAACTCTTCGCCATCTGCCGCGAGTTCATCGATCAATCCCGCCTGCAGCGCTTGCTGCGGCCGTACTTTCTTGCCTTCGAGCAAATACGGCAGCGCTTTTTCCAGGCCCAACATGCGCACCATGCGCACCACTCCGCCGCCGCCCGGCAACAGGCCAAGGGTCACTTCCGGCAGGCCGAGCTGCACTGACGAATTGTCCACTGCGACCCGGTGATGACAGGCGAGGCAGATTTCCCAGCCTCCGCCGAGCGCCGCGCCGTTGATGGCCGCGACCACGGGTTTGCCGAGGGTTTCCAGGGTGCGTAACTGACCTTTGAGGGTCAACACCCTGTCGTAGAAGGCTTTGGCTTCGGGTTTGCCAATCTTGATCAGTTCATTGAGGTCGCCTCCGGCAAAAAAGGTTTTCTTGGCCGAGGTGATGATCACGCCGGCGATGTTTTCCTTGTCGGCCACAAGGCGGGCAACACAGTCAGCCATGGCCTCGCGATACACCGCGTTCATGGTGTTGGCGCTCTGGCCCGGCATGTCGATGGTCAGGATGACGATCCCGTCCTGGCCCTTTTCGTAACGAATGGCTTCGGTCATGTATGCGTTTCCTTGGATTCGGGGCTCAGAGGCGTTCGATGATGGTGGCAATGCCCATGCCGCCGCCGACACACAGGGTCGCGAGGCCATAGCGCAGGCGCCGGGCTTCCAGCTCATCGAGCAACGTGCCGAGGATGGCGCAACCGGTGGCGCCCAGCGGGTGGCCCATCGCGATGGAACCACCGTTGACGTTGACCTTGTCCGGGTCGACCGCCATGTCCTTGATGAACTTGAGCACCACCGACGCGAAAGCCTCGTTGACTTCGAACAGGTCGATGTCTTCGACCCGCAGCCCGGCCTTGGCCAGCGCCTTGCGCGTGGCCGGTGCAGGACCGGTGAGCATGATGGTCGGATCGGTGCTGGTGACCGCCGTGGCGACGATCCGCGCCCGTGGCTGCAAGCCCAGCGCCCGGCCCTTGGCCTCGGAGCCGATCAGCATCAGTGCCGCGCCGTCGACGATCCCGGAGCTGTTGCCGGGGGTGTGGACGTGGTTGATCCGCTCGACATGGCTGTAGACCCGCAGCGCGGTGGCATCGAAGCCCATTTGCCCCATCATTTCAAAGCTCGGCTTGAGTTTGCCCAGGCCTTCGAGCGTCGAGTCGTCGCGGATGAATTCATCATGATCGAGCAGGATGATGCCGTTCTGGTCCTGCACCGGCACCAGTGATTTTTTGAACGAGCCATCAGCCCGTGCCCGCGCAGCCTTTTGCTGGGAATGCAGCGCGTAGGCATCGACGTCATGGCGACTGAAGCCTTCAAGCGTGGCAATCAGGTCGGCGCCCACCCCTTGTGGGGTGAAATGGCTGTGCAGGTTGGTGGCCGGGTCCAGCGCCCACGCCCCGCCATCGCTGCCCATCGGCACCCGCGACATGGATTCGACGCCACCGACCACCACCAGGTCTTCGAAGCCGGAACGCACTTTCATCGCCCCCAGATTCACCGCTTCCAGGCCCGACGCGCAGAACCGGTTGATCTGCACCCCCGCCACGCTGACGTCCCAATCAGCCACCAGGGCCGCGGTCTTGGCAATGTCGGAACCCTGATCGCCGATCGGCGTCACGCAGCCGAGCACCACGTCATCGACCTGGCGGGTATCGAGGGCGGTCCGCTGTTGCAGGGCAGTGAGCAAACCGGCGACCAGGTTCACCGGTTTGACGCTGTGCAAGGCGCCGTCAGCCTTGCCTTTGCCACGGGGCGTGCGTAACGCGTCGAATATCAAAGCTTGGGTCATGACGTCCTCGAACCGCAGTGCAGGTGAGTAAATTCAGAATGCTCACTCTTGGCCCGAGCCGGGTTTGATTCAATGACCGCAGCGCTCACAGACGTTGACGCTCACGCTCAGACGAACGGTAGTCGGCTATCGGATTAACCGTTTCAGGACGCCAAGCTGTCTAGCCAACGGGCGGCAAAGGAGCTGGCAATAGGCCTCATACCTTTTTTAGAGCAAATTCTGCGAACACCATATGAAATGGATCTAAACCAAGCGCGCCGCGGACTCTAAGGTGAACTTGTACGAAGTTGTCGTCGGGTTTTGCCGAGGCGCTCGTCGTTACAGGAAGTGCATCGTCCTGCCAATACGGAGCAATGCAGGCAGGCATCAGGAAATAACAATAAAGGCGGTCAAGCCATGTTCAAACAATCAAAAGTACGTCAAGCCGGGCTCATTCTTTTCGCCACTACGTTGTTGTTGATTCTGCCGAACCTGACCAAGGTGATCGGCTAGTCGTTCGTAACATTCGGCGCCACGGTTTTTTATATCGCCAAGATAAAAATGTAACTGGCTCGCTACCCGGGCCAGCATGGCTGTGCCAATCTTTGCGGCACTTCCATGACAGGGATGGCGATCCATTGAAAAAGCTTATTGCGTTGGGGGCCTTGCTGTTCGGCACGCCCCTGCTGGCCGCACAGCTGAATCTGGAGCTGGGCGCGAACAGTCGCACCTGGCAAACCGAGGCGCTGCTCAAGCATCCTCAAGTTCAAACCATCAACATCAGCAACGACGTTTCCTATAAACGGAACATGAGCTACCGCGCCGTGCCGGTGGCGGCGTTGCTGACTGGCATCAAGCCTGACGATCATCTGCAAGCGGTGGCGCTGGACGGCTTTGCCGCCGAGATGGCCGCCGCGCCGCTGCTCAATACCCAGGGCGCCCGGGCCTGGCTGGCGATTGAAGACCCGAAACAACCGTGGCCACCCATGGCCGAAGGCAAACACAGCGCCGGGCCGTTTTACCTGGTGTGGACCGATCCGCAGGCCGGCAACATCAGCCCGGAGCAATGGCCGTTCGAAGTCGCCAGCATCAAGCGCATGGCCCCGGTGGCGGAGCGCTTCCCTGCCCTGCTGCCCGATCCGGCGTTGAAGGCGGACGATTCGGTGAACAAGGGCTTTGCGCTGTTTCAGAAAAATTGCCTGGCCTGTCATCGATTGAACGGTGCCGGGGATGCGCAGTTCGGGCCTGATCTGAACATTCCGTACAACCCGACCGAGTATTTCGGCGCGGACTTCCTCAAGCGCTACATCCGTGATCCGCAGAGTCTGCGTCAGTGGCCGCAGGCGAAGATGCCCGGGTTCTCGACGCAGGTGTTGCCGGATGAGGACCTGGGGATGTTGGTGGGGTATTTGAAACACATGGCGGGGCGCAAAATCCAACCCTGACCGACCTCCCCCGCAGGCTGCGATCTTTTGATCTTTAGTATCAAAAGATCGCAGCCTGCGGCAGCGCCTACGAGGGTGACCTGTCGTTATTGCTGCTGCACGGAAATCACCGGCGCGGGCGTCGGTGACACCAGTACCTTGGCGTGCATCTGTTCGCAGCCACCGCCACGGCGCATGCCGCGGACCGGGCAGGCATCGAGGTAATCCAGGCCCACAGCGAGTTTCAGGTGACGTTCCGGCCGGGCCAGTTCGTTGGTCACGTCGAAGCTGTACCACGCGTCATCCAGCCAGGCTTCAGCCCAGGCGTGACTGGCCAGATGCTCGCAGTTCTCGCTGTACAAATACCCCGACACATAACGCGCCGGAATGCCCAGGCTGCGGGTGCAGGCCAGGAACGCATGGGTGTGGTCCTGACACACGCCCGAGCGCCCGGCGAAGGCCTGGGCCGCGCTGGTGTCGACCTCGGTGGAGCCCGGCGTATAGGTCATGTGCTGATTGAGCCCATGCATCAAATCGATCAGTGCCGTGCGATCGCGACGTTGCTTGCACTCCTTCTCGGCGAATGCGCGCAGGGCAGCATCGGCTTCGGTCAATCGGGTGAATCGCAGGAATGGCAACGCGGACTGGCTCTCATGCTCGGCCTCGCTCAATTCATCGATATCAACCTGGCCCCGGGCCCCGATGATGATCGCCTCATGGGGTTCATCCATGGTCAGCACGTGCAGGATGTTGCCGAACGGATCGAGTTGCGCACGCACCGGGCGCGGCAAATCGAGCTGCCAGCTGAGCACATGCTGGCGCTCGCTGTCGTGGGGTGTCAGTCGCAGGTACTGGATGCTCGCCCGCACCTGATCCTCATAGTGATAGGTGGTTTCGTGGCTTATGGAAAGTCTCATGCAGCCTCCAGGTAAGAACTGTGAATGGCGTTGCCCAACTGGCGCACCAGCGGGATGAACTCGGTGAGCCAGGCGTGCAGGCCTTCGTCGAGAATTTCATTGATGCCGGTGTAGCGCAGCCGTGCGTCCATTTCCGCGGCCAGCCGTTGTGCGGGACGGCCATTGGCCCCTGGCAACTGGGCGAGGATCTGGTCGATCTCTTCAGTGCAGGCGCGCAGGGAGCGCGGCACGTCGGCCCGCAGCAACAGCAATTCGGCGACATGCCGAGCACCAGGCGCGTCACGGTAGATTTCGGTGTATGCCTCGAATGACGACAAGGCCCGCAGCAGAGCGCTCCACTGGTAATACGCGTAAGCCGTGCCATCGCTGACCGCTTCCGCTTGATCACCGGCCATTTCGTAACGGGCATCGAGCAGGCGCAGCGTGTTGTCGGCCCTTTCGATAAACGTCCCCAGGCGAATGAAACGGAACGCGTCGTTACGCATGATGGTGCCGTAGGACGCCCCCCGGAACAGGTGGGAACGTTCCTTGATCCACTCGCAGAAACGGCTCATGCCGTAGCGGCTCAGCCCCTGTTGGGCGATGCCGCGAATCTCCAGCCAGGTCGCGTTGATGTTTTCCCACATGTCGGCGGTGATTCGTCCACGCACCGCATGGGCACTGGCCCGCGCCGCGCCGAGGCAACTGTAGATGCTCGCCGGGTTCTCCGCGTCCAGGGCGAAAAAATGCAGCAGCCGTTCGGCATGCAGTTCGCCGTGGCGTTCGAGGTAATCGTCCAGGGTGCCGGTAATCAACAGCGGCATCGCCAGTTCGTGCAGACCGTTGCCACGGCCATCCTGTGGCATCAGCGACAGCGAATAACTGATATCGAGCATCCGTGCGAGGTTTTCCGCCCGCTCCAGGTAACGCGACATCCAATACAAATCCGAGGCAGTTCTACTTAACATGTCAGGCTTCCTTCATTCCTCGACCACCCAGGTGTCCTTGGTTCCGCCGCCCTGGGAGGAATTCACCACCAGGGAGCCTTCACGCAGCGCGACACGGGTCAAACCGCCGGGCACGACCCGGGTTTCACGGCCAGACAAGACAAACGGACGCAGGTCGATATGGCGCGGTGCAATACCGTTTTCGACAAACGTCGGACAGGTCGACAGCGACAGCGTCGGTTGCGCGATATAAGCATGGGGTTTGGCGATGATGCGCGCGCGGAAGGATTCGATTTCCGCTGCCGTCGCCGCAGGCCCCACCAACATTCCGTAACCGCCGGAGCCCTGGGTTTCCTTGACCACCAGTTCTGACAGATTGGCCAACACGTGGGAAAGCTCAGAGGGATTACGACACTGCCACGTGGGAACGTTCTTCAGGATCGGCTCTTCATCCAGATAGAAGCGGATCATGTCGGTGACGAACGGATACACCGATTTGTCGTCCGCCACGCCGGTGCCGATGGCATTGGCCAATACGACATTGCCGGAGCGGTAAGACGACAGCAGTCCCGGCACGCCGAGCATCGATTCCGGGTTGAACGCCAGTGGATCGAGAAATGCATCGTCGAGGCGCCGGTAGATCACGTCGACAGCTTTCGGCCCGTCGGTGGTGCGCATGTAGACCTTGTCATCGCGCACGAACAAGTCCGCGCCTTCAACCAGTTCCACGCCCATTTCCCGCGCCAGAAACGCGTGCTCGAAGAACGCGCTGTTGAAGCGCCCCGGCGTCAGCACCACCACGTTCGGATTGTCGATAGGGCTGGAGCTTTTCAGGGTGTCGAGCAACAGATTCGGGTAGTGATCGATAGGGGCAATGCGTTGCGCCGCGAACAGCTCGGGGAACAGACGCATCATCATCTTGCGGTCTTCGAGCATGTAGCTGACGCCGCTGGGCGTGCGCAGATTGTCTTCGAGCACGTAATACGTGCCGTCGCCGTCGCGCACCAGATCGACCCCGGAAATGTGCGAGTAAATATCGCGGTGCAGATCCAGCCCCTGCATCGCCAACTGATACTGCTCGTTGGCCAGCACTTGCTCGGCCGGAATGATGCCGGCCTTGATGATGCGTTGCTCGTGGTAGAGGTCGGCGAGGAACATGTTCAACGCCTTGACCCGTTGAATGCAGCCACGTTCGACGACCCGCCATTCGCTGGCGGGAATGCTGCGGGGGATGGTGTCGAAGGGAATCAGGCGCTCTGTCCCCTGCTCGTCCCCATAGAGCGTGAATGTAATCCCGGCGCGATGAAATAACAGATCGGCCTCGCGTCGCCGTTGTGCCAGAAGCTCGTCAGGCGTCTCGGCAAGCCAACGGGCAAACTCCCGATAATGCGGGCGGACCTGGCCGCCGGCATCGTACATCTCATCAAAATAGGTGCGGATCATGCCGTACTCCTTGTCACCCGGACATGCAGGCCTTCGCAAGGCCCGTGCCATCGGCAGAAACGCTTTGATATCAATCGGTTGGATTGTCACTGCGCATTCGCCGCACCAATCCTGTGCGGTAATTACCCCAACCCGATCGCCCCCGCTCCATTACAAGGCGTGATGAACGCCTACGACCAGCATAGTCGGTAGGAGCCGGCTTGCTGGCGATGGGGCCTATGAGTCATGTGCTGCACTTCAAAGACGCCTTCGCTGGCAAGCCAGCTCCTACGAAAAGCCGGAGAGTCGTGGCCTCATGATCGACGGCAAAAACGAAAACGGCCAACCCGAAGGTCAGCCGTCATTGCTGGTTGTCACTGTTCATAATTTTATGCGAGTCGCCCTCGTACCTCCTGTTTCACACCCCAGCCTTCGATAATGCCCCCTAATGGCTCGACCACCGCTTCGAAACCCTGTTCGAAATCGCCGATGTCGTCGTAAGTGGCATACATGACTTTACTCAACTCCAACGCCCAGGCACCGTCGTCACGCACGCTGATCTGCGCATTCAGGGATTCACCACGATGAAAATGACCTGCCGCCCTGCGCGCCCGCTCCTCGTCCGGGAAAATGGCGTAGAACTCGATGGGATGAAACCGCGAAAAATCAAAACCGCCTTCTTTCATGCGGCGCAACACGCTGCTGCTGATGTCTTCTTGATAGGCTGTGCTCATGAAACGTCCTCCTCAAACGATGGATAGACTTTCCGTACTCCCAGCGCCCGCAACCGAACAGCGCGAGCGACGGCAACCGATGTGCCGACGGGAAACAAGCATGGAGCTGACAAGACCAGACCTTAGCGATCCGTTCGCTGATCTCGATTGCAGAGTAGCTTCAAGATAGAGCTGCTGCCAAGGTCTGGATGAGAATGCGACAGGAGATGTTCAGATTGGCGTAATGCCGAGGATTTGAATGCTGTTCTGGCTTTTGAGGCTTTTGACGCCTGCATCGGCGGTACGCCCTTCCAGATCGTTCAGATCCAGTTCGGCGGCGACAGGAAGGAAGCGTTCCTTGATGAGTTTGGCGGCCTGCTCGTTGTTCGGGCATTCCGCGCTCTCGAATACTTCGTCAACTTGTTCGCCGTGATCATCTACGAAGGTGACTTTCCACTTTTGCATTGGTGCCTCCTCGATAAAACCCATGGACGGGCTTACACCTATCTCGACCTTGTCAGCTGTCTAATGTTCCGCCGGATCTGCACCCATCGCAGATCTCTGTAGGAGCGAGCCTGCTCGCGAAAAACTTGAGAACGCCGCGTTAAATCAGACATCCCGCGTCATCGTTCACGTCCATCGCGAGCAGGCTCGCTCCTACAGGTCTACGTTTCAATCCATCAGTCGTTGCTTGGCTTGTTCACCGCTTGCAGCACGTACTGCGGCAGGGCGAAGGCGCCGATGTGGATTTCCGGGTTGTAGTAGCGGGTGACGATGCCGCTGCCGGCGAAGCGTTGTTGCAGGGTGTCGCGCGACAGTTTGCGATAAGCCGTGTCGGTTGCGCCCCAGGCGAAGGTCATCGCGCCGCCGATGTAGGTCGGTATGGCGGCCTGGTAGAAGTGCCAGTCGGGGAACAGGCTGCGCAGGCGACCGGCGGTAGTCTTCACTTCTTCGATCTGCATGAACGGTGTGCCGTTCTGCGTCACCAGGATGCCGCCCTCATTCAGGCAGCGGTGGCAGGCCTGGTAGAAATTTTCCGAGAACAGCACTTCACCCGGGCCGATCGGGTCGGTGGAGTCGGAAATGATCACGTCGAATTTTTCGGTGGTGGTGGCGACGAAACGCATGCCGTCGTCGATCACCAGGTTCAGGCGTGGATCATCGAACGCACCCTTGGAATGGTTCGGCAGGAATTCCTTGCACATGTCGACCACGGTACCGTCGATCTCGACCATGGTGATGTGTTCGACGCTGCGGTGCTTGGCCACTTCGCGCAACATGCCGCCGTCACCGCCGCCGATGATCAGCACGCGTTTGGCTGCGCCATGGGCCAGGATCGGCACGTGGGTGAGCATTTCGTGGTAGATGAATTCGTCGGCTTCGGTGGTCTGGATCACGCCGTCCAGTGCCATCACGCGGCCCATGCGCGGGTTTTCAAAGATCACCAGGTGCTGGTGTTCGGTGCGCACTTCGTGCAGCAGTTTTTCCATGCGAAAACGCTGGCCGTAGCCTTCGTAGAGGGTTTCCAGGTAGTCGCTGGCGGGGACGTTGCTCATGGGAAGTGCTCCGATGAATGCGGGTGGCAACGGACGGTTACCCGCCCATGATGGCCAATCGATCGACTCGATTGACCGGGAAAGGCGCGCATTCTACGTTGCGGAACATGACAGGTCGAACCTCTGTTGATCGGCTCGCCACAATCCTGTGGGAGCGAGGCTTGCCCGCGATGGGATCGCCTCGCTCTATCGGGTAGACCACGTCGTGTGCATCGCGGGCAAGCCACGTTCCTACCGGTTCAGTGTCGCTTGTTCAGATTTTGACATTGCCCCGCGGTCCGGCAATGGCCCAGATGATCAACCCCAGCACCGGCAACAGCGCGATCAACAACACCCAGACGACTTTCATGCCGGTCCCGGTGCTGCTTTTGACCACATTGATGATGGCCCAGATGTCCAGGACGAAAATGATCAAGGCAGCCAGATTGTTGAACGTTGAACCCATGGTGATGCTCCGAAAGAGTGATAAGCCCGCTTAGGATAGTCCGTCGTCGCGCAGGCATCCTTAATTTGACTTTGTTTTGCTATCAGACGTGGATGGCCACTTTCAGGGCTTCCAGCGACGGCGCGGCGGCGATGCCGACTTCGGCGCACAATTCCAGCACTCGCGGCACGTCGTTGCCGAAGACCAGCACCACTTGCAACTCGTCGTCCAGCAACTGGCTGAAGTTCATCAGCGTGTAACCGCCGTTTTCCTTGTTCAGGCTGCTCATCTGCACCTGGATGCGATTGAGCGCGGTCAAGGCTTCGGTCTTGGCCAGTTGCTTGGGTTTGATGTTGAAGTCGATGCCAGGGCCGAACGAGGCAACGATCTGGGCGAACAGATCCATGTAGGTGTCAGCCTGGAACAGCACGGTCTCCGGCAGGCTGCCGACGACGACCCATTCACCCAGCGGGATCGGGAAAGTCTCGTCGTAGTTGATGTCCGGATTGGCCGTCAGAAACGCCGCTGGATCGGCGTAGGCCTGAGCCGCTTCGTCGGCGACCTTGAGGATTTCGTCTTCGCCCATGCACCCGGAGCTGATTTTGCTGATGAGTTCGACGAGTGCGGCTTTCATGGGCGGATCCTGTAGCGAAGGGAATTTTGAGGGCGCGAAGGATACCGCAAGGATAGGTTCAAATGACCAAAAAGATCGCAGCCTGCGGCAGCTCCTACAGAGGGACACCCTCCCAATGTAGGAGCTGCCGCAGGCTGCGATCTTTTGAAACCAATCAACCCAGCAATTTTTCCAACTGAGCAACGGTATCGGAAGCACCCATGGTTCTGGCCGCGTCCAGTGCCGTGATGCCATTGGCATCCTTGGCTTTCGGGTCGGCGCCTTTGCTGATCAGGTAGTCGACCACTTCAACGCGGTTGAACATCGCGGCCATCATCAGCGCCGTGCGGCCATCGAAAGACGAACCTTCAACCTGCGCACCACCTTCGACCAAGGCCTTGATCACCGCGAGATCGCCCTTGAAGGCAGCACCGGCAATCGGGCTTTGACCGTTGTCGTTGCGGATCTCCGGGTCGGCCTTGTGCTCCAGCAGGACTTTCACCGTGTCCACGTGGCCGTGGTAGGCGGCCAGCATCAGCAGGGTGTCACCCTTGTGATTACGCAGGTTCGGCGGCAACCCCTTGCTCAGCAGCGCGGCCATCATCGCCGCATCACCTTCCCGTGCCTTGTTGAATACCTGTTCGGCAAATTCGGCAGCTTCTTCGGGGGTCATCTGGCGGCTTTTGTCTGACATCGGGCACTCCGTTTTCTGTCATTCGTAAAAGCCGACAGTTTCCCGAGCGCGTCCGACACTGTCACTTGTTTTTTCTCATGGGTCGCCATAGCCAGATTCAATAGCGGTACTTGCCACTGTGAATGTCAGACAGCAACTGCTCGGTCACTTGCACATAAGTCTGCGTCCCAGGCAGCCAGGCGTAGATCGGATCATCACCGGTCTTGCCCGGGTCGAAGGCTTCGTCCTTGAGGCGGGTCTTCTGGTACTTGAAGGTTCCGGTGGTTTCCATTTTCACTTTCACCCGCAGGAACAGCGGCACGGCATAAGACGGCATTTGCTGTTGGGCGAAGGCCAGCAGTTCACTGAAATCCAGGGTCGCCAGGGATTCGGCGGGCGTGATCGCCGCCATGCCGGCCCGGCCATTGGTGTTGTGGATTTCCACGCCGTAAGCCACGGCCTCGGAAATATGCGGATGTTGCAGGAGGATGTTCTCGACCTCGGTGGTCGAGACGTTTTCGCCCTTCCAGCGATAGGTATCGCCCAGGCGATCGACAAACTGCGCGTGACCGAAACCGATGTTACGCAGCAAGTCACCGGTATTGAAGTAACGGTCACCCTTCTCGAACACATCATCAAGCACCACCTTGGCGGTCTTCTGCGGATCGGTGTAACCATCCAGCGGGGCCTTGTCGTCGATTTTCGCCAGCAACAAACCCTGCTCGCCCTTGGCGACTTTGCGCATCAGGCCCTTGGCATCACGGATTGGCGCCCCGCTGTCGTGGTCATACGCCACCAGTTCCCAGGACATCAGGGAAAAACCGATGGTGTTATCGAAATTCAGAACGTTGGTGAAGCCGATGTTGCCATCGCTGGCCGCGTAGAGCTCGCAAATGTGATTGACCGCAAACCGGGTCTTGAACGCGTTCCAGGCCCCGGGACGCAGGCCGTTGCCGATCATTTTCTTTACGCCGTGCCGGTTGTCCTCGGCGCTGGGTGGCTGGTCCACCAGATACCGACACAATTCACCGACGTAGCCGATGGTGGTGGCCCGGTACTGACGCACGTCATTCCAGAACTGACTGGCGCTGAATTTTCGGCGGATGGCAAAACCGGAAGCGCCGCTGATGGCCGAACCCCAGCACACACACAGCCCAGTGGCGTGATACAGCGGCAAGGTGCAGTAGACGATGTCGTCCGGCTGCATATCCAGGGCGATCATCCCGAAGCTCGCGGAGCTGCGCATCCAGCGGCCATGCTTGAACACGCCGGCCTTGGGCAAGCCCGTGGTGCCCGAGGTGTAGATATAGAAACAAGGGTCGTCGAAGAAAATCTGCCGGCAGCTGAGCGGATTGTCGCTGGACGCGTCGAGGCTGGCGGTCATTAGATTGATGAAGCCTTCGGGGGCAATACCCGGTTGGCGAGAGGTATCCTTGTCGGCGACAAACCAGGTGCGTCTGGCGTCGATCGCCACCCGTTCACGGACCGCCGAATAGGCTGGGACCAATTCCTCGCCGACCACCATCGCCTTCGGCGCCACCAGGTTCAGACTGTGCACCAGGGTGTCGCGGGTCTGCGAGGTGTTGACCAGCGCACTGACCGCCCCGACCTTGGCCACGGCCAGAATGGTCACCAGCAGTTCCGGACGGTTTTCGATGAACACCGCCACCACATCGCCCTTGCCGATGCCTTGGCTGATCAGGTGATGGGCGATGCGATTGGCCCACTGGTTGACGTCGGTGTAGCTCAGCGTCACCGGGCCCTGCAGCAGGGCCGGGCCATCGGGGTTGCGCAACGTGGCCTGCTCGAAGCTCCAGCCCAGACCGCACGACTGGGTCGGGTCCGTGACGTTTGCGACCTTCATGCCTTTCACCACCCGTGGGATGGCTTTGGCAATGGAAGGCAGCTTGCGGAGCATCATGCTCCAGGTAATCGTGTCCTTCGATGTACGGCTCATGCTTGCTCCCGTTCGATCTTCTTATTGTCGGGCAACGGTGATTGAACCCGAAAATACGTCAACGGTTCTTGAGCTGTACACGCGGTTTTTGAAATGTTTTGTATCTGCGACCTTGGTCCGCGACCTTGGTCCGCAAGTTGTTCCGCAATCCGCCTCTCATCGCGAACCCGGGCTTGCGCAATGGTTCCATCGAGTCGCCGAGCGACCTCGCAAAATGCAGGATGCACGATGGCCATTCATGCAGAATGCACGAAAGCAAAAATCACCACAAAAACCAAGTCATTGTTTTTTATAGGATTTTCTAAAAAACAAATGCTGGCACAATCACTGCAACCCTCTCCGCATGCTTGCCATTAAAAGCCAACGGAGCCGAAAGACATGAACCTGATCCAGGAAAAATTTTCGTCATTGTTCTCCAACTTCGAAGTCACCACCCAGAATCGGCCTGACGGCGGAATCCTGCTGACGCTGAGTGCTGAGGGCAAAGTGTTCAAACGCTCGATTTCCTATCAGCAATTGCACAATGGCGACCAACTGTCGTGGGTCATCAGCGCCATACGCCGCGATCTCGCGGAACAGGCCAGTGAGCTGCCGCAGATTTGCATGCTGCAAAGTCAGCAACGGTTTGCGCTGCCGACTTATCACTCGCTGTAAAAAACTGTAGGAGCGAGCTTGCTCGCGATAACGGGGTGTCAATCAACATTGATGTTGAATGACAGATCGCAATCGCGAGCAAGCTTGCTCCTACAGGTTTTGTGGTGTTTAGAAGACAGCAGGATCTATCCGCGCAAAGCTGTCCACGGTGACATGTCCGGTTAGTTCCCCACCCTCGCGGGCCAGGCCGCAAGTGGCCATTCCCGCTTCGCGTGCGGCGTCCAGTTCTTCGACGATATCTGACAGAAACAGAATCTGCCCCGCCTCGACGTTGATCGCCTGTGTGATGTTGGCGTAGGACTGCGCCTCGCGCTTGGGGCCTGATGTGGTGTCGAAATAGCCACTGAACAGCGGCGTCAAATCCCCCGCTTCCGAGCAGCCGAAGATCAGGCGTTGAGCCTGGATCGAACCGGACGAGTACACAAACAGTTGATAGCCCTCCTGATGCCAGCGCTTGAGCGCTTCAACGGCGTCCGGGTACACGTGGCCCTTCAATTGCCCGGCCTGGTATCCCTGCTCCCAGACCATTCCCTGCAACGCCTTCAATGGCGTGGCCTTGCGGTCCTCGGCGATCCAGCCCAGCAGGATCTCGATGACGCGCTCGACGTCAGCGTTCGGCTCCTGGCTGTCGCTGCGCACGGCAGTGAGTTGCGCGGCCACATCGGCACGCGCGGCGTTCTGGCGGACAAAGTCCGGCAGGTGTTTGGCGGCGTAGGGAAACAGCACGTCGAACACAAAACTCACCGCGCTGGTGGTGCCTTCGATGTCGGTGAGGATCGCTTTGATCGGCATCGACTCAGTCCTCCAGACGCGGGAATTGGTTGGCGATGTCTTCGCCGGTGAAATTGGCGACCCAGCCTTCCGGGTTGTTGAACAGGCGAATCGCGATGAAATGCGGATGCTCACCCATGTCGAACCAGTGCTTGGTACCGGCCGGCACCGAAATCAGGTCGTTTTTCTCGCAGAGCACGGCGTAGACATAATCGTCGATGTGCAGGGTAAACAAGCCACGCCCGGCGACGAAAAAGCGCACTTCGTCCTCGCCATGGCGGTGTTCGTTGAGGAACTTGGCGCGCAGTTCGACTTTTTGCGGGTGATCGCTGTTGAGGCTGATCACATCGACGGTGATGTAGCCGCGTTCGCTCATCAACTGGTCGATTTGCGTCTGATAGGCGGCGATCACTTCTTCCTGGCTGGCGCCCGGCTGGAGTTTCGCAGCGGCCTGCCAACGGTCGAAACGCACGCCCTGCTCGGCCAGGGTCGAGGCGATGTCTTCGAAATGGGTCAGCACCTTGTTGGGGATTTCAGGGCTGGAGACGTGATAGACGGACAGGCTGCTCATCAGGGCAACTCCTTAACGGTTCAAGCTTTAAAGAGCGAGCGCATTTTCAACTCGCACTCGAACAAAAATTCAAAGGCCTC
Source organism: Pseudomonas sp. C32 (assembly GCF_030417915.1). Classification (NCBI taxonomy): domain Bacteria; kingdom Pseudomonadati; phylum Pseudomonadota; class Gammaproteobacteria; order Pseudomonadales; family Pseudomonadaceae; genus Pseudomonas; species Pseudomonas sp. C32. The sequence continues at coordinate 91,767 of NZ_JAUHUK010000007.1, read as the reverse complement.
GATCTGCCGCAGGGCATCGCTCATGCGTGCGCCCCAGGTGTAGAGGCCATGACCGCGAATCAGGTAACCGACGCAATCGGGATGGGCGTCGAGCCAAGGCTGCACCTTGGCGGCCAGGCGTGCAATGTCCTGGTCGTTGTCGAAAATCGGCACCCGCACCCGGGATTCGTGGGTCGTCACACCGCTGAAGGCCTTTTGCAGTTCGTAGTCTTCAAACTCGATGAAGTCTTGCGGCGTCAGGCGCGACAGCACCGTGGCGTTCACCGAATGGGTGTGCAGCACGGCACCGATTTCCGCCCGCCAGCTATAGAGCTGGGTGTGCAGCAGGGTTTCGGCGGACGGTTTCTTGCCCGGCTCCAGGCTGTTGCCCGAGAGGTCGGTGGCCAGTACATCGTCCTGGCCCAACTGGCCTTTGTGCTTGCCGGATACAGTCAGCAAGGCTTCGGTCGGTGAAAGTCGGGTCGAATAATTGCTACTGGTGGCCGGCGACCAGCCGCGGCCATACAGAAAACGCCCGGCGTCGATGATTTCCTGGGCGAGGTGTTCACGGGTAAGGCTCATGGCCTGTCCTCTTGCATACATGTGGCAATGATAACGGCAGCCGCGACAGCGGCGAGGCTGGCAATACTAAAGGTCAATGCGGCGCCGAGCGTGTTCCAGCTATAGCCGGAATACAAAGCGCCCAATGCGCCGCCGGTGCCGGCCAATGCGGCGTACAACGCCTGGCCTTGCCCTTGCTGGCGCGCACCGAAGCTACGTTGCACGAATGAAATGGCAGCGGCGTGAAAGCTGCCGAAAGTCGCCGCGTGCAATACCTGGGCAAACAACAGCACCCACAAAAATTCGGCCAGCGACCCGAGCAGCAACCAGCGCAGCGCCGCCAACAGAAAACTCGCCATCAGCACCCGGCGCAGGGAGAACCGCGCGAGGATCTTGCTCATGGCCAAAAACATCAGGACTTCGGCGACCACGCCGACCGCCCAGAGCATGCCGATCACGCCACGGCTGTAACCCAATCGCTCAAGGTGCAGGGTCAAAAATGTGTAATACGGCCCGTGGCTCATCTGCATCAGCGCCACACAGCCGTAAAACGCCAACACGCCGGGGTTGCGCAATTGTCTGAGAAAGCCCTCCCCCGCCACCCGGTTGCCTGGCGCCGGTTGGGCATTCGGCACCCACAGGCTGCTGAGCACGATGCCAGCCATGATCAGCGCCAGCGCCGCCGGGTAGATGTCCAGGCTCAGCCATTCGAACAACCGGCCCAGCGCCACCACGGTGATGATGAAACCGATCGAGCCCCACAAGCGAATCTGGCTGTAGCGCGAGGTCTGGCCCTGCAAATGCGCCAGGGTAATGACTTCGAACTGCGGCAACACCGCGTGCCAGAAAAAGGCGTGCAAAGCCATGACCATCGCCAGCCAGGCGTAGGACTTGCTGACGAAAATCAGCGAGAACGTCAGCAGCGTGCACACCGCGCCGAAACGCACGATAGCCAGCCGCCGCCCGGTGTAGTCGCCCAGCCAGCCCCAGATGTTCGGCGCCACGCAGCGCATCAGCATCGGGATCGCCACCAGTTCGCCGATGCGTGCGGCGCTGAAACCCAGGTGATCGAAGTACAGCGCCAGAAACGGCGCCGTCGAACCGAGCAAGGCGAAATAGAACAGATAGAAACTGGAGAGCCGCCAGTACGGCAGCGCCGCTGTCGTCATCAGACAGCAGCGGCTTTGAGGTCAGCCATTAAAGCTGACCCAGCACCGGCGTGCTCACCCGCACATCGGCGTTCTGCCCTCGGTGACGCAGCAGGTGGTCCATCAGCACGATGGCCATCATCGCTTCGGCAATCGGTGTGGCACGGATGCCGACACACGGGTCGTGGCGACCCTTGGTGATGACCTCGACCGGGTTGCCATGGATGTCGATGGAGCGGCCCGGCGTGGTGATGCTCGAGGTTGGCTTCAACGCCAGGTGAGCGACGATTGGCTGACCGGAGGAAATACCGCCGAGAATGCCGCCAGCATTGTTGCTGAGGAAACCTTCCGGGGTCATTTCGTCACGATGTTCGGTGCCGCGCTGGGCGACGCTGGCGAAACCGGCGCCGATCTCAACGCCCTTGACCGCGTTGATGCTCATCAGCGCATGGGCCAGCTCCGCGTCGAGGCGGTCGAAAATCGGCTCGCCGAGGCCCGGCATCACACCTTCGGCCACCACGGTGATTTTCGCGCCGACCGAATCCTGGTCGCGACGCAGCTGGTCCATATAGGCTTCCAGCTCAGGCACTTTGTCCGGGTCCGGGCTGAAGAACGCGTTCTCTTCCACCGAATCCCAGGTCTTGAACGGGATTTCGATCGGTCCGAGCTGGCTCATGTAGCCGCGAATGACGATGCCCTGGCTGGCCAGGTACTTCTTCGCAATCGCACCGGCCGCCACGCGCATCGCGGTTTCACGGGCCGAACTGCGGCCGCCGCCGCGATAATCGCGCTCGCCGTATTTGTGATGGTAGGTGTAGTCGGCGTGGGCCGGGCGGAACAGATCCTTGATCGCCGAGTAGTCCTTGGACTTCTGGTCGGTGTTGCGGATCAGCAGGCCAATGGCGCAACCGGTGGTGCGACCTTCGAACACACCCGAAAGGATTTCGACTTCGTCGGCTTCCTGGCGCTGGGTGGTGTGACGGCTGGTGCCGGGCTTGCGGCGATCCAGGTCGCGCTGCAGATCCTCAAGGGAGATCTCCAGGCCCGGCGGACAGCCATCGACAATGGCGACCAACGCCGGACCATGGCTTTCGCCCGCGGTGGTGACAGTGAATAGCTTGCCGTAGGTATTGCCGGACATGCAGGACGCTCCGTGAAATGAACCTGAATACGTAATGCGCGCCAGTATACGCAGGCAACCCAAGTAGTTCATCCTCGAACCTTATGGGTGCCTGCGAGTCCAACCGGCACCTTGATCATGATGGCGTGATGATGCTGCGAGTTATAGCCTTGAGCCTTACCCTGATTTCCGGCTTCGCCCAGGCGACAGTCCTGCAACGACCGATCACATTGGATACCGGCGCAGGTGAGCTTTTCGGCTCGCTGTTGCTGCCCAAGTCCGACAACCCGGTACCGGTTGTCCTGCTGATTTCCGGCTCCGGTCCTACGGATCGCGACGGAAACAACACCGACGGCGGACGCAACGACAGTCTCAAACGGCTGGCCTGGGTGCTGGCCAAACACAACATTGCCAGCGTGCGTTATGACAAACGCGGCGTCGCGGCGAGCCTGGCGGCGACCCCGGACGAACGTAACCTGTCAATCGAAGCCTATGTGGCCGACGCCGAAGCCTGGGGGCGCAAGCTCAAATCCGATCCGCGCTTCGGCCAGTTGATTCTGCTCGGGCACAGCGAAGGGGCCTTGATCGCCAGCCTCGCTGCACCGAGCGTCGATGCGGCGGGGGTGATTTCCTTGTCCGGCAGCGCCCGCCCCGTCGATGAGGTCATTCGTCAGCAGTTGAGCAATCGCCTGCCGCCCCCGCTGATGTTGCGCAGCAATGAATTGCTCGACAGCCTCAAAGCCGGGAAAACCGACCAAAACGTCCCGCCGCAGCTACAAGTGATTTTCCGTCCGAGCGTGCAGCCCTACCTGATTTCATTGTTCCGCCAGGACCCGGCCGCCGCGTTCGCCAAGCTGAAAATGCCGGCGCTGATCATTCAGGGCAGCAACGACATCCAGGTCGGCGTCAATGACGCGCGGCTGCTCAAGGCGGCAAAACCGGATGCCGAACTGGTGTTGATCGAAGGCATGAACCACGTCCTGCGGATCGTGCCCAACGACGTCAAACGCCAATTGGCCTCTTATAAAGATCCGAATTTGCCATTGGCGGCGGAGCTGGGCACACGGATCATCGGATTTATTGACGGACTTCGCTCCAGTTAAGCTCTATTTACCCTCCAGTCCTGGGAAAAACGGCCGATAAGTCTTTGTCGCCAGCACACACGCTGGCGGCAAGCAGAGCTTGGACAGGACTCGCCGCTATGACTGATACCCAGACCTCACCCGACACCACCGCTGAAAAAGACGCACCGCCAGCGGTCGAGCTGCCCTGGGCGGATGTTCAGGCCGAGCACCACAAGATGCTCCGTCTGGCGCCCCTGCAGACCGATCGCAACACCGGCGGACGGCCTTTGCGCTTTGTCGAATTCGGCTACGCCGAGCGCAACGACAAGGAACGCAGCCTGATGCGCATGAGCATCAACCTTCCCGGCCAGCGTGTGCGCAAGGAACAGAATCATCTGGACGTCTGGGTCGATCACGTGGAAAAACGCGTGCATTTCGGGCCGGACAGCGGTCTGCAGATTGAACCGATGAACCGTGGCATCGGCCGATTCATGGCGGCCCAGGGCATTGTTTGGGCGAAGAAGCGCTGGTCCGGCTACACCGTCGACGGCTCCGACCTGAACAACAAGGATGCGTTGAACGAAGACACGCGCCTGCGCCGCGATCACTTTTTGCGTGTGCACGGTTTCGACGTGGTCTACGCCGACGCCCAGCATTTGAAGGGCAGCGTCAAGGACGTGAAGGTCGGCGACCTGCTGACGGACTGGAACAGCGAAAAACTGCAGGTTGTGGAAATTCTCGAAGCGGCGCAGATGCTCCAGCAAGCCGAGCAGAACCTGGCCGAACAGGAAGTCAAACTCAAGAAGCACGAAGAGAAAGTCAGCAAGTACAAGCGCGAAGACGCCGGACTGCGCTTCACCATTACCTGCCTGGTGGCGTTTGCGGTGTTTCAGGCCGGGCTGCTGATCTGGATCGCCACGCACCGATAACCGGTGTTGATCGTTCCCGCTCAGTGCTTGCGCAACCACTCGATGAACAGCGCAAACAGCTCCGACTGAGAGCCGACCTCCAACTTCAGGTACAGGTTCTTGCGGTGCATGCGCACGGTTTCCGGCGAGATGTTCAACTGGCTCGCCGTGGACTTCACCGAGTGCCCGCGAAGGACCATGTGCGCGACTTCCCGCTCGCGTTCGGTCAGCAAATCACAACCGAACTGCTCGAACGCCGCCTGCACCCGGTGTTTGAGATCGCCGCCCTCCCCGATTGCCTGCTGGCCTTGCAGCGCCTCGTTGCGCTGTAAGCCCCGACGCCCGAACTCGCTCACGAACTCCCGCACCAAGGGCTCGACCGCCCGCAGCAGATTCAACTGCTCGGCCCGCAGGATTTCCCCGCCGAAGCCCTGGAACAGGCTGACCGAGATCTGGCTGTCATGGCCGGTATCGACCAGGTAGAAACTGTCTTCGGAGCTGCCGGCCTTCAGGTAGTAAGTCTTGTAGTACTCGCTGTCGAAGAAGTTGTCCGGGGCGATTTCTTCCAGGTGGTAGAACCCTTGCGCCAGCCCCTGCTCGACCGCCAGGCAGAACGGATCGAGCAAGTAGCCCCCGGTAAAATAACGGTCGATGATCGAGTCGCGGTACTGCTCGGCAATGCCGCGCTGATACAGCAATTGCGGCGGCCGATCCTTGTGCTCAAGGCTGATCATCACCGATTCGATGCCCACCAGATGCCCGAACGCCGACGCCAGGTGGCGCAGGGCGTCGGGTTCATCGATGTGGGCGAAGGCTTCGCGCATGTCGCCGTGCCAGCGGTGCAAGGCGCCAAAGGTCAGGGCTACCAACGTATCGTCTTGTGCTTTGCTCATGCCCCGCAGTCTAGCGGGTGAGCCGGCCCTTGGTAACCGTGCGCCAGGCAAAGTCATTGCCCGCCGTACTGACCGCTGGCCTGAAGTTCGGCCGCCACTTCCAGGATGCACTGGCGCAGGATCTCGACGATTTCATCGACCTGGACAAACGTCAAAATCAGCGGCGGCGACATCACGTTGAGGTGCAGAATCGGCCGCACCAGCAAGCCCCGGGCCTGTGCCCGCACGTGAATTTTCTCGCCGATGTTGATCTCGTCGGCAAACAGCGCCTTGGTGCGTTTATCGGCGACGAACTCTACGCAGGCCATGAGTTTCTTGCAGCGCACGTCACCCACCAGCGGCAGGTCCCGCAGGGTCGCCAGGCGTTCTTCGAGGTAGGCGCCTACGGTGTCGACATGGGCCAGCAGGTTTTCCCGCTCGATGATTTCGATGTTCTTCAGCGCCGCGGTGCAGCACACCGGATGGCCACTGTAGGTGAAACCGTGGGTGAAGCAGCGGCCCTTGCCCGGTTCGGCTATGACTTTCCAGATGCGGTCGGAAAAGATGCAGGCGCCCAGCGGCAGGTAAGCCGAGGTCAGGCCCTTGGCCGTGGTGATGATGTCGGGCTGCACGTCGAACACGTCATACGAGGCGAAGAATTTGCCCAGGCGTCCGAACGAGGTCACCACTTCGTCGGCGACGAACAGAATGTCGTAGCGCTGGCAGACGTCCCACATGCGCTTGAGATAACCCTGGGGCGGAATGATCACCCCGCCCGAGCCCATGATCGGTTCGGCGAAGAAGCCGGCGACCTTGTCCGCGCCAATCGACAGGATCTTGTCTTCGAACTCCTTGACCAGGAACTCGAGAAACTGCGCCTCGTCCATGCCGTCCGGGGCGCGGTACGGATTCGGGTTGGAGACGTGGTGGATCAACGGGTTGGCGTAATCGAACTCCGGCACCCGGTCGGCGGCCTTGTTGCCAATCGACATGGTCAGCGTGGTCGAGCCGTGATAGGCGTTGAAGCGCGCGATGACGTGCTTCTTTTCCGGTTTGCCGCGGCAGTTCTGGTAGTACTGGATCAACCGGTACGCGGTGTCCACCGCGGTGGAGCCGCCGGTGGTGAGGAACACATGATCGAGGTCGCCGGGGGCCAGGCTGGCGAGTTTCTCGCACAACTGGATCGCAACGTTGTTCGACATGTCGGAAAACGGATTCGAGTAGGCCAGTTGCCGCACCTGATCGGCGATGGCCTCGGCCATTTCTTCACGGCCCAGGCCGATATTGGTGCACCACATCCCGCCCACGGCGTCGAGAAAGCGGTTGCCCTGGCTGTCATAGATGTAGGCGCCGTCGCCAGCGACGATGTTCAGCGAGCCTTGTTCGGCGTGCTCGTCGAACACGTGGTAGCCGTGCATGTGATGAGCCTTGTCGGCCTTGACCAGCCGGGACTCGTCCGCCGGCGAAAGAACGGTGCGTGTTGGCGTCGCCATAAGTAAACCTCTAACCGAATTGACTAACGATCGAACAAATCAGATCCCGCTTTTTACCGTGCTCCAGACCCGGGTCATGGCGCGCATGTCCTTGGCGTCCTGGGTCTTCTGCGGAAACAGGCGTTCGCGGGTTTGCGCATCGGGGTAAATGGCCGGGTTGTTGCGCACGTCGGCATTCAACAAGGGCGTGGCTGCCGCGTTGCTGTTGGCGTAATTGATGTAGTCACTGACGTCGGCCATCACCTGCGGCTGCATCAGGTATTCCAGAAACTTGTGAGCGTTGGCGACGTGGGGCGCGTCGGCCGGGATGTAAAGGTTGTCGAACCAGATCAGCGAGCCTTCCTTGGGAATGAAGTACGCAAGGTCGATCTTTTTCTTCGCTTCTGCGGCGCGGGCCATGGCGGTGGCGTAGTCGCCGGACCAGGTCATGGCCATGCACACATCGCCATTGGGCAGGCTGGTCAGGTAATTGACCGAGTCGAATTTGCGGATGAACGGCCTGACCGACAGCAACAATTCCTGCGCGGCTTTCAGGTCCGCCGGGGCGGCGCTGCTCGGATCACGTCCCAGATACTTCAGGGCCATGGGAATGACTTCGGTCGGCGCATCAAGCAAGGTCACGCCACAATCGGCGAAGCGCGAGATGATCTTCGGATCGAAAATCATCGCCAGCGAGCCGATCGGCGCGTCCGGCATGCGTTCCTTGATCTTGTCGACGTTGTAAGTGACGCCGTTACTGCCCCAGGTGTACGGCGCCGAGTACGTGGTGCCCGGATCGAACCCTTGCAAATCCTCCAGGACTTTCGGGTCCAGGTTGGTCCAGCCCGGCAGCTGTTTCTTGTCCAGCGGCTGGAACACCTTGGCCTTGATTAACGGAGGCGCGAGGGACGCGTTCAACACAATCAAGTCATAGCCGGAGTGGCCGGTCAGCAACTTGGCCTGCACCGTTTCGTACGCATCAAAGGTGTCGTAGATGACTTTGATGCCGGTGGCCTTCTCAAAATCCGCCAGGGTATTTTCACCAATGTAATCCGCCCAGTTGTACAGCCGCAGCGTATTGGCGTCGTTCACCTCGGCGGCGTAGGCGTTGAGGGTCAGCGGTACAACAAACAGACTGGAAATCACCTTAAGCAGTGTCTTGCCCATAGCAAATGCACCTTATCAAGCGAGTTCGGCTCTGGATGAGCGGATGTGCTCACTATTGGTGGATTCGCTGGGCGGCACCATACCCCGAATGGGTGTGTGCCCTGTTTTGTGCAGCGGCATGGCAAAAAGCGGCAGTGCAGTTGACCCGTTTAGCCATAGATCCCGGCTTTGCCGGGCGCTTAAAGTGGCGGCCTGATTCGACCACCCTGGGCATTCGATGACTGACCTGATCAAACACGAGCAATGTGACGGCGTTCTGACGCTGACGCTTGACCGTCCCGACAAGCTCAATGCGCTGAACAACGCCATGTACACGCAGCTGGCCGATCTGTTGCTGGCCGCTGACGAAGACGAGCAGACGGGTGTGATCATCCTCACGGGCGGCCCGAGCTGTTTTACCAGTGGCAATGACCTGGTGGATTTTCTCCAGCATCCGCCGACGCATCTGGACAGCCCGGCGTTCCGTCTGATGAAGGTGGTCACCCGTCTGCAAAAACCGCTGATTGCCGCGGTGTGCGGGGCGGCCGTCGGTATCGGCACTACACTGCTGCTGCATTGCGATCAGGTGTTGGTCACCCGTAACGCCAAACTGCGCATGCCATTCGTCAACCTGGGCCTGTGCCCTGAATTCGGCGCCAGCCTGCTGCTGCCCCGTCGACTCGGCCACGCCCGCGCCGCACGTCTGCTGTTGCTGGGCGATAGCCTTGATGGCAACGAAGCGGTGGCACTGGGCCTGGCCAATGAGGCCTTCGACGACGGCGTACAATGCCTGGCGGCGGCGACAAAAATTGCCCAACGCTTTCTGGCGATGCCCCAGCAAGCCTTGCGCCAATCGCGACAACTGATGAAACAGGCGTCCCTGGAAGAACTGGAAGCCACCCTGCGCGAAGAAAACCTGCTGTTTATCGCGCGCCTGAATACCGATGAGGCCAAAACGGCCTTGAACGCCTTGCTCAATCGCAGCACAGAAAAGCATTCACCGAGAGGAAACCAGCCATGAACACCCCGGAAATCTACGTCGTCAGCGCCGCCCGTACCGCCATCGGTACTTTCGGTGGTTCGCTCAAGGACGTGCCACTGGCCGACCTGGCAACCACGGCTGTAAAAGCCGCCCTGCAAAAGGCTGCCGTGGACCCGGCGCTCGTTGGCCATCTGGTGATGGGCAATGTGATCGCGACCGAAACCCGCGACGCCTACATCTCCCGCGTTGCCGCGATGAACGCCGGCATCCCGAAAGAAACCCCGGCCTACAACGTCAACCGCCTCTGCGGTTCGGGCCTGCAAGCCATCATTAACGCCGCGCAGACGCTGATGCTCGGCGATGCCGACATCGTCGTCGGCGCCGGTGCCGAATCCATGAGCCGTGGCCCGTACCTGATGCCGGCCGCCCGTTGGGGTTCGCGCATGGGTAACGCCCAAGTCATCGACTACATGCTCGGCATCCTGCATGACCCGTTCCATGGCATCCACATGGGCATCACTGCCGAAAACGTCGCAGCACGCAACGGCATCACCCGCGAAATGCAGGACGCCCTGGCGTTTGAAGATCAGCAACGTGCGGCCCACGCGATTGCCAACGGCTACTTCAGCGAGCAGATCGCGACCGTGGAAATCCAGGATCGCAAAGGCGTCAAACTGTTCAACGTCGACGAGCACCCACGCGCCACGTCCCTGGAACAACTGGCGGGCATGAAGCCTGCGTTCAAGAAGGACGGCTCGGTCACCGCCGGCAACGCTTCGGGTCTGAACGACGGCGCCGCCGCGCTGGTCATGGCCACCGGTGCTGCGGTTCAGGGCAACAACCTGAAACCACTCGCTCGTCTGGTCAGCTACGCCCACGCGGGCGTTGAGCCTGAGCTGATGGGCCTGGGCCCGATCCCGGCCACCCGCCTGGCGCTCAAGCGCGCCGGTCTGACCGTCGCCGACCTGGACGTGATCGAAGCCAACATCGCCTTCGCCGCCCAGGCCTGCGCCGTCAGCCAGGAACTGGACCTCGACCCGGCCAAGGTCAACCCGAACGGTTCGGGCATCGCCCTGGGCCACCCGGTCGGCGCAACCGGCGCAATCATCGCCACCAAAGCCATCCACGAACTGCATCGCACTGGCGGCCGTTACGCGCTGGTGACCATGTGCATCGGTGGCGGCCAAGGCATCGCCGCGATTTTCGAACGCGTTTAACCCATCAGGTTAACGCGAACCTTGTGGCGAGGGAGCTTGCTCCCGCTGGACTGCGCAGCAGGCCCTGCTTTTCAGGTGAAGAGCCGGGGCCGCTTCGCGACCCAGCGGGAGCAAGCTCCCTCGCCACACTTGATCACCTAAAGATTCATGCTCCGGCAGTTCCCCCTCTTCTCTCGGCCCACACCTGATGACCGGCAACAAAAAACAATTGCCACTAAATATTACCTGCGTCATATTACAGTCGTAATCAAAACTGATTCCGACAGGTAATCCCCATGACCAGCATGCCCACCGTTGAACCTGATCTGGCCTCCCCGGTGAAGCCCGCAAAACCACCGCTGCACAAACGCCTGCTGCTGCCGACACTGGGTATCGCGGCATTGGTGCTGGCCGGTGTGTACGGCACGCACTGGTGGACGGCCGGGCGTTTCATCGAAGAAACCGACGATGCCTACATCGGTGGCGACGTGACGGTAATCGGGCCCAAAGTCGCGGGTTACATCGATGAAGTGCTGGTGAGCGACAACCAGAAGGTCAAGGCCGGTGACGTGTTGATCCGCCTCGATGCGCGAGACTATCGCGCACACCTCGCCAAGGCAGAAGGCGCCGTCGCGGCCGAAGAGGCGTTGCTCGCCAACCTCGACGCAACCGAACAACTGCAACAAGCCGTCATCGGCCAGGCCCGGGCCGGCATTGATGCCGCCGGGGCTGAAACCTCCCGTTCCCGGGACGACGATGCGCGTTACAAAAAACTGGTCACCACCAACGCCGTCTCGGTGGAAAGCGCGCAACGGGCCAACGCCACGTTCAAGACCGCACAGGCCCAAAGCAACCGCGCCCAAGCCGAACTGCTGGCCGCGCAACGCCAGTTGAACGTGATCGCCACTCAAAAACAGCAGGCCCGCGCGGCGTTGACTCAAGCAAAAGCCGAACGCGATCTGGCGCAATTGAATGTCGACTTCACCGAACTGCGGGCACCGGTCGATGGCGTGATCGGCAACCGTCGGGCGCGGGTCGGCGCCTACGCCCAGGCCGGGTCGCAATTGCTCTCGGTGGTGCCGGCCAGCGGTTTGTGGGTCGACGCCAACTTCAAGGAAGACCAACTGGCGCACATGATCCCGGGGCAACGGGTGGTGATTCATGCCGACGTGCTCTCGGGGCAGGAATTCCACGGTCATCTGGACAGCCTCGCCCCCGCCAGCGGTTCGCAATTCAGTGTGCTGCCGCCGGAAAACGCCACCGGCAACTTCACCAAGATCGTGCAACGGGTGCCGGTGCGCATTCACCTCGATCCGGCCGACAGCCTGCTCGGTCACCTGCGGCCCGGCCTGTCGGTGACCGCTGAAGTCGACACTCGCAAGGCACCTGAAACCCCTTCCGTGGCCAGCGCACCATGAACCGCGCCCTCGCCGTCCCGGCGCAGCCGTTCGATGCGGCGAGCATGGCGACCGGGACCAAAGTCTTTGCCTTCGCCACCATGTGCATCGGCATGTTCATTGCGCTGCTGGATATCCAGATTGTCTCGGCGTCATTGCGCGACATCGGCGGCGGGCTGTCTGCCGGCACTGACGAAACCGCTTGGGTGCAGACCAGCTACCTGATCGCCGAAATCATCGTGATTCCGCTGTCCGGTTGGCTGTCCCGGGTATTTTCCACACGCTGGCTGTTTTGCGCGTCGGCGGTGGGTTTCACCCTGACCAGCCTGTTGTGCGGCGCCGCCTGGAACATCCAGAGCATGATTGCCTTTCGCGCCCTGCAAGGCTTTCTCGGCGGCTCGATGATTCCGCTGGTGTTCACCACGGCATTCTTTTTCTTCACCGGTAAGCAACGGGTGATTGCTGCCGCGACTATCGGCGCAGTGGCTTCGCTGGCGCCGACCCTCGGCCCGGTGATCGGCGGCTGGATCACTGACATCTCGTCCTGGCACTGGCTGTTCTACATCAACCTCGTCCCAGGGATTTTCGTCGCGGTGGCCGTGCCGATGCTGGTGAAAATCGATCAACCGGAGTTGTCACTGCTCAAAGGTGCGGACTACTTGAGCATGGTGTTTCTGGCGCTGTTCCTCGGCTGCCTGGAATACACCCTCGAAGAAGGCCCGCGCTGGAACTGGTTCAGTGACCACACGATTGTGACCACGGCGTGGATCAGCGGCCTCGCTGGGCTGGCGTTCATCGGCCGGACCTTGCACGTGGCCAACCCGATTGTCGATCTGCGGGCCTTGAAGGATCGCAACTTCGCCCTCGGTTGTTTCTTCTCGTTTGTCACCGGCATCGGCCTGTTCGCCACCATTTACCTGACGCCGCTGTTCCTCGGCCGGGTGCGTGGCTATGGCGCGCTGGACATTGGCCTGGCGGTTTTCTCCACCGGGGTGTTCCAGATCATGGCGATTCCGCTGTATGCCTTTCTGGCCAACCGCGTGGATCTGCGCTGGATCATGATGACCGGCCTTGGGTTGTTCGCGTTGTCGATGTGGGATTTCAGCCCGATCACCCATGACTGGGGGGCCAAAGAACTCATGCTGCCGCAAGCCTTGCGTGGCATTGCCCAGCAATTGGCGGTGCCGCCAGCGGTGACCCTGACCCTCGGCGGCCTGGCACCGGCGCGGCTCAAACATGCGTCGGGCCTGTTCAACCTGATGCGCAATCTGGGTGGCGCCATTGGCATCGCCGCGTGCGCGACCATTCTCAATGACCGCACCAACCTGCATTTCACGCGGCTGGCGGAAAACCTCAACAGCACCAACGAAGCACTCAACCAATGGCTGTCCCAGGTCGGCAACAACTTCGCCGCCCTCGGCCAGGGCGGCGACGTCGGCGTCACTGCCGCCCTGCATCACCTGTGGCTGCTGACTTATCGCGAAGCGCAGACACAAACCTACGGCGACGCGTTTCTGATGATCATGGTCTGCTTCATCATCGCCACGGCCATGGTGCCGCTGATGCGCAAGGTACAACCTCCAGCCGCGCCGAGTGCCGATGCTCATTGAACCTCGGCCCCCTTGTCGACATCAGGCCTGAGGGGTTTTGCGGAAACCGACGGCCAGACGGTTCCAGCTGTTGATGGTGTTGATCGCCACGGTCAGATCGACCATTTCCTTGGGCGTGAACTGGGCGCTGACCACTTCGTAGTCTTCGTCCGGCGCATGGGTCAGGCTCAGTTGGGTCAGGGATTCGGTCCAGAGCAGCGCAGCACGTTCGCGGTCGCTGAAGAACGGAGCCTCGCGCCACGCCGTTACGGCGAACAGGCGACGCGGGGTTTCGCCACCCTTGATTGCGTCGCTGGTGTGCATGTCGATGCAGAAGGCGCAGCCGTTGATCTGCGAAGCCCGCAGCTTGACCAGTTCGATCAGGTTTTTTTCCAGCGGCAGCTTCGACACTGCGGTTTCCAACGCGATCATCGCTTTGAGGGCATCAGGGGACGCGGTGTAGAAATCGATACGCGGTTGCATGGTCTGCTCCAGGGCAAGTGGGTGTGTGACTACGTTAGCCCCCCGCCCCGGTTGCACAAATAGCCAATATTCCAGAAGTCGAGGAGGCCATTGGGTTTTGCTCACTGCCGTCAGCGCGAGCACAGGGAAACGCGGTCAAATGTGGGAGCGATCCGCGCAGCGGCCATTCACCAGCAAATTCAGACCCGATTGCGCAGCCACTGCAAAAAGCCTTTTTTCTCCACCATCGCCGGCAAATCCTGAGTCAGGGTTTTCGCTTTGTGCAACCGGTAATCGAGCAAGGTTTTCATCGCATCGCCGATGTCGTGACGGGCATCCAGGCATGGCTTGAGGTACGACTTTTCGATGCGGTACAAGCCACAAAAGGTCTTGGCGGTAAACTGCGCGGGCACCGAACTGTCGTCCAGGATGCCGGCCTCGCCAATCACTTCACCCGGCCCCATGCGCCCGGATTCGAAAGGTTCACCGTGCCGGGTCAGCGTCACCGTCACCACCCCCGACTCGATGATGAACAAGTGATCACTGACCTCCCCCGCCTCCAGGATCGTTTCGCCGGCACGAAAGGTTTGCAGCGACATGTTCTGGCTGAAGGTGTCTTTTTCTTCCTGGCGCAACGTAGAGAAAATCGGCGAACTGTCGAGCAGTGCCCGGGGCCGCGACAGGCTGCCCGACAGCGTGGGCTCGACGCTCGACAACAGGTTGACCCCGGAGGCCTGCAAGTGCCGGTACGCCAGGTCGAACAGCTGATTACGCACCGTGCGTTTCTCGTTCATTGATGCGACAAACCCGCTGATTTCGTATTCCACACCCGTGCTGCTGGAGCTTTTCAGGGCGACGTTCGGTGCGGGCGTATCCAACAGAAAACGGCAACCTTGCATGGCGCGCTCAAGGGCATCGATCACCGTATTCGGCCGCGCATGGGGGCTCACTTGAAGGGTGATGGAAACACCAAACATATCGCTCGGGCGGCTGAAGTTGATGATCTTGGCCTTGGCGGCCAATGAGTTGGGGATCACCGCCAGGCTGCCCTGGGCGGTTTGCAGGCGCGTGGCTCGCCAGTCGATGTCGGTGACCCGGCCTTCGGTGCCGTCGATGGAGATCCAGTCATCCAGTTGATAGGGTTTGGTGGTATTCAGGACGATGCCGGAAAACACGTCGCTGAGGGTGCTCTGCAAGGCCAGGCCGACGATGATCGCCAATGCGCCGGAGGTCGCCAGCACGCCTTTGACCGGCAGTTCGAGCACGTACGCCAGCGCGGCGATGACTGCAATCAGGAAAATCACCGCGCCGAGCAAATCCTGGAGCAGCCGCCCGGTGTGCCCGACCCGTTGCATCATCACGGCGCCGATCAACACGGTCAGGGTCCGCGCGCCGAACAACCACCAGCCGATCTGCAAACCGGTGGCCGCCAAATGCAGGGGCACGTTGTCAGGCCACGGCGCGGGCTCCAGCGGATTGAGGCCCTCGTTGAACAGCAGAAAACTGAACAGCGCAAAAATCACCACCCGCACCAACAGCCGCCAGGCACTGCCCGTCGCACTGAGCAAGCGCCACAAACCCAGGTCGATCAGGATCAGCAACATCGCGCAGATCAGCGGGTGTTCGGTGAGCAATGACAGCATCAAGCAACTCCAGCAAAGGCCAATGACGGGGAAATCGAACAGATTGGCCATAGTGTAGGAGCAATTGATTCGGCGGGATTCGGCAAGCATCACAAAAACAAATGTGGGAGCGAGCCTTGCTCGCGAAGACGGCCTGACAGTCACTGCAACAGTGTCTGTTCTACCGTCATCGCGAGCAGGCTCACTCCCACAGGGGAACGTGTGTTGGCTGGATTACTTGTTGTTGGCCAGTGTGTTGTAGCTGGTCATCAGGTTGCGATAATCCGGGATGTGGTTGGAGAACAAGGTCCCCAGCCCTTCAACGTCGTTGCGCCAGTCGCGGTGCAGTTCACAGGCCAGGCCGAACCAGGTCATCAGTTGCGCGCCCTGAGCGGTCATGCGGCTCCACGCCGATTCCCGGGTCAGTTCGTTGAAGGTGCCTGACGCGTCGGTAACCACGAACACCTCAAAACCTTCGGCCAGGGCCGAGAGGGCCGGGAACGCCACGCACACCTCCGTTACCACACCGGCGATGATGAGTTGCTTCTTGCCGGTGGCCTTGATCGCCTTGACGAAATCTTCGTTGTCCCAGGCGTTGATCTGCCCCGGGCGAGCGATGTACGGCGCGTCCGGAAAGAGAGCCTTGAGCTCCGGCACCAGCGGGCCGTTGGGGCCGGTTTCGAAACTGGTGGTGAGGATGGTCGGCAGCTTGAAGTACTTGGCCAGGTCGGCCAGGGCCAGCACGTTATTCTTGAAACGATCCGGGTCGATGTCGCGCACCAGCGACAGCAGGCCCGCCTGATGATCAACCATCAAAACCGCGGCGTTATCCTTGTCGAGACGCTTGTAGGAAGTGGTCATTGCAGTAGTCCTCGCGTGTTATCGATGCCGAATGGAAGTCGGCGTGGGGATTTCGATCAGCGCTGCGAATCCAGCACTTCGTGTTCGTTCGCCACTTGCTGAGCCTTGAGGTAGCTTTCGATCAGCAATTGATAGTGCGGCATGGCCTGGGCGTAGACGGCGGCCCACTCTTCAGCATCCGGACGGTTCCAGGAACCTTGCAACTCGGAAAGCGTAGCCATGATATCGATCGGCACAACTCCGGCCTGAGCCAAACGCGCGATTGTCAGATCAGTGGCCAGTTTCGAGTGATTGCCCGATGCGTCGACCACAGCAAACACTTTGTAGCCTTCATGCACCGCCGCGATGGACGGGAATGCCAGACAAACGCTGGTCAGGGTGCCGGCGATCACCAGGGTTTTCTTGCCGGTGGCTTTGACGGCGGCGTGAAACTCCGGATTGTCCCAGGCGTTGATTTCACCTTTGCGCGCCACGTACTGCGCATGGGGCGCGGCTTCATGGATTTCCGGAATCAACGGCCCGTTCGGCCCTTGCGGTACGGAGGCAGTGGTGATCACCGGCATCTTGAGCAAGGTCGCAGCCTTGGCCAGGGCAATGGCATTGGCGCGCAATTGCGGTACGTCCATGTCCTTGACGATCTGGAACAGTCCGCTCTGGTGATCGATCAACAGCATGGCGCTGTCGTTGGGGTCGATGGTCGGTTTCTGGCCGTTGAAGTTGGCCGCGTTGACGGTGTTCATGAGCGTTTCCTCTTTCGTTTGGGCAACAGCCATCCCTGGCCTGAAAACCGGCCTACTCATCCTGTGTAGCGTCGGGTTATGGAAGGGCTACGGATTAACCGTGCATCTGGCCGAAGCGGCCGGACTGAAAGTCGGCGAAGGCCTGGTGGATTTCCTGCTCGGTGTTCATCACGAACGGACCATGGCCGACGATTGGCTCGTCGATCGGTTCGCCGCTGAGCAGCAACACCACCGCGTCACCATTGGCTTCGAGGGTCAACTGATTGCCATCGCGTTCGAGCAGGGCCAACTGGCCCTCGCGCATCAGTTCCAGCCCATTGACCTGAACCGTGCCGCGCAGCACCACCAAGGCTGTGTTGCGACCTTCGTGCAGGTCCAGTGTCAGCAACTTGCCGCCGTTGAGGCGCAGATCCCAGACGTCAATCGGCGTGAACGTGCGCGACGGGCCGGTATGGCCGTCGAACTCACCGGCGATCAGGCGCAGGCTGCCGGCGTTGTCTTTCAGGGCGATGTTCGGAATGTCGCCATCAAGGATCGTCTGGTAACCGGGCTCGGCCATTTTGTCTTTGGCCGGCAGGTTGACCCACAGTTGCACCATCTCCAGGGTGCCACCGCTTTTGGCGAAATCTTCGGAGTGGAACTCCTCATGCAGGATGCCCGACGCGGCGGTCATCCATTGCACGTCGCCGGGGCCGATCTTGCCGCCACTGCCAGTGGAGTCGCGATGTTCGACTTCACCCTTGTAAACGATAGTCACGGTTTCGAAGCCGCGGTGCGGATGCTGACCAACGCCACGTCGCTCGGTGGTCGGGGTGAATTCAGCGGGGCCGGCGTGATCGAGCAGCAGAAACGGGCTGATGTGCTTGCCCAGGTTGTCGTAGGAAAACAGCGTGCGGACCGGAAAACCGTCGCCGACCCAATGGGTCCGTGGGCTGGTGTAGATACCGATGATGTTTTTCATGGTGTCTCCTGATGAGGTGAGTGAAGCCATGGACAA
Source organism: Pseudomonas sp. C32 (assembly GCF_030417915.1). NCBI lineage: Bacteria > Pseudomonadati > Pseudomonadota > Gammaproteobacteria > Pseudomonadales > Pseudomonadaceae > Pseudomonas > Pseudomonas sp. C32. The sequence goes on along the minus strand of NZ_JAUHUK010000007.1, from coordinate 73,651 downwards.
AGCTTAAAACCGTGACCTTTGATGCGCTAGACTGCAAAAATCAGCTTTAGCGTTCTATCAGAGGAACGATGATGGAAGACCTCAACACCCTCTACTACTTCACCCAAGTGGTGGAACATCACGGTTTCGCGGCGGCCGGGCGGGCACTGGACATGCCCAAATCCAAGCTCAGCCGGCGCATCGCCGAACTCGAAGAGCGCCTCGGCGTGCGCCTGCTGCATCGCACCAGTCGTCATTGCTCGCTGACCGAAATCGGCCAGGCCTATTACCAGCGCTGCCTGGCCATGCGCGTAGAAGCGGAAAGCGCCGCCGAACTGATCGAACGCAACCGCTCCGAGCCCCAGGGCCTGGTGCGCGTCAGTTGCCCGACGGCGCTGCTCAACTCCTGGGTCGGGCCGATGCTGACCCGCTATCTGCTCAAGTACCCGTTGGTGGAGTTGTTCATCGAGAGCACCAATCGCCGGGTCGACCTGATTCACGAAGGCTTCGATCTTGCGTTGCGGGTGCGCTTCCCGCCGCTGGAAAACACCGACATGGTGATGAAGGTCCTGGGCAACAGCACCCAAAGCGTCGTCGGCAGTCCGGCGTTCGCCGAGCGCCTGTCGACCCCGCCGTCGCCGGCCGACCTCAGTGGTTTGCCGAGCCTGCACTGGGGCGCGGCGCAACGTGAATATCAGTGGGAATTGTTCGGCGCCGATGGCAGCACGGCGCTGATCCGTCATGCGCCTAGGATGGTCACCGATGACCTGTTGGCCTTGCGCCATGCGGCCATCGCCGGTATCGGCGTGGTGCACCTGCCGAACGTGGTGGTGCGCGATGAGATCGCCGCCGGGCGACTGGTGGAACTGGTGCCGGGCTGGGCGCCAAAAACCGGCATCATCCATGCGATCTTCCCGTCGCGACGGGGGTTGCTGCCGTCGGTGCGCACGTTGATCGATTTTCTCGGGGATGAATTCAGCCGCAGTGATATTGCATGAGGGCAGCTGCAAGCTTTGAGCTGACCGCGTCGCCACCATCGCTGGCAAGCCAGCTCCCACAGGTAATTGGGTTGTACGCCAATGTCGAGTACATCCAATAACCCTGTGGGAGCAACTGTCTTCACCATGCCACTCGTCAGCGCCATTCAGTACCGTCCCGTAGCATGGCATTCAGTCTGACCAGCCCCAAAGGTATCGCGCCCGTTTGGGACTGAGTTCAATCCTGCTGAAGCCGCCGGTCCAGCCGGGTCATGGCGTGTTGCAACTGATCGACGGCCTCGTCGATCAGTGGCGCCTGATTGTCATTGAGTGCACGTTCCAGTTGCTCGCAGCACTCCACCAGAGCGAGCGCCCGGACCATCAGCGCCCCGCCCTTGATCCGGTGCGCCAGCTCGCGCAAACCGATGCGATTACCACTGGTATGCAAGGCGAGCAGATGAACACGATCCTCGCGGTTGGCCAGCTCCAGGTCGTGCAGCAATTGATCCATGAGTTCACGGTCCGTATCGACAAAGCGATCCAGCCCACTCAAATCGAATACCTCCGGGTCGTCGGTCTGATTCGTCGGTGCGCTGGAAAACTGCTGGGCCAACCATGCCTGCAGATCCATCAAGCGGATAGGTTTGAACAGGCAATCGTCCATGCCCGCCTCCTGGCAGCGGACCTTTTCCTCCCTTTGCGCATTGGCGGTAAACCCGAGGATCAGCGTCGGCGGCAAGCCCTGTCTACGCTCTTCGTCGCGTATCGCACCTGCCAGTTCGTACCCGCTGAGCGCTGGCATGTTGCAGTCGGTAATCACCAGGTCGAACTGATGCTCAAGCCATAGTTCCAGCCCCTGCGCGCCATCTTCCGCCAACATCACGTGGTGCCCCAAATAGCTCAGCTGCCGTGAAAGCAACAAGCGATTGGCTGGATAATCGTCCACCACCAAAATCGTCAATGAGCCCGTCCAGAGCAGAGTTTCCCCTTGGGACAGCTCACTGGCGGGCAGTGTTGGCAAGGTCATCAAATCGAGACTGATGTGCACCTGCGTCCCGTAACCCAGAGCGCTGTCGAGCTGCAATCGCCCGCCCATCATCTCGCACAGGGTTCGGCTGATTACCAGCCCCAGACCGGAACCCTGCCGGACCGACTGTTGGTGGTTGCCCGCCTGCACGAACGGACTGAACAGGCGTTGCTGGTCGAAAGCACTGATACCGACACCGCTGTCGGCAATGTGCACGCTGACGGCCAGATGCGCCGAGGGTCTTGGCTCTACCCGCAAGGTCAGGCTCACCCCGCCTTCATCGGTGAACTTGATCGCGTTGCTCAACAGATTGGACAGCACCTGTTTGAGGCGGGTGGGATCGAGCATCACATCGCAGTCACTTTGCTCGTCGAGTTCGACCCGCCACTGCAGGTTTTTCTGCAACGCCAACCCTTCAAAAACCCGACAGACCGATGCCACCAGTTCACGCAAATTGACCCGTTCCGGTGTCAGCGACAACTGTCCGGATTCGACCCGGGCGATGTCCAGAATGTCGCCGATCAGGGCCAGCAGCTGCTGCCCCGCCTGGGACGCCACCTCGATGGCGGAACGATCCGTCACGCCTTTATCCGCTTGTTTCAGTGCCAGCTCGAGCATGCCGATCAGCGCATTCATCGGGGTGCGGATTTCATGGCTCATGGTCGCCAGAAACGTGGTCTTGGCACGATTGGCATCGTCGGCAGCCTCCTTGGCCTCCTGTAATTGACTGAGCAATAGCTGACGCTGACGAATTTGCCGACGCTGCCAAAAAATCCCCACGAACGCGAGCAGGAGCATGACTCCCGCCACAGCAAACGCCTGAAAAATCGCCTGCCGATGACGCAGCCAATAGCTCTGCTCCACCATCGAGTCATAGCGCCAGGGATGGGTCAGTTCGTCGATTTCATCGGGGGGGATGCTTAACAGCGCCTTGTCCAGGATCGAGTGCAGCTCAGTCGCGTCCCGGCTAGTGGCCAACGTGCTGCGCGCGGGGTCGGTGCCCACCGTACTGGTCACCTGCAGACGATCACGATACTGACGGGCAATCAGGTAACGCGCACTGATCAACGAATTGAGGCCGCCCTGTGCTTCACCTTGGGCGACCATCTCCATGGCATCAATCGTCAGGGGCGCGTCCACCAGCCGGATCAGAGGAAAGTGCTGGCGAATGAACTCACCGGAAATGTTGCCCTGGGTCAGCGCCAGCTCTTTTCCGGCCATGTCGTCCAGCGTCCTGGGGCTGTCCGGTGCCACCCGGGTCACCAGCACCGACGGGCTGTTCAGGAACGAGCGGGTAAACCGCAACTGACCTTCACGCTGCGAACTCAGGCCAATGCCCGCCAGCACATCGACCTGGCCATCCTGGATACCCGCCAACATGTCCGCCACGGACTTCATGCCCTGCAGATCGAATTGCAGCCCGGTGCGCTGGCTGATTTTCGTCAGCACATCAATCACGATCCCCCGAAACTGGCCTTCGCTATCGATGAATGAAATCGGTGGGATGTTGACATTGATCGCCACTTTCACACGCGGGTGTCGATCGAGCCAACGCTGCTCTGCCACGCTCAATTGCAGCGACTGATTACCCGGAATGGACGCTCCGTTCGCCCCCCAGCGGCGAAGGATATTCATTTGTTCATTGGTCGTGACCACCGCCAGCGCCTTGTTGACGATGTGCAACAACTGCGGGTTTTCGCGGCCCATCGCGAATGCAAAACGACCGGACTCCATCGGCGAAAAATCTGCCAGCTGTACATTGCCCAGATAGTTTTTGCTGATCAGGTAATGGGCACTGATGGCATCCCCCAGATAGACATCAGCCTGACCGAACGCCACCGCGCCCATGGCGGCCAGTGTCGATGGGAAGAGTTCCAGCTGCGCGCTGGAATAGAACTGCTGCACGCTGTATTGGGGCAAGTAGTGATAAAGCGTCACCAGCCGTTTGCCGGCCAGCGTCGGGTCCAGAGCCTCGGTTGAGTCTGTGCGGGTGACCAGTACCGGTTGATCGACCGCGTAAGCGCTGGACATCTGCAACTGCGGGTCTTCGGCTTCAAAACGATTGGCCGTTCCCAGCAGGTCAGCCTGCCCTTCCTTGATGGCCTGTACCGCTTCGGCTCGCGACGGGTAGCGTTGAACCTCGATCCTGACGCCCAGCAATTGCTCGAGCAGACCGGCGTAATCGGCGGTGATGCCCTCGAACACCTTGCCAGCGGTATTGAACTCGAAGGGTGGATAGTCCGGGGTAGAGACCGCCAGCACCAATCGTCCCTTTTGCTGCAACCAGCGTGATTCAGTGTCCGTCAGTTTGACGGAAACACCTTCGAGGCTGGAGCGTCCCAGCAGCGCCAGCGAATGCGGTTGCGGTTGCGCCCAGGCAGCCGATGACCACTGCAGAAGGCTCGCCAACACCATGACAGACAGTCGTCGGAATGCGTTCATTCAGATCAGGCCATTGCGCAAGGCAAAGTCCCTCAAATGCACCAGCGACTTCACGTTGATCTTTTCAATCAACCGCGTCTTGTAAGTGCTGACGGTCTTGAAACTCAGGTGCATGATCTCGGCGATTTGCTTGTTGCTCAAGCCTTTGGCCAGGTATTGCAGAATGGTCAATTCACGGTTGGAAAGCAGGTCAATCAACTCTTTCTCACTGCGCTGCAACGCCCCCATCGAAACGAGACTCGATGATAGCTGGACGAAGCAGGTGTAACCGGCCAGCACGGTGTTGATCGCGGCTTTCAGATCATCCAGGTCCTTGCTCTTGGGGACAAAGGCCGCCGCCCCGGCACGCATGCAACGTTCCTGATAAAACCGGGCATCAAGCGAAGTGAAAACCACCACTCGAGAATGAGTCTTTTCGGCCTTGATTCGGTCCAGTACATCCAGCCCGTCCAGGCCAGGCAGGCTTAAATCCAGCAGCACGATATCCGGTCGATGCTCACGTAGCTTCGACATGACCTCATCGCCACGGGTTGCTTCATGGATCTGCTTGAACCCCAGCTCCCTGAGTACGAGTTTGATCATGGAGCAAACCACCGGATGGTCTTCCACAACCAGTGCTGATTTCATGAAAACTCCCTGTGCAAAACACCACGACCGAAAAAATGACGGGCCGCGTAAAGACGCAACGGCTGCGCTGAAACTCTTGCATGAAAAGTTGGAAGGAACTACCTGACAGAAATGACAGTTCCGACGAATGGTCGACGCGGGTCGACTGTAGCCATCAACTGCGCGATGGACGCCAGGTCCGGCAGTGCAGCATGGCTGACATTGACGTTGTGCCGGACATTGCCCGCCATCGGCGGCAACTGCGCCTGCCGACCATCGAAGATAAACGCGTGACGGGCCTGTGGGTTGTCGACAAAGAAGTCGAACAGATTCAACCGGCCATTGGCCAAGGCTCCATTGACAACCACCAGATCGAAGGGCTCGGTGCTGTACTCCATCAAGCTCAGCAGCTCTTCGACGCCTTGCACCGGAGCCACCCGAAAATAACCCAGCTGGTTAAACAGCCGCTCGATCCTCATACGGTGAAAGTGCTGCGTATCGGCAATCAGGATACGTAACGATTTACTCGGCAACGTGGCCTCCATCGGTATGTCGGATTCATGAGGCCGCACAGGCTACGGAAGCAACAAGGATCAATCTGTAGGACTTTTCCCAAATGCATCCGGGTCAATCCGACGCTTGCCCCGGTCATATCAAGCCTCCATCTTCCTTCGCCCGTGGCTACACACTGTCTTTCGGCGCCTCCACTATTCGGTGGTACTTGGGCTCCAGAATGCCTGCACCACCAACATCGAAGTCGAAATCCGCGCCACCAGTGCATCGAGTTCATCACCATCGACCGAGGTCGTCGCCAGCGTCGCTTCGATTTCTATTTCGTCCGCGCCGAAGGCATGTACATCCACATCACTGGCCGGATAGTTGCTGCGCTCCAGTTCGGCTTCGAGCATTGCCAGCACGGCTTTCTGCTGGGAACGCCGGGCGATGACGTAAACGATGTTGGTGACCTCCGCCGAAATCACATCCAGGGGCTGACGGTTGATGTTGTTGACGATAGGCCGCAGTAAGGTGTTAGCCGCGAGCACGAAGAGCGTACCCAGCACGGCCTCGCCCAACAGGTCGGCTCCCGCGCAGGCCCCCACCGCCGCCGACGTCCAAAGGGTGGCGGCCGTGTTGAGCCCGCGCACGTTGCCCTCTTCACGCATGATCACCCCGGCACCCAGAAAACCGATGCCGGAGACCACGTACGCGACGACCCGAACTGCGCCTTCGGCCCCGGCGAGACGATTGGCCATGTCGACGAAAATCGCCGCGCCGACCGCCACCAACACGTTGGTGCGCAGGCCCGCAGTGCGTTGCCGGTACTGGCGTTCGAAGCCGATCAGCCCACCGAGGATGAAGGCTGCGCTGAGGCTGACCAGGGTGTCGAGCAGCGAGGTCAGGTTGATGTTGTTGATGGCTTGCATGATGAAGCTCCTTGAAAAAAACACGATCCCCTTGTGGCGAGGGGGCTTGCCCCCGTACGACTGCGCAGCAGTCGCAAAGCCTGCCTACTTGATCTATCTGATCGTTCGCGTCGCTTTGTTTTGGGGCTGCTTCGCAGCCCAACGGGGGCAAGCCCCCTCGCCACAATGCTCGCGGTGTTACTGCCAGCCAAACCGGCGAATGTAGAACCCCTTCACCGCCTGGGTCAGCGCCATGTACGCCAGCAGGATCACCGGCAGAAACACGAAGTACAGCGACGGCAACGCCTGCAATTTGAAGTAATGGGCCAGCGGTCCCATCGGCAGGAAAATCCCCACAGCCATGATCAATCCGGTCATCACCAGCAATGGCATGGCGGCGCGGCTTTGCAGGAACGGGATTTTCGGCGTGCGGATCATGTGCACGATCAGCGTCTGGGTCAGCAGCCCGACCACGAACCAGCCGGACTGGAACAGGGTCTGGTGATCCGGGGTGTTGGCATCAAACACGTACCACATCAAGGCGAACGTGGTGATGTCGAAGATTGAACTGATCGGCCCGAAAAACAGCATGAAACGCCCGACATCGCCCGGCTGCCAGCGTTGTGGTTGCTTGAGCATTTCCTCATCGACGTTATCGAACGGGATGGCGATCTGCGAAATGTCGTAGAGCAGGTTCTGCACCAGCAGGTGCATCGGCAACATCGGCAGGAACGGGATGAACGCACTGGCCACCAGCACCGAGAACACGTTGCCGAAGTTCGAACTGGCGGTCATCTTGATGTACTTGAGCATGTTGGCGAAGGTCCGGCGCCCTTCCAGCACGCCCTCCTCCAGCACCATCAGGCTCTTTTCCAACAGGATGATGTCGGCCGCTTCCTTGGCGATGTCCACGGCGCTGTCCACCGAAATACCGATGTCGGCGGTGCGCAGGGCCGGGGCATCGTTGATGCCGTCACCCATGAAACCGACCACATGGCCGTTGCCCTTGAGCAGGCGGACGATGCGTTCCTTGTGGGACGGCGTCAGTTTGGCGAAGACGTTGGTGGTCTCCACCGCTTGCGCCAACTCGGCATCGCTCATGCGCTCGACGTCGTTGCCCATCAGCAGGCCTTGCTGTTCCAGGCCGACTTCGCGGCAGATCTTCGCCGTCACTAGTTCGTTGTCGCCGGTCAGCACTTTCACCGCCACGCCATGGGCGGCCAGGGCCTTGAGGGCGGGCGCGGTGCTTTCTTTCGGCGGATCGAGAAACGCCACGTATCCAATCAGCGTCAGTGCCTGTTCATCGGCCAGGCTGTAGGTGTCGCGCCCTTCGACCATTGGCCGCGCCGCAACCGCCACCACCCGCAGACCTTCAGCATTGAACGCGGCCGTGACCTGACGGATGCGCGCCAGCAGTTCTTCGGTCAAGGCTTCATCGTCTTCGCCGTGACGCACCCGCGAGCAGACCGCCAGCACCTCTTCCACCGCGCCCTTGCAGATCAGCAGGTGCGGTTGATCACGCTCGGCGACCACCACCGACATGCGCCGGCGGGTGAAATCGAACGGGATTTCGTCGACCTTGCGAAACGCCGTGCCGACTTTCAGTTCACGGTGGATCTCGACGTGTTCGAGCACCGCCACATCCAGCAGGTTTTTCAGCCCAGTCTGGTAGTAGCTGTTGAGGTAAGCCATTTCCAGCACGTCATCGGAGTCGTTGCCCCAGACGTCGACGTTGCGCGCCAGGAAGATTTTGTCCTGGGTCAGGGTGCCGGTCTTGTCGGTGCACAGCACGTCCATGGCGCCGAAGTTCTGGATGGCGTCGAGGCGCTTGACGATGACTTTTTTGCGCGACAGGAACACCGCACCCTTGGCCAGGGTCGAGGTGACGATCATCGGCAGCATTTCCGGGGTCAGGCCCACGGCGATCGACAGCGCGAACAGCAGCGCTTCGGTCCAGTCGCCCTTGGTGAAACCGTTGATGAACAACACCAGCGGCGCCATCACGAACATGAAGCGGATCAATAGCCAGCTGACTTTGTTGACTCCGGTCTGGAACGACGTCGGCGCCCGGTCGGTGGCGCCGACGCGCTGGGCCAGGGCGCCGAAATAGGTGCTGTTGCCGGTGGTGAGAATCACCGCCATGGCCGTGCCGGAGACCACGTTGGTGCCCATGAACAGGATGTTGTCCAGGTCCAGGGGGTTGAGCGTATCGCGGTCCTGCTGGCGGGGAAATTTTTCCACCGGCATCGATTCGCCGGTCATGGCCGCCTGGCTGACGAACAGGTCCTTGGCGCTGAGCACCCGGCAATCGGCGGGAATCATGTCACCGGCCGACAGCACGATCAGGTCACCCGGCACCAGTTGTCTGATCGGCAGTTCGATACGCTGCGCGCCACGGTCTTCAAGGTCGCGGCGCATCACCGTGGCGGTGTTGCTGACCATCGCCTTGAGGGCATCGGCGGCTTGGTTGGATTTGGTTTCCTGCCAGAAACGCAACAGGGTCGATAGCACCACCATGGAGAAAATCACGACGGCGGCTTTCATGTCTTCGGTCAGCCAGGAGATGACCGCCAGCAATGTGAGCAGCAAGTTGAACGGATTTTTGTAGCAGTGCCACAGGTGCGTCCACCACGGCAGCGGCTGTTCGTGCTCGACTTCGTTGAGGCCGAATTGCTCGCGCAGGGCATCGGCTTCGAATTCGCTCAAGCCGTCGGTGTGACTGCCCAGGGTATTGAGCAATTGACCGGTGTCGCTGCCGGCAGCGGCCACCAGGGTTTGCGCCAGGGTGGGCGGGACTTCACGGCTGACCGTGGTGTCGGTGAAGGTTTCCAGCAACGCCAGACGGCGGAAGTGCCGGGCGATGTGGCGGTTACGCAGGAAGCCTGCGAAGAGTTCCTTGAGGGTAAGTTTCATGGCTGGTGCCCCTTTGGTCAGCCGGGAAACCGTCGAGCAGGCAGGTCCACGCCGCTGTCGCCGGAACAACCGGCAAAGCAAGGCCTGGCGCGCCGGTCACGAATGACAGGCGTGTCGATAGAGCGGCGGCCACGACAAAAAGTCGAAACCACGCACTGTTCAGCGTCGATGAGAGGGACGTCGGGACATGGCCGGGACTGGCCATGATCGGGATGCCGCTGCTCGCTTGTCGGCGAGACAACGGCACAAGAGACTGCGCGTTATCTTGCCGAGAAAATGCCGGTTACCGAGACCGGCCGACAACTGTCACTCGAACAAGTACCCACTGTGGGTCTCCGTAATGGATGAAAACGCGCGAAGCTTACGCCCCGATGTTTGCAGCGTAAACCCGTTAACAGATCGGGTTGGGGGAATCGCGGGATTCTTCAGGAAGGGTTCAGGATTCGACATTTTTGCCGTTGTTGAGGGCCCTATCGCCGGCAAGCCGGCTCCTACAGGGATATGCATTGCGACGTAAACCTACTGTAGGAGCCGGCTTGCTGGCGATAGGGCCTCGTGGCCGCTACACATTTCAGCTGGCTGTGGCCAACAACAAATCCACCACTGAGCGGCTATGCCCGCGATGCTTGCCGTGCTCATACAACGAACCGGCGATCTCGTCGGCGCGGATCGGCAGGATCGACAACAAGGTGTCGCTCAGCCCGTGACTGGCCTGGCAGAAACCCTGCATGTAGAGCCCGGCCTTGCAGCGCTCGTCCGTGATCAGCTTGTAGTTGCGATCAACCTCGAAATCACCCAGATAGGCTTCCAGAGGCGCCAGCAGTTTGCGGTGCATCTGCCGCTCGTAACCGGTGGCCAACACCACCGCGTCGTAATGCCGGACCGTGACTTCACCCGTGGCATTGTTGCGCAACACCAATTCGATACCCCGTTCATTGGCCGTGGCTTTCTCGATCGTGGTCAAGGTGTGGAACGCATGGCGGGCGATGCCCGAGACTTTCTGCCGGTAGAAGATGCCGTAGATGCGCTCGATCAGGTCAATGTCCACCACCGAATAGTTGGTGTTGTGGTACTCATTCACCAGCCGCTCGCGTTCGCTGTCCGGTTGCTGGAACACCAGGTCGGTGAACTCCGGCGAAAACACTTCGTTGACGAAGGGGCTGTCGTCGGCCGGTTTCAGTGCCGAGCCGCGCAGGATCATGTCCACCTGCACCGACGGGAAGCTGTCGTTCAAATCGATGAAGGCTTCCGCCGCGCTCTGCCCGCCACCGATGATTGCAATGCTCATCGGCCGGTTGTCCACGCACGGTTGCTTGGCCATTTGCGCCAGGTACTGGGAGTGATGGAACACCCGGCCGTCATCCTTGAGCCCTTTGAACACCTCGGGAATGCGTGGCGTGCCACCGGCGCTGACCACCACCGAACGGGTGGTGCGCACATGTTGATGACCTAGGGCATCGCGGGAAATCACCCGCAGCGCCTCGACCTGCTGGTTGTGCAGCACCGGCTCGATGGTCAGCACTTCTTCGCCGTAACGGCTTTGCGCGGTGAACTGCCCGGCGACCCAGCGCAGGTAGTCGTTGTACTCCATGCGGCACGGATAGAAGGTGCCCAGGTTGATGAAGTCCACCAGGCGCCCGTGAGCCTTGAGGTAATTGACGAAGGAGTAAGGGCTGGTCGGGTTGCGCAAGGTCACGAGGTCCTTGAGGAAGGAAATCTGCAACTCGCTCTGGGCCACCAACGTGTTGCCGTGCCAGCGGTAATCAGCCTGCTTGTCGAGAAACAGCACATCCAGTTCGCCCTGCCTTGCCCCGCGCTCTTGCAGCGCGATGGCCAGTGCCAGGTTCGAAGGGCCGAAACCGACGCCGATCAGGTCGTGAACGATGGGCGATGCAATTGCCTGTGTCATTTCCAGTGTCCTCTGGATAAACCCCTCAACAATGGGGCATTGAACCTAAGTGACCTGACCGGCCAAGGGCAGCACAACAGGTCGTCTGTTGAGTAGGAACGAGGACACTGAAACAAAATTTAACGTGTTGGTGAATCCGTCAGCTCAATGGCCATCCCACTGTCGCATTCGTGTACGGCAATGCTTCATGGCGTTAACAATGTGCTTTTCGACCAGCGCACGGGAAATGCCAAGCTGTTCGGCAATCTCCGGATGGGACAGGCCTTCGATCTTGCGCAGCAGGAAACTTTCGCGGCACAACCGTGGTAATTCGGCCAAGGCACGCTGGAGCATTTCCAGGCGCTGGCCGTGATCGAGGGCAGTATGCGGTGACGGCGTGAAGTAGCGTTCTTCGGTATCGAGCACGTCCAGCGGCTCGATCTGACGCAAGGCATTGCGCCGATGATCGTCGATGACCAGGTTGAGTGCGGTGCGATACAGGAATGCCCGCGGTTGCTCGATCGGCGCGTCGCTGGTGCGCTCCAGCACCCGCAGATAGGCGTCATGCACCACATCTTCGGCGACCTGGCGGTTGCCGAGCCTGGCGTTCAGGAAACACACCAGCTCCCGATAGTAGTTTTCCAACATGACTCCCGTCCGCACGGGTGCGGTTTCTGTCCTTGAGCCCTGTGTACGACCGTTGCATTGAACGGTGGCACGATAGTGGCAATTCGAAGAGTGTAATTTATAGTAATTCTCATATAGATTTAAAGTACTGCGTCAAATCGTGCGGTAAATAGTTGTATTCCCTGCTCGCTCCCACAGGCAATTGTGTCGCCGGCTAAATTGGCCGGTGCTTTGATCGTTTACAAGGACAGCTCCCCGTCTCCGCCCGGTCTCCCCGCGGCTGAACGACGGACCTACTTCCCAAGGCCGGAACCCTGCATGAAACGCCCTCGACAGACCCGACGCGCCCTGTTTGCCGCACTTTTTCTGATTCCCGCCATTGCCGTCGCCGCCTGGCAGTTCATTCCGCCGGGCCGAGACCAGTTCGCCACCGTGCAGGTCAGCCGCGCCGACATTGAAAGCAGTGTCACCGCGCTGGGCACTCTGCAACCGCGTCGTTATGTCGATGTCGGCGCCCAGGCGTCCGGGCAGATCCACAAGATCCACGTGGAAGTCGGTGACGTGGTCAAGGAAGGTCAATTGCTGGTGGAAATCGATCCGTCTACGCAACAGGCCAAACTCGACGCGGGGCGTTTCTCCGTCGAAAACCTCAAGGCACAGTTGCAGGAACAACGGGCACAACACGATCTCGCCCGGCAGAAATTCCAGCGCCAGCAGAACCTCGCCGCTGGCGGCGCCACCCGTGAAGAAGACGTGCAGACCGCCCAGGCCGAACTGCGCGCCACGCAAGCACGGGTCGACATGTTCCAGGCGCAGATCCGCCAGGCCGAAGCCAGCCTGCGCAGCGATCAGGCCGAACTCGGCTACACGCGGATTTACGCACCGATGGCCGGCACCGTGGTGGCGCTGGACGCCCGGGAAGGCCAGACCCTCAACGCCCAGCAACAGACACCACTGATTCTGCGCATCGCCAAACTGTCGCCGATGACGGTGTGGGCCGAGGTGTCGGAGGCCGACATCGGCCACGTCAAACCCGGCATGCACGCCTGGTTCACCACCCTCAGCGGCGGCACCCGGCGCTGGACCAGCACCGTGCGGCAAATCCTGCCGGTACCGCCCAAGCCGCTGGACCAGACCAGCCAGGGCGGCGGCAGCCCGGCCAGCACCAGCAAAAGCGGGAGCGCCCGTGTGGTGCTTTACACCGTGTTACTGGACGTCGACAACGCCGACAACGCGCTGATGGCGGAAATGACCACCCAGGTCTTTTTTGTCGCTGATCAGGCAAAAAACGTACTCACCGCGCCTGTCGCCGCCCTGCAAACCGGCACCCAGGCCAACCTGCAAACCGCCCAGGTCGTGGCCAAGAACGGCAGCATCGAGCAGCGCGATGTGCGCACCGGCATCAGCGATCGCTTGCGCGTGCAGATCCTCGACGGCTTGCAGGAAGGCGATCACCTGTTGATCGGCCCTGTCGATGGGAGTGGCGGCTGAATGCAGACGCCCCTGATCGAGCTTTCGGACATCCGCAAAGTCTACGGTGGCGGCGACGCGCCTGAAGTTCACGTGTTGCGCGGCATCGACCTGTCGATCCATGCCGGTGAATTCGTGGCCATCGTCGGCGCGTCCGGTTCCGGCAAGTCGACGCTGATGAACATCCTCGGCTGCCTCGACCGCCCGACCTCGGGCGAATACCGTTTTGCCGGAGAAAACGTTGCCGCCCTCGACAGTGATGAACTGGCCTGGCTGCGTCGCGAAGCCTTCGGGTTCGTGTTCCAGGGCTACCACCTGATCCCGTCCGGTTCGGCCCAGGAAAATGTCGAGATGCCGGCGATCTACGCAGGCTTGCCGGCCGCCGAACGCCATGCCCGCGCCGCTGCCCTGCTCGACCGTCTCGGGCTGGCCTCGCGCACCGGCAACCGTCCGCATCAGTTATCCGGCGGGCAACAACAGCGTGTGTCGATTGCCCGTGCGTTGATGAACGGCGGCCACATCATCCTCGCCGACGAACCCACTGGCGCCCTCGACAGTCACAGCGGCGCCGAGGTCATGGCGCTGCTCGATGAACTCGCCAGCCAGGGCCATGTGGTCATCCTCATCACCCACGACCGCGAAGTCGCGGCCCGGGCCAAGCGCATTATCGAAATTCGCGACGGCGAGATCATCAGCGACAGCGCCCGGGATAATCCCGCCGCGCAACACTCGGCCAACCCCGGCGCCCTGCAAGCCGTGGATTTACGCAAGCGTCTGAGCGAAGGCGCCGAAGCCACCGGTGCCTGGAAAGGCGAACTGGTGGATGCGGTGCAAGCGGCGTGGCGGGTGATGTGGATCAACAAGTTCCGCACCGCGCTGACGCTGCTCGGCATCATCATCGGCGTGGCCTCGGTGGTGGTGATGCTCGCCGTCGGCGAAGGCAGCAAGCGCCAGGTGATGGCACAGATGGGCGCGTTTGGCTCCAACATCATTTACCTCAGCGGCTCGGCGCCCAATCCGCGCACACCACCGGGGATTGTCACCCTCGACGACGTCGCGGCCATCGCCAGCCTGCCGCAGGTGATGCGAATCATGCCGGTCAACGGCCAGGAAGCCGGGGTGCGTTTCGGCAACCTCGATCACTTGAGCTACGTCGGCGGCAACGACACCAACTTCCCGGCGATCTTCAACTGGCCTGTGGTGGAAGGCAGCTACTTCACCCATGCCGATGAACAGAACGCCGCCGCCGTCGCAGTGATCGGCCACAAGGTGCGCACCAAGTTGCTCAAGGACGTGGCCAACCCAATTGGCCAATACATCCTGATCGAAAACGTGCCATTCCAGGTGGTCGGCGTGCTCGCGGAAAAAGGCGCCAGCTCCGGCGACTCCGACAGCGACGACCGCATCGCCATCCCCTACTCCGCTGCGAGCGTGCGACTGTTCGGCACGCACAATCCCGAATACATCGCCATCGCCGCCGCCGATGCGCGCAAGGTCAAGGAGGCGGAACAGGCCATCGAACAGCTGATGCTGCGCCTGCACAACGGCAAGAAGGATTTCGAACTGACCAACAATGCGGCAATGATCCAGGCCGAAGCGCGTACGCAAAACACCCTGTCGCTGATGCTCGGTTCGATTGCCGCGATTTCGTTGCTGGTGGGCGGCATCGGCGTGATGAACATCATGCTCATGACCGTGCGCGAGCGCACCCGCGAGATCGGTATCCGCATGGCCACCGGCGCCCGGCAGCGGGACATCCTGCGCCAGTTCCTCACCGAAGCGGTGATGCTCTCGGTGGTCGGCGGACTCACCGGGATCGCCCTGGCGCTGATCGTCGGCGGCGCGCTGATTCTCAGTGAAGTCGCCGTCGCGTTTTCCTTGATAGCGGTGTTGGGCGCCTTCGGCTGCGCCCTGGTCACCGGTGTTGTCTTCGGCTTCATGCCGGCCCGCAAAGCTGCCCGACTCGACCCGGTCACGGCCCTTACCAGTGAATGATCTTTCCATGAAGCCGCTCTCGATCAAGCCGTCCCTCAGCCTGTTGACCGCGTGCCTGTTGCTCAGCGCCTGTGGCAGCCCAGCCCAACGCCCGGACAGCGGCATCCAGCCGCCCGCCGCCTGGCAATCGCCACACACGGCGGTTGCCGCTTACGACAACCAGCAATGGTGGAACCGCTTCGGCAGCCCGCAACTGGGACGCCTGATCGAACAGGCACGGCTTGGCAGTTACGACCTCGCCGCCGCTACCGCCCGGGTGCGCCAGGCGCGGGCCGACACGGTGATTGCCGGTGGCTCGCAACTGCCCGAGGTCAAGGCGGCGGTGAATGCCAATCGCGAGAAACTGCTGCGCGGCGATGGCTACAGCCAACTCGATGCCGATGACAGCAACAAGGCCGTGGATTACTTCGACGCCAGCCTCACGGCCAGTTATGAAATCGACTTTTGGGGCGGCCAGCGCGCCTCCCGGGACAGTGCGCAATTAGGCCTCAAAGCCAGCGAGTTCGATCAGGCAACGGTCGAATTGACGTTGCTCAGCGGTGTCGCCAACGGCTACGCGCAAGCCCTGTCGCTACAGGAACAAAGCCGCATCGCCGAGCTGAACCTGGCCAACGCCCAAAGCGTGTTGAAGCTGGTGCAGACCCGCTTCGACTCCGGCTCCGCCACAGCGCTGGAACTGGCGCAGCAAAAAAGCCTGGTGGCCGCGCAGCAACGGCAATTGCCGCTGGCGCAGCAACAGGCGCAGGACGCGCGAATCAGCCTCGCCCTGCTCCTTGGGCGCCCGGTTCAGGCGTTGTCATTGGGTCAGGAACACTTTGATCAACTGACCTGGCCGGCCATCAATGCGGGCGTGCCCAGCCAGTTGCTCAGCCGTCGTCCCGACATCGCCCGGGCCGAAGCGCAACTGGCTGCCGCACAAGCCGATGTCAGCATCGCCCGCGCCGCGATGCTGCCGACCGTGACCCTGAGCGCCGAAATCGGCTCCGGCTCCGACAGTGCCAGCGACATTCTGCGCAGTCCGTTCTACAACCTGTCTGCCGGATTGCTCGCGCCGATTTTCAACAACGGCCGCCTCGGCGCCCAGCGCGACAAGGCCACGGCCCGGCAGGAGGAACTGCTGGAGGTTTACCGTGGCGCGATCATCAACGGCTTCGCCGACGTCGAGAAAGCCCTCAACAGCATTCGCGGGCTCGACGAGCAGCGTCAGTGGCAGAGTGAAGAACTGAGCCAGGCGCAGACAGCGTTCAACATTGCGCAGAGTCGTTATCAGGCCGGCGCCGAGGATTTGCTGATCGTGCTGGAGACGCAACGCACGTTGTATGCAGCGCAGGATTTGAATGTGCAACTGCGGCTGTCGCGGATGCAGGCGAGCATTGCGTTGTACAAGGCGTTAGGTGGCGGGTGGCAGACTCTATAGCTTTATTGCCTGACAGGACGCCATCGCGGGCAAGCCCGCTCCTACAAAGTTTTGTGGTTGCCGCCTGGTTCGGGCACGACACAAAACCTGTAGGAGCTGGCTTGTCAGCGATTGAACGATTACGCGGTATCAAACCGGAGTTTGCCTGGCCTTCAGATGGCGCGCATACCACGGCCGCTGTGGGACCTTGCGAAACAGATCCGCCAGTTTCTTTTCATCCTCGCCAAACGTAATCCGCAACGCCAGCTTCATGGTTTCCGGGTCCATTTCCACTGACTTTCCAGCCTGCAATCCCGGCGTGGTGCTACAACCATGAGTGACCGGCCCCAGCCACGGGTCATCGATTTCGACCCAGCGCCCCGGCGCGAACCATTGCACACCGTTGACCTGCAACCGACTGACCTGCCCCGGATGGAAGCGCTCGTGGGCGCGAAACCAGTCTTCCAGGCGATCGTCGATCCAGCCATGAAAGTGCCAGAACACCGGGCTGACATGGGAGGAAAACGGGTCGCCGAGAAAATCGTTTTCCGGCGCAAACCAGCGTGCGGAAAAGTCCGAGGGATCACGGGCGAACGGCACCGGTTGGCCGTTCGAGGGATCGCGCGGCACCGAGGCCCAGCGCATGTGCAGCCAGTCGTGCAGGCCCAGTTCGACCTCTGAACCGAACTGACCCAACGTCAGCGTCGACAGGTAACGCGGGTCGCGGTAGCGCGATTCCCAGACCTGGAAGTTGCTGTGATAGGTCTCGCTGGTCTTGATGTCACTGACCCATTGCGAGTATTCGTCATCGTCCTCGGCCAGCCAGGTCGGCGGCAGCGAGGTGCCGTCGTGGTTGTCGAAGTAACGAGCGAAACCGAGCCGGTCCCGGGCCAGTTCCGGCTGCGGCAACGGGAAACGCGACCAGGACGGCAAGTCCTGCATCGTGCGCGCCGTGCCGAGCATGTGCCGGTGCATGAAGAAAAAATCCACCCCCGAACCATTGCGATCCTTGCGCTCGCCCCGGGCATCGCGCTCCTGGTCCCGAGGGCCGGGCTGCCAGCCGAGGCCGCGCAAGGCGCCGCGCTGGTCTTCAGACAACTTGTGCCACTTGTCCCGGGAGGCATGCCAGAGCTGGTGAAACAGCCGATGTTCCGGGGACACCAGCCAGGCCAGCAAGGTCGGGTTGAGCCCGGTGCGTTCGCGTGCTTCGGGGAACACGCGTTTGACCGCGATGAAGCGATTGTCCTGAGCGGTCAGCATCAGCGGACGATCCAGATTCAGCACGCGGCCACTGAGGGTACCGCTGCCAGCGTTACCGAAACCGGCCCAGACCTCATCCAGGGTCATGTTGAACTCGTAGTCGCAGCTGCCGTTGGCACTGACCAGCCGCCAGCTCAACTGCGCCGGATTCGCCCCGGCCAGATCGCCGAGCACGCGGTAACGGGGCGTTTCGCGTGCGCGCAAACGCTCGGCGGTGTCAAGGAAACCGCTGACACCGCGCCCCTTGTGGCCGATGTCGAGAAACACTTCCAGGCCCTCCAGCGGCAAGCCCTCGATACCGGCGTCCCGACCTTCAAAACGAATCTGCCAGACACCGCGCAGCGTATCCGCGAGGCGCTGACCGGCGACATCCGCCACCTCGAACGACGCTTCGCCGGGTGTGATCGTCGGGTCCGCTCTGGTCAACTCGCGATGCCCGTAATACACCGCAGGCAGGGCAGCACCGGTCAGCGCCACACCCGCGAGGAACCATCGTCGAGAAATCGTCATTGCCCTACCTGTGTCAGCCATGGAGCAGGCTTTATCCAAGCTAGAACGTTTGTTGCGCCGACAAATTTAACGGCTTCACTGTAGGAGCTGGCTTGCCAGCGAAGAGGCCGGCACAAACACCTAAATTCTCAGCCCGTCCACTCGTTCCCCCCAGATAGCAAAGGCCCCGCGCCTGCACCCTGACGGCGACCCCGACTGAGACGGCAATGACAAAACCACGTTCGAAAAAGGCTCTTTACATCGGCCTGCCGCTGGCCCTGGCGATCAGCGCGGGTGCCGGCTACGCGGCTTGGGATTATTGGTTCAAGGACAATCCCGGCTATCCGGTCAAGGTGATGAAACAGGCCGATGCCTTGCAGGAGCGCATCCTGTCGTTCGACAGCCACATCACCGTGCCGATTGATTTCGGTACCGCCGGCAACGAGGTGGACAAGGACGGCGAAGGCCAGTTCGACCTGGTCAAGACCGGGCGCGGTCGCCTGTCCGGCGCAGCGCTGACGATCTTCGGCTGGCCGGAAATCTGGAACGGCCCCAACGCACCCCACCGCCCTACTGCCGGTTTCATCGACGAAGCCCGGCACGAGCAAGAGACCCGCTACAAGATCATCAGCACGATGGTCCGCGACTTTCCCAATCAAGTGGCCATCGCCTACACCCCCGACGATTTCCGTCGCCTGCACGGTGAAGGCAAGTTCGCGATTTTCATGAGCATGCTCAACGCCTACCCGCTGGGCAATGACCTCAATGCGCTGGACAAGTGGGCGGCCCGAGGCATGCGCATGTTCGGCTTCAGTTATGTGGGCAACAACGCCTGGGCCGACTCGTCGCGACCGCTGCCATTTTTCAACGATTCACGGGATGCCCTCGGCGGGCTCTCGGACATCGGCAAACAAGCGGTGCAGCGCCTTAACGACCTGGGCGTAATCATCGATGTGTCGCAGATGTCGACCAAGGCCCTGGAGCAAGTCGCGCAACTGAGCCGCACGCCGATGGTCGCGTCCCACTCGGCTCCGCGAGCGTTGGTGGACATCCCGCGCAACCTCAGTGACCAGGAAATGCAGCTGATCAAACACAGCGGCGGCGTGGTGCAGATTGTCGGCTTCCCGACCTACATCCGCCCGCTGAGCCAGGCCACCCAAGACAAGCTCAACGCCCTGCGCGCCCGCTTCGACTTGCAACCGTTGCAAGGCCTGGAGATGGCGCTGATGCCCGGCGACCCGGTGATCACCGTCTGGCCGGAACAGCGTTTCGGCGAGTACGCCAGCCAGCTCTATTCGATCCTCGACGAAGAACCCAAGGCCACCCTCAAGGATTACGGCGACGCCATCGATTATGCCGTGAAGAAAATCGGCATCGACCACGTCGGCATCAGTTCCGACTTCAACGACGGAGGCGGCCTCGACGGCTGGAAAGACGTCAGCGAGGCCCGCAACGTGACCGCCGAACTGATCAGCCGCGGCTACGGTGAAGCCGACATCGCCAAGCTCTGGGGCGGCAATTTCCTGCGGGTTTGGGACCAGGTGCAAAAGTCCTCCCGGCCCGTCGTCCAGAACTGATTTTTTACTTTTGCCAAAGCGAACCGAACCCATGACCAACCGTCGTTCATTCCTCAAGCAGGCCGGCATCCTGGCCGCCGGTATCCCCCTGGCCTCGGCCGTGAATCTGCCGGCACTGGCTGCCAGCCCTGCTCCGCTACCGAAAGACAAATGGGACCAGTTGCGCCAGTTGTTCACCCAGGACCCGAACTACCTGCATTTCGCCAATTTCCTGGTGACCTCGCACCCGCACCCAGTGCGTGAAGCCATCGAAATGCACCGTGTCAACCTTGACCGCAACCCAGGCCTGGCCATGGATTGGCATCGTGGCGAAACCGAGAAACGCGAGGAAGAAGTGCGCGTCTGGGCCGGTCGCTACTTGAAGGCCAAGCCGTCGCAGATCGCCCTGACCGGCAGCACCACCGAAGGCCTGGCGATGATTTACGCGGGCATCCACGTGCGCTCGGATCAGGAAATTCTCACCAGCGAACACGAGCACTACGCCGCCAACAGCGTCTTCAAATACCGCACCCAGAAGGACGGCACCCAGGTCCGCAAAATCAAACTGTTCGAAGACCCGTCCAAGGTCTCGACCGCCGAAGTGCTGGCGGCGATTGAAAGCAACATTCGCCCCGAGACCCGTGTGCTGGGCATGACCTGGGTGCACTCCGGCAGCGGCGTGAAGCTGCCCATCGGTGAGATCGGCAAACTGGTGGAAGAGAAAAACCGCGGCCGCGACGACAAGGACCGCATCCTCTACGTGGTCGATGGCGTGCACGGCTTCGGCGTGGAGAACGTCGATTTCCCGGACATGCACTGCGATTTCTTCATTGCCGGCACCCACAAATGGATGTTCGGCCCACGGGGCACCGGGATCATCTGCGCCCGCTCCGACGAGCTCAAGGACGTCACCCCGACCATCCCGACCTTCTCCGAAGCGACTCAGTTTTCGACGGTGATGACTTATGGCGGTTATCACTCGTTCGAGCACCGCTGGGCGCTGACCGAGGCGTTCAAGCTGCACCTGGAACTGGGCAAGGCCGACGTCGCTGCACGCATCCACGAGATCAACAGCTACCTGAAAAAGCGTCTGCAAGCGCACCCGTCGGTGGAGCTGGTCACGCCGCTGTCGCCTGAGTATTCGGCCGGTTTCACCTTTTTCCGCATCAAGAACCGGGACTGTGAGGAGGTCGCAAACTACCTGATGGACCAGCGCGTAGTGTGCGACGCCGTTGATCGCGATGTCGGGCCGATCATTCGTGTCTCGCCGGGCTTGCTCAACACCGAAGCGCACATCGACCGTCTGATGGAACTGTTGGCCAACCAGATCTGACTGAGCGAAAGCCACTATGAAAAGCACCCTGAAAAAACTCGGCGCGCTGACGCTGTTGGCCGTGCTCGGCAGCGCCTTGCCGGGCCTCGCCCAGGCCCATACCCCGCCACTGGCAGGCAAGGTTTTCAAGGATTGCCGCAATTGCCCGGAAATGGTGGTGCTGCCGGCAGGCACGTTCACCATGGGCACCCCGGAAGGCGAGCTCGGTCGCGAGCCCGACGAAGGTCCGCTGCATGAGGTGACGTTCGACAAACCCTTCGCCATGAGTCGCTACCAGATCACCGCTGGCGAGTGGAGCCAGTACCTCAAGGAAACCGGGACCACCCTGCCCGACGGCGACACCCGCCCCGGTCGCGAGTGCATCAACAGCAAGCCGCGCTACCCCCAGGGCCCTCGCCAGCCAGCGGTGTGCATGAACTTCGCCGAGGTCAGCGCCTATGTCGCGTGGCTGTCGATGAAAACCGGTCAGCACTACCACATCGTCAGCGAGGCCCAGCGTGAATACGCCGCCCGTGCAGGCTCAAGCGGACCGTTCCCCTTCCCGTTCGACCCGGGCACCGAGTACAGCATCGCCACCCACGCCAACACCTACGGCCCGGTCGATGGCTACAGCTACAGCTCGCCGGTCGGCAGCTACCCGCCCAACGCGTTCGGCATGTACGACATGCACGGCAACGTCTACGAGTGGATCGCCGACTGCTACCACCCGGACTACGTTGGCGCGCCCACCGACGGCAGCGCCTGGACCGAACCGAACTGCGACACCCTGCGCATTCGCGGCAACGACTGGGGCGAAGCACCCGTGTTTTCGCGCTCGGGTAACCGCAACGACATCGACCCGCAAACCCGTGGCGACTGGATCGGTTTCCGCGTCGTGCGCACGCTCTGATTCCTCCCCAACCCTTGTGGGAGCAGACTTGCTCGCGAAGAGGCCGTACATCCGACATCGTTGTTGACTAGCAGACCGCCATCGCTGGCAAGCCAGCTCCTACAGTTTTTGCGTCGAACTCAAAGTTCTCGAACGGCACCCAACCTGTAGGAGCAAGCTTGCTCGCGATGAGGCCGGTACATTCAACATCGTCGTTGACTGGCAGGCTCGCTCCCACAGGTTTTGCATCGTCCACCGTTTAAATTATGCCCTCCATCAGACGTTCTACTGGGTATCTGCCTCAACACCCAAGGAACCCTCTGCTCATGACCCAGCCAACGCGTGGTGCAATTCATGAATTGTTCACCCTCCTGAAACCGTTCCGGCTGGTTGTCAGTCTGTCGATCCTTCTGGGTATGGTCGGCGGTCTGTGCGTGACGGTGCTGCTGGCCACGATCAACAACGCGCTGCACTCGGCGGATGGCCTGACCCAAGGCGTGGTCGCCCTGTTCGGTGGTCTGTGCCTGCTGGCGCTCGGCAGCTCGATCTGCTCGGACATCGGCACCAACTACGTCGGCCAGCACATCATTGCCAAACTGCGCAAAGAGCTCGGGGAGAAGGTGCTTTCAGCGCCCATCGAACAGATCGAGCGCTACCGCAGCCATCGCTTGATCCCGGTGCTGACCCATGACGTCGACACCATCAGCGACTTCGCTTTCGCCTTCGCGCCCCTGGCCATTTCCCTGACCGTGACCCTCGGCTGCATGGGTTACCTGGCCATGTTGTCGTGGCCGATGTTCCTGATGATGGTGGTGGCGATTGCCATCGGCACCGGCATTCAGTTCTACGCACAGGGCAAGGGCATCCAGGGTTTCATGGCCGCCCGCGACGCCGAAGACGACTTGCAGAAGCACTACAACGCCATCGCCGGTGGCGCCAAGGAATTGCGAATTCACCGTCCACGTCGCCAGCGCATGTTCGAATCGGGCATCAAGGGCACGGCCGATTTCATCTGCAACACCCAAGTGCGTTCGATCAACACCTTCGTGATCGCCAAGACCCTGGGCTCGATGCTGTTCTTCGTGGTGATCGGCCTGGCGCTGGCCCTGCAATCGTTCTGGCCGAGCGCCGACAAAGCGGTGATGAGCGGCTTCGTCCTGGTGCTGCTGTACATGAAAGGGCCGATTGAACATCTGGTCAGCACCTTGCCGATCGTGAGCCGGGCACGCATTGCGTTCCGTCGCATCGCCGAGCTGTCGAGCCAGTTTTCCTCACCCGAGCCGCACCTGTTGCTCAACGACAAAGGCATCGCGCCGAGCGTGGTCAACCGCCTGCAACTGGACAATGTCAGCTATGCGTTCCCGGCCGCACCGGGCAGCGAAGCGTTTCGCCTGGGGCCGGTGAACCTGACCATCGAACAAGGCGAGATCATATTCATCGTCGGCGAAAACGGTTGCGGCAAGACCACGTTGATCAAACTGCTGCTGGGCCTCTACGCGCCGCAGCAGGGCGCCATCCTGCTCAACGGTCAAGGCATCGATGCGCAGAACCGAGACGACTACCGCCAGTTGTTCACCACAATTTTCGCCGACTACTACCTGTTCGATGACGTGGTGCAAGGCGATCAGCACATTCCGGAAGACGCCAATCAATACCTGCAACGGCTGGAGATTGCGCACAAGGTCAGCGTCAACGACGGTCGTTTCAGCACCACCGACCTGTCCACCGGACAGCGCAAGCGCCTGGCGCTGGTCAATGCCTGGCTCGAAGAACGCCCGGTGCTGGTGTTTGACGAATGGGCCGCCGACCAGGACCCGACCTTCCGCCGGATCTTCTACACCGAGCTGCTCCCGGACCTTAAGCGCCTGGGCAAAACCATCATCGTCATCTCCCACGACGACCGCTATTTCGACATGGCCGATCAACTGGTGCGCATGGCATCGGGGCGGGTCGTGACCGAGCGCACCGCCGCCTGACAGCGGCAGTCGACACGCAGGTCATTGTTTTTTGAAGTTTGTTTTCCGGTTTAGCCGAAGTGGCCCGTCTAATAATAATTATCATTAACAAAAAATCTGCACACCCCCTTCTGGAGCGATTCGAGCAATGCAAAGCCTTACTCTGTCCCGCGCACCGCTGGCACTCGCCATCGAACGGCAAAAGAAATTTCGAACGGTCTTGCCGGGCGCGCTGCTGACCCTGTTGCTGCTGGGCACCTCCCAGGTTGAAGCCGCGCCGGTGAATGTCAACGTGCCGTCTCAGTCGCTGGCCAGTGCATTGCGCCAACTGGGTCAACAGACCAACCTGCAGATTCTCTACAGCCAGGACATGGTCAACGGCCTCAAGTCGACTGCGGTGTCCGGAAACCTGGAGCCGGAGCAGGCACTGAAAACCTTGCTGCTGGGGAGCGGCATCGGTTTTCAACTGAATGGCAACACGGTTTCACTGGTACCGACGGCGGACAACTCCAGCACGCTGCAACTGGGCGCCACTTCGATCACGGGCCTGGCGCTTGGGCCGACCACCGAAGGCACGCACTCCTACACCAGCGATGAAGTCAGCATCGGCAAGGGCAATATCAAGGTCAAAGACATCCCGCAGTCCGTGTCCGTCGTTACGCGCCAGCGCATGGACGACCAGAACCTGAACAGCCTGCAAGACGCCATGCGCCAGGTCACCGGCGTGACGATCAAGACCTACAACGCCGGTTCCAGCCTCAACGACGTCTACATGCGTGGCTTCCTCGTCGACCAGGTGCAGGTCGACGGCGTGTCGCAACCGACCGGTCAGGGCGACCTGTCCACCAGCTTCGACCTGGCGATGTACGACCGCGTCGAAGTGCTGCGCGGTCCGTCGGGCCTGTATCAGGGCGCTGGCGAACCTGGCGGTACGATCAACGTGGTGCGCAAGCGCGCCCTGGACAAATTCGCCCTGAGTGGCGAAGTGGCGGGCGGTTCTTATGACCACTACCGGTCCTCGGTGGACGTCACCGGCCCGTTGAACGACCAGGGGACCTTTCGCGGGCGTTTCGTAACCGCCTACGAGAACAACAAATCCTACGTCGACTACGCCAAGAACGAACGCCCGATGGTTTACGGTCGTCTGGAATTCGACCTCGACCCGGCCACCACCCTGTCGGTCGGCGGCGCCTTCCAGAAGAACAATTCCACCCCGGCATTCGGCCTCCCGGCTTACTCCGACGGCAGCATGCTGGACGTCCCCCGCTCGACCTTCGTCGATGCCAAGTGGAACACCCTCAACGAAAAAGTCTGGGAAACCTTTGCTGAAGTGGACCACGCGCTGGACAACGGCGGTCAGTTCAAGACCACCGTGACCTACCGCGATGCCGAAACCCCGGAGCGTAACTTCACCTGGGCCGACGGTCCGGTCGATCCCGAGACCGGCGACAGCTGGGCGGTGGCGTACGACTACTACACCCACATCAAGACCATCGGCGTCGACAGCTTCGTCACCACACCATTCGAATTTGCCGATCGCCAGCACGAGTTCACCCTGGGCGGCGAGTACCAGCATCTGGACAAGGACTTCACCTACGGCGGTGGCGAGTACTTTCCGATCAACGTGTACGATCCGGGCAGCATCGACATTCCACGCAACGACTACGAGCACGTCAACGGCAACTGGTCCAAGTCCGACCAGTACGGCCTCTACACTCGCGCCAAATTCAACGTCACCGATTGGCTCGATGTCATCGGCGGCAGCCGCGTAACCTGGTACGAAAGCGACGCGAAAAACGAGAACGCCTTCTTCAACAACTACGGCGAAGCGCACACCAGCATCACCCACAAAGTCGTGCCGTACGGCGCTATCATCGGCAAGATCACCCCGGAGCTGTCGACCTACTTCAGCTACACCGGCGTATTCAAGCCACAAAGCGAAATCGGCAGTGATGGCGAGCCGGTCGGCCCCCGCGAAGGCGAACAGTATGAGATCGGCCTCAAGCGCGAGTTCTTCGACGGTCGCCTGAACGCCAGCATCGCTGCATTCCGCATTTACGATGAAAACCGGGCCGAGTACGACGACTCCACCGGTGCCTACATGACCGAGGGCAAGGCACGCAGCCAGGGTTGGGAAACCGAGTTGAGCGGTAACCTGACCGACAACTGGAGCATCGTCACGGGTTACGCCTATACCAGCACCAAGTACCTGGAAGCCGCAGACGCCAACAAAGGCAAGACCTTCAGCACCATCACGCCCAAGCACAACTACAACCTGTGGACCAAGTACGACTTCACCGACGGACCGCTCAAGGACTTCAACATCGGCGGTGGCGTGCGTGCCGTCAGCGAAACGTACTACCAGCGTGACGTGAAATTCAAACAAGCTGGCTATGCCGTCACCACGGCCCAGATCGGCTACAAGTTCAACGATCATCTGTCGACGACACTGACTGCCAACAACCTGTTCGACCGCAAGTACTACGACCGCGTCGATGCGGCCTGGGGCACCAACTTCTACGGTGACCCGCGCACCTTTACCCTGAGCGTACGCGCCCAGTACTGATTGACGAAGGCTTCATCGCTGCACACCACCGGGCCCCTTGCGGCCCGGTTTTGTTTTTTGGACACCCCCAAAAAACAGCTGACCAGACAGAAGACGAACCTTCTGGACAGATCGCGCAGGCATTTTCTGCCACCGAGAGTTTGTAACATTAAGCGTCATTTCGAATCAGATAGTAGCCAGCCCACCGCTTGATCAATGAGGCTGCATCGTGTTTCAACGTCTTGTGTGTTCGCTGTCCGTTCTGAGCCTGTCCATCGCCGCCGCCCAGGCTGCCGAGACCGCCCCGCTCAACACCCCGCGCCTGAAGGGCATGGACAATTTCCGGGATGTCGCCGGCACCACCACCGCCTATTCCACAGCCAACGACGGCACGATGCGCGCCGGGGTGTTCTATCGCTCCAATGCACTGACCCCGTCTGCGGCAGACCTGACCACCCTGAACAGCCTGGGCATCAAGTCGATCTACGACCTGCGCACGCCGAGCGAAATCGCCGCCACGCCCGACACCCTGATCAGCGGGGCGACCTACAGCAACATCGACATCATCGGCGCCACCGCATCGGGCTCGAACATCACCAACATCTCGTTCCACAGCGCCGCCGAAGCCCTCGCCATGATGCAAGACACCAACCGCGCCTTCGTCAGGGACGCCGGGATGCGCGGCCAGTTCACCCGGCTGTTCAATGAACTCGCCGCGGTTGACGGCGCCGCACTGTTCCATTGCACCGCTGGCAAGGACCGCACCGGCTGGACCGCCGCCGTGCTGCAAAGCATCGCCGGGGTCGACAGCGCAACCATCATGAGCGACTACCTGGCGACCAACGACTACACCGCTGCTCGCATGGCAGCGACCCTCAAAGCGTTGCCGCCGAGCATGGCGGCGATTTATGCGCCGTTGCTCGGCGTAGAGGCCAGCTACCTGCAAGCCGGCCTGGACGAAGTCACCGCGCAGTACGGCACGATGGACAACTACCTCAAGCAAGGCCTGGGTCTGTCGCAAGAGACGATCTACGTGCTGCGCGGCAAGATGGTCGAGTACAACAGCCTGCCGGGCCAGGCAGGTTTTGTCGGCAATGCCGCGGCCGGTGCGCAGCTGCTGCAACAATTGCAGAACACCCGCCTGTCCGGCACTTACAGCGACTACAACTACTACCTGCAATCGGCCATCGACGCCGGTGACCTTGGCGGTGTGCAGTCCACCGTCGGCGGCCAGGTGCATGCCGATGCCGCCAGCTATTTGCTGCGTCAAAACACGATGATCGATCAGGCCGCGGCGCCGTTCACCAGCGGCATTGACCTCAAGGCCGGGCAATACCGGTTGTGGAGCACCGCGCTGGCGGGCTATCTGGGCACTGACGGCTCGGCCCACGCCGAGAGCAGCAACGAGCACAGCCAGGGCCTGATGATCGGCCTGACACAGCGTTTCTCCGAGCAGTTCAGCGCCTACGGTGGCTTTGGCTACAGCAAGGGCAGCGTCGGCGGCGCAGGGGGCGAAGCGGACACCGACCTGACTTTCCTCAGCGCTGGTGCGCGGTTTGCACCGAACGGTCTGGAGCGCGGTCTGTTTATCGACGCCGACGCCAGCGCCGGCTACATCGACTACGACAGCAGCCGCGACCTCGGCGGCGGTCTGGGCACGGCCAAAGGCGACAGCCACGGCAACCTCACCGGTGCCACGTTGGCGTTGGGTTACCGCGTACCGGTCAGCGGCGTGACCCTGGAACCGAGCCTCGGCGTGCGCATCAGTCACCTGAACCTGGCGGGTTTCCAGGAAAAAGGCAGCGAGCTGGCCCTCGACGTCGACGACATCAACCAGACCCGCAAAAGCGCGGTGGCCAACCTCAACGCCTCGTTCAACGCCGTCAGCGTTGGCGCCTGGCAACTGGTGCCGGGTGTACAGGTCGGTTACGAACACGTATTGGGCGACAACGAAATCGACAGCGAAGGCCATCTGCTGGGTCTGGACATCGAACAGCGCGCCGCTTTCGACAACCGCGACCAGTTCCTGGGTGGGGTGAATGTGATGGCCAATCTGGGCGCATTGAGCGTGGGTGCCGAGCTCGGTGCCATGGGCGGCGGTGACAGCCACGGCAGTTTTGGCAGCCTCAAGGCCAGTTATCTGTTCTAACGGAACTCCACCGGTTCAAACCGCCATCGCGGCGGTTTGAACCACGAACGATCAGGCCGGTTGCCGTACCCGCACCCCCTTCCTCACCTCTACCGGACTGACACCGTAGGCACTCTGAAAATACTGACTGAACCTGCCGACATTGCTGAAACCGAATTGCAACGCCACCTCCGTCACCGAAGGCGCGACGCCTTGCGTGAGCACGCCATAGGCACGTTCCAGACGCACTTGCCGCTGGTAAGCCACGATCGACATCCCGACGAAACGCTGAAAACCGTCCTGCAACGCACGCAGGCTGACGTTCGTCAGGCTCGCCAGTTCCGTACCGCTGACCAGGTTATCGGGATGCGCCTGAATGAATTCGAGCGCCAGCTTCACATGCCGCGGCGCGATGATCGGCGCCGGGCGACGCAGGGCTTCAGTGAAGTTGTGCGGCCAGGTCTCCAGCACGGCATCGACCAGCATTTCGCGCAGGCGCGACGGCATCAGCGAACCGGTATTCATCAGCAGATCAAACTCGGCGCCTGTGGCCAGGTCCACCAGCGCACGGATCCCCTGAAAGGCCGACACCTTCAGATCCACCACCGGCTCGAACACGACTTTTTCCAGGATCGGCTTGCCCAGCAAGGTCGACAGTCGCTCAGTGATCAGTGCGCGCCGTATCGAAATGCCATGCTGCGCGTGATTCTCAATAAAGCGCACCGAACGCACATCGGCCTTGTCGATGGCCAAGCCGATCTGACCAAAGCCGACCGACTCGGTGGCGTGATTGAAGATGATCTTGCCGGCCGTGGGAATGACGAAAGTGATCTCGTCCAGAGGCTCGGGAAAGTCGACCGAGAAATCCCCCCGGTAGTGCATGCGTCTGAAACTCACGCCTTCGTGCCGGCCGTATACCCCACCGATGATGATGTTACGCGGCGGCGGTGGAGAGTCGGCATACAGGTTGCCGAACATCCTTGAAAACACTGCACCAAAGTCGTCGCAGCGCATGTCGTCGGAGCGCAGGATAATTGGCTGGCGGGTTGTGCTTGAGTACACCTGAGAGTCGCCTTGAGTGGGCCGAAGCGGCGCGCAGAATCTATCAGGTGTAAATGACAGGCACGTGACGGCCTATTCTTCATGAACGCTCGATTCAAGAAGAGGTGCAACATGGACCGATTCACCGGAAGTTGCCTGTGCGCAAACGTGCAGATCGTGGCGACGGGCCGCCCTTACCGGGTCGGCCTCTGCCATTGTCTGGACTGTCGCAAACACCATGGGGCGTTGTTTCACGCCTCCGCGATCTTCCCTCAGGAGGCGGTGACCATTAAGGGCGAAACCCGCGACTACGCCGGACGGTTTTTCTGCCCCCGTTGCGGCTCGTCGGTGTTTGCGCGCAGCGGCGACGAAATCGAAGTGAATCTGGGGTCACTCGATGCACCCGACCAACTCAAACCCACTTACGAAAGCTGGACCGTGCGCCGCGAAGCCTGGTTGCCGCCCTTCCCGCTCACCCGACACTACGCGGGTGATCGCGAAGGCATCGGGCGTTTCGAAGACGACTAACCTTTCAACGCCGCCTCGATGCCTGCAATGTCGATCTTGCCCATTTGTATCATCGCTTCGAAGGCGCGTTTGGCTGCGGCAGGATCCGGATCGGTGATCGCCGTCGTCAGGGCATCACCGTCGTACCAGAGGCAAATCGTGTTTTTGCTGACCATGTGGTTTCTCCAGAATCGGACATTGGCCGGTTCATTCTAGCTCGACATCGTCAGCCAATATTCGCACCCGGTCTTGGCTACTTCGCCACGCTTTGTTCCTTGATGTCGCCGCAAAAAATATCGACGCTGCCATCGGTCGCCGCCGTGCGCACCACCACGGAGTAGTTACCGGCCAGCAAGGCTGACAGCTCGACCGGCGCGCTCCTCGAGAACGTCCAACCGCGTATCGGCTGACGCTCGGTGGTGACGGTATCGTTCATCGCGTAGGCCACCGGCCCCGGTTGCTGGCAGCTGCCTTTGTTGATGAAGCTGTAGAGACGCAGAGGCAAAACAGCACCACTGGGCGCACCGCTGATGAAGAAACTGAGCCCGGTTTGCTTGTCCCACTGGGACAGCGTGACGTTGCCGATCTGACCGACGTTCTGCCGCGTAGCAACCAACGGAACATACACACTGTGGCCGGATGACGTGGTGCAGCCGTAGAGACTGCCGACGATCAATAGCGCTGCCAGCGAATGCCTGAGTTTCATGGCCAAACTCCTGCGAGAAGAACTGCAAAGGGAGATTAGCGGGTATAGCTCATTTATGGCGCTTCAGCCGCTGGCTGGCGGCCGGCTCATCAACAGGGCCACGCAGGCGGACCGGCCAGCGGGCATTGCGCAAAAGCGCAAGACTTCCCGGTGAAAAGCCGGATAATAGCGGCCAATTTGAAGCTCGCAATCTGGTAACCCTCATGGAAATCAAGGTCAACTTTCTCGACAACCTTCGACTTGAAGCCAAGTTCGACGACTTCACGGTGATCGCCGATCAACCGATTCGCTACAAAGGCGATGGTTCGGCACCGGGTCCGTTCGACTACTTCCTGGCTTCGTCGGCGTTGTGCGCGGCCTATTTCGTGAAGCTGTATTGCGAAACCCGCAATATCCCCACCGAAAACATCCGCCTGTCGCAGAACAACATTGTTGACCCGGAAAACCGCTACAACCAGATCTTCAAGATTCAGGTCGAGTTGCCGGCCGATATCTCCGAAAAGGACCGCCAGGGCATTCTGCGTTCCATCGACCGCTGCACGGTGAAAAAGGTCGTGCAAGCCAGGCCTGAGTTCGTGATCGAGGAAGTGGAAAACCTCGATGCCGATGCCCAGGCGCTGCTGATGCCGGCATCCAACTCAGAAGCAGGCACCTACATTGCGGGCAAGGACCTGCCGCTGGAGCAAACCATCGCCAACATGTCGGGCATTCTCGCCGGGCTGGGCATGAAGATTGAAATCGCTTCGTGGCGCAACATCGTTCCCAATGTCTGGTCGCTGCACATCCGCGATGCGAGCTCGCCGATGTGCTTTACCAACGGCAAGGGCGCGACCAAGGAAGGCGCGTTGGCGTCGGCGTTGGGCGAATTCATCGAGCGTCTCAACTGCAACTTCTTCTACAACGATCAGTTCTGGGGAGAAGAACTCGCCAATGCGCCATTTGTGCATTACCCGGACGAGCGCTGGTTCCAGCCTGGCCCTAAAGACGCACTGCCGGCCGAGATTCTCGACCAATACTGCCTGAAGATTTACAACCGCGATGGCGAGCTGCGCGGCTCGCATTTGTACGACACCAACTCCGGCAATGAAGAGCGCGGTATCGTTTCGCTGCCGTTCGTGCGTCAGTCTGACGGCGAGGTGGTGTATTTCCCGTCCAACCTGATCGAAAACCTGTACCTGAGCAACGGCATGAGCGCCGGTAACACGCTGGCCGAAGCGCAGGTGCAGTGCCTGTCGGAAATCTTCGAGCGTGCAGTCAAACGCGAAATCATCGAAGGCGAAATGGCCCTGCCGGATGTGCCGCAGGAAGTGCTGGCGAAATACCCCGGTATTCTGGCCGGCATCCAGGGCCTGGAAGAGCAAGGCTTCCCGGTGCTGGTCAAGGATGCATCGCTGGGCGGCGAGTTCCCGGTGATGTGCGTCACCCTGATGAACCCGCGTACCGGCGGCGTGTTTGCTTCCTTCGGCGCGCACCCGAGCCTCGAAGTGGCGCTGGAGCGCAGCCTGACCGAGTTGTTGCAGGGCCGCAGTTTCGAAGGCCTCAACGATCTGCCGCAGCCGACCTTTGAAGGCCATGCGGTGACGGAACCGAACAACTTCGTCGAGCACTTCATCGATTCGAGCGGCGTGGTCTCGTGGCGCTTCTTCAGTGCCCAGTCGGATTACGAATTTGTCGAGTGGGACTTCTCCGGCCAGGGTGAAAACTCCAACACCGAAGAAGCCGCAACGTTGTTCGGCATTCTCGAAAACATGGGCAAAGAAAGCTACATGGCGGTGTACGAGCACATCGGCGCAACTGCCTGCCGCATCCTGGTGCCGGACTACTCGGAAATCTATCCGGTGGACGATCTGATCTGGGACAACACCAACAAAGCGCTGTTCTTCCGTGAAGACATCCTGAACCTGCACAGCCTGGACAAGGCCGGTTTGCGGGCACTGGTCAAGCGTCTGGAAGAAAGCGAGCTGGATGACTACACCGACATCACCACGTTGATCGGCATCGAATTTGACGACAACACCGCTTGGGGTCAGTTGACGATTCTTGAGCTGAAACTGCTGATCTATCTCGCCTTGCAGAAGTTCGACGAAGCGAAAGAAATGGTCGAGATGTTCCTGCAGTACAACGACAACACCGTCGAGCGCGGCTTGTTCTACCAAGCCGTGAATGCGGTGCTGGAGATGAAGCTGGACGAAGACCTGGAACTGGCCGATTACGAGGTCAACTTCCGTCGCATGTTCGGCAACGAGCGGATGGACGCCGTGATTGGCTCCGTGGACGGCAGCGTCCGCTTCTACGGCCTGACGCCGACGAGCATGAAGCTCGAAGGGCTCGACAAACACCTGCGCCTGATCGACAGCTACAAGAAGCTGCACACAGCGCGGGCCAACGTCACCACCAAATAGCCTTTCTGTTTTATGTAGGAGCGAGCCTGCTCGCGATGGACTCAAATGCGCTGCGTTTAACCAGTAAGCACGCGTTTCCGTTAACGACCATCGCGAGCAGGCTCGCTCCTACAACAGTTAAAAGTTGATCTTGAACCCCAGCATGGCGTCATAGCCATGACTGTCACCGTCGAACCCCTGCCGATAACCGGCCGAGGCCGTGAACGTGGTGCGCTGGTTGGCCTGGTAATCCACCCCCAGGTTGACCTCGCCCCATGTCCCCTGAATATCCGACTCAAACGGCACGTAACCCGACTGGGAACTGAACTCGGTTTTCGGCTGCCCTTTGAATTCATGCCAGACGCTCGGGCGAATCCAGCCGTTGGTGCGGCGTGCGGTCTTGTCCGTTCCTTCGGTTTCCCAGTCCCTGGCAATGCGCACGCCCAAACGCCCGACCAATGACTCCACGTCTTTGAACCGCACATTGGCCCCGGCGTCATCGCTGTCATCCAGGTCAACGGTACTGTAGATGGCCTGGAGTTGAGGTTCGACGTACCAGTTTTTGTCGACTGCGTAGGGGTAGCCGCTCTCCAGTGAAGCGGTGTAACCCCAGCCTCGGGTTTCCAGTTCAGGCAACTCGCTGGGCTTGGCCTCGATATCGAAGCGGTTGACTTGCAGCACACCGTCCAGATACCAGCCCGAAGGTCCGAAATGGGTCCAATAGGCGCCCACCCCATACGCACGCAAGGTGTCCTGACCGGCCGCCAGGCCGTTGTAATGGCTGACGCCCGCATCGAGGGTGCCCGCCGACAGGGAAACACCCGCCTGATCATGGCTGCCATCTGTGTCGACCTTACGGTAGAGGTCGGTACCGACCTGGAACGCGGTCAGGTCATAGTTGTATTCCGGCGTGTTGCCCAAGGCATTTTTTCGATCCCCGTCCTGCTTGCCGCTGCGATAAATCACCCGTCCCCAACCCATCGACGGCGAATAGGTGGCCTGGTCCTCGGCGGGTAACGGGTCGCCAGGGTTGAGGCGCTCTTCGCCGACCCGTTCATGCAGGGTATCGACCATCGTCCGGCCGTAGACAAGGGCCAGCGCAGGCAGCGCACCATACAGCGAGACCTCGGGCCGGTAGTTTGGCACCGGGTCTGGTGTTGGATCCGGCGTTGGGTCCGGCGTTGGATCTGGATCAGGCCCTGGAGGATCATCCGGAATCAAGGCATCCGAGCGTAGATACCAAGTGTCCTTAGCGCTGCCATCCTCGGCGCCTTGTTGCAGACGATACTCATACGGCCCGGCGACGACCCGACGCGCGAGGCGGAAGGCATTCGGGTCGCTCGCCGTGGCAGACTTGTTGGTCAGCTCAACCACTGCAATCCCGTTGCCTTGGGTCACCTCCCCCAGGCCGCCAATGTTGCTGACGGAAACATTGGTAGCACCGCCGCTGCCTGTCGAGGTCGAGTCGACGACCAAAACGTCAGAACGGCTGTTTGCTCCCCCTTCGTTCAGTGTGCTGTTGAGCAGCAGACTGCCCCCGTTGGAAACGAACACCCCGCCCCCATCGGCACCGGCAGTGGTCGCGCCGCTGATAAGCAGCACGTTGCCCACGGTGCTGCTGCCCCCGGGCAGGTCAAGGGTCCCACTGTGGGTGAAACGACTCACGCCCAGCAATTGACCTTGCACCACACCGCCCGTTGAAGGCGTATTGGCCGATTGGCCCAGGGGTAAATAAGCCCCGCGGCTGTCGAAGTTGACGATGCCGGAGGTGGGCTGGGACGCCAGGCGAATCAGGCCGGTATTGTCGATGCTATTGCCGGTCGCCGAACCCAGATTGCTGACCGCAACACCCCACGTATCTCGGGTCCCGCTGCCGGTGCTGTCGGCAAAATTGCGCAAGGTCCAGGTGCCTGAGTTGGCGACTTGGCTGACAGCGCTTGCCGCCGTGACCGAACCAGTCATTTGCCCCGCATTATTGAGTGTGAACGTGCTACCGGTACCGCTCGCATCCGCATGGACGGCCGAATCGCTGAGCGCCGCAATGTTGCCCGTGTTGTTCAACACTTGCGTGGCACCGGCCAGGGTGACGCCGCTGCTGTCTGCCCATCCACCCGAAATCGCCGCGCTGTTGCTGACGCTGACCGATCCGCCTTGCGCCTGCGCGTCGATCCCCGATGATCCGGTGCCCTTGGTGGTGATCGCCCCAGAATTGTTGACCGTCACATTGGCGGCGCCTGAAGCCTCGGCACGAATGCCCTGGCTGTTGCTGGCACCGAGCGTCTGGATCGCACCGGTGTTGGTGATCGTCTGCTGCCCGGTGGTTGAAAACGTGCGAATGCCCTGTTGTTGATTGCCCCGCGCAATGAGTTCGCCCTTGTTGCTGACATTGAGGCTGCCCAATCCGGTTCCCGAATCGAACGCATTGCCGGCCACGATGGCGGCGCCGGAGCCGTTGACGTCGATGCGCGGCCCGGTAAATGCAACATTCACATCGCCGCCCTGGGACAAGGCCTGCAGGCCGAACGAGCCGATGCCGGTGCCGTCGCCACCGCCGGTATTGGAGTGGGTGATGATCGTCCCGCCAGCATTGATGTCCACGGTTCCCGTGGCCGACTGGGTCGAGGCGTAGATGCCGTTCGCATTGCCGTTGAACGTCTCGATGCGATTGCCGGTGTAATCGACACGCACACTGCCCGCCCTCGCTTCGGCCCGAATGCCGCCTGCACCGGCGCCGCTGGCCGAGATGTCACCCGCGTAATCCACGGCGATGTTGCCACCTTCTGCACTGAGTATGATGCCGTAGGCGCGGGTGGTCGTCAGGCCACCGACGACATTGATATTGCCATTGCCCGTTACGTTCACGTCCCCGGTTCCGCGCTTGATCACGTAGATGGCGCGCGAACCGGTGATATCGGTGGTGCTGCCAACATTGAGCTGAGCATTGTTCTGGATGCTGATATTGCCCAGAGCCCCAACGTTATCGTTAACGTAGATACCGTGGCCGCCGCCACCGGTCGTGGTGATCGTGCCATCGTTGACCACGGCAATGCTGCCAGTAGTCGAGAGCGCGCGGATACCGAAGCCGTTCAACCCGTTGGTGGTGATCGAGCCGCTGTTGTGCAACGTGGTGTCGCCGGTGCCGCCTTCCGTAAAAATGCCGAAAGCGTTCATGCCGCGCCCTTCGACAGTGGCGGCATTATCGACCGTGGTGTTGCCGTTGATCGCACGGGTATGGACCCCGGCGTGATTGCCAACACCCGCGGTGGGAGACGAATCGTCGCCAATAGGCGGACCGCTGGACAGTTCGCTGGCGTTGTCGACGAGGAAACTGACGCCACTTGCGACGCTCACATTGACGTTACCGCTGCCCGTGCCTTTGGCCCAGATGCCGTTGCCGCCTGACGTGGTGATCGAGCCGTTGCCGTTATGCGCCACATTGATCGCGCCACCGCCACTGGCGTTCACATCGATGCCGTCGTGTTCGTTGCCTTCGACGGTATTGAGGATGTTCAGGGTGGTGCCGGACGTGACCGAGACAGTGGACAGTCCGGTATTGACGTTGGTGATCGCCAGCGCATCGAGGCCCGAGCCACCGAGGTTGACCGTGGTTACGCCGCCATCAACTGTGAGTGTGGCATTCCCTGAACCACCCGCTCCTATCACGTTGGCGAAGACCGCGTTGGCGGCGGTGGGCGGCGTGCTGGTGATCGTGGTGCCGCTGAGGGTGATCGCCGAGTTGCCGTTATTGGCGCGACTGAGCACCGACGAGCCAATAGACGTGGTGATCGTCGTACCCGCTTGCGTGGCAATGGATGCATCAAGTCCAGCCGCGGGCGTACAGGTTTGGGACAGGATATAGGCCCCGGGCGCCGCCGACCCGCACGCGGCTTGCGCATCCGGCAGCCAGAACGTGTTGATGATGACAAACAGCAAAGCACAGCGGCCGCCCAAGCTGTAATCGATGGATTCTGTCGCGGACGTGGATCGCATATTGACCTCCCAGTCTTGCTATACCGTTGGTTTGGTAACGTCGGTACTTCGTCTTCCCTGAAGTTCTGCTGCGCACCGTCATGAACGTTAGTTGATTTTCAATGCGGGCGACGAAAAAGCTGAAAAATCAGCACATCAGAACCGGGTGAGTCGCCGTTCGGCGTTATGACCCAGACCAAGCGTAGGTGCAGGCCCTTTTTCCATGTACCCTTCCGGCCGATTGCTTTCTGTCGCGAGGCTCTCACGCCAGATGGCACTCATCCCTATTTGAAGAATTGCCCCGGACTGTTTGTTCACGCATGAACGGCAACGTTTACCCGGGCGAGTAAGAGGCTGCAGTTGAACGAACAGACATTGTCCATGCGCCTGGAGCGCGTGGCGGCGCATGTGCCGGCGGGTGCACGCCTGGCCGATATCGGCTCGGACCATGGCTACTTGCCGGTGGCGTTGATGCGCCGTGGCGCCATTGCGATGGCGGTGGCCGGCGAGGTGGCATTGACACCGTTTGGTGCAGCACAACGCACGGTGCGCGAGAGCGGCCAGGAACTGAGTATCACCGTGCGCCTGGCCAACGGCCTGGCGGCGATCGAGCCGGCAGACGGGATTAGCGCGATCAGCATTTGCGGCATGGGCGGCGAAACCATCCGCGACATTCTCGACAGCGGCAAGGCGTGCCTGAGCGGCCAAGAGCGCCTGATCCTGCAACCCAACGGCGGCGAACAGCCTCTGCGCCAATGGCTGATGGACAATGGCTACCGCATCCTCAGCGAAGAAGTGCTGCGGGAGAACCGTTTCTACTATGAAGTCATCGTCGCCGAGCACGCCGGACCGGTGATGTACTCCGCCAGAGAGCTGTACTTCGGCCCGCTTCAGATGCAGGCACGCAGCCCGGTGTTCCTGGCCAAGTGGCAGCGCTTGCTGCGTGAGAAGCAGCGGACCCTGAGCCACTTCGAGCGAGCGCGGCAGGTGCCCGAGGAAAAGGTACAAGACATCGCCCGGCAGGCTCGCTGGATCAGCGAAATGCTGGCGTTGAGCCCGGCCCAGGGGTCGTTCGACAGATCGTCGAGCGGCGAACAGGCTTGAGTCGAGTTACGCAAGGTATAAAGCCGTACGCATTCGTTTATACCGAGGCCTGCTATAGTCAGCCGGGAGTGTCTCAAGGCAATAGTTGCGCAAAAGCATTCTAATCAGGAGTTTTGTTATGCGAATCGTAGCGGCCGCTGTGTGTACCGCCCTGCTCTCCCTGGCCTTGCCATCGCTGTCCTATGCCGGTTCGGATTGTGATGATGCGGGCAGTGCCAGTGACGTCAGAAACTGTCTGAAAAACAACAGCGACAACAATCAAAAGGGTAAAGGCAATTGCAATGACAATGGCAATTGTGGAAAGGCCAAAGACAAGGCAAAAAACAAAGACTATGACGATGACGATTACTCGGTCAATTGCAAGGACATCAACAGCACGGTGCTACGCCGCCAATGTCTTGATAAACGCAGAGACTGATTGAATCGTCATTTTGAGTGAGCCAACACGCGACGCTGTTCGGTGTTGGCTCAATACAAAACCCAAGTCAGTCGCTCTTGGCGGTGGCCAGGTAATACGCAACCAAAGCGTTAGCGTGGCCATGCCCCATACCGTGTTCCGCCTTGAGCCAGGCCACCCTTTCCATATGCTTTTTGTCGTCTACTGTTTTAAGCAGGTTCAGCCAGTGGCTTATTGGCTGCCCGTACTTCTTTTCAATCGACGGAAAGTACGAGGCAGGGCCTTTGGTTTTTATCTCTTCAGTCACGATGCAAACTCCCTTTCGGCTCAACAGTCAGGCGACAAGTTATGTCGCGTTGCAAGTTGCGTGTGGAACGCTGTATTGAAGTGTTCAAATTAAAGCACAGGCTGACGTTTGCGCGACCGGGGTCAGTAGCGAATGATCGCACTGCCTCGCACTCATCTCATACAAAGCTTGCAACCGTCAGGGATACTCTTGACGGGCATGCAACACACTCAATATTTCGATTCGATCCGTCACTCGGTAAACCACCAGGTAATTGGGATGCACAACAATTTCCCGAGTGCCGGGCACTCGACCAAATCGATAAAGGCAGGGGTGTTCAGGAAGGGCCGATGTAGCAATCTCTATCGCCTGAAACAACTCGCTGGCCGCTGCGAAGTTACGGTCGCCAATGTAATTCAGAATCTGCCAGAGTGCGGCCCGCGCTTCGGGCCGCCACTCAACCAGCATTGTGCTGGTTGCGCTTTGACTCGATGAGGGTTCGTAAATCTGCCATCACTTGATCATGCGGCAGGTTCGGGCGCGGGTCATCGAGCGATGCTTGCACCTTGG
This sequence comes from Pseudomonas sp. C32, assembly GCF_030417915.1. Lineage (NCBI taxonomy): Bacteria > Pseudomonadati > Pseudomonadota > Gammaproteobacteria > Pseudomonadales > Pseudomonadaceae > Pseudomonas > Pseudomonas sp. C32. The sequence goes on along the minus strand of NZ_JAUHUK010000007.1, from coordinate 33,833 downwards.
CACGGAACCAAAGTTCATGGCTGGCGGCCTGTTCTTCGGTTTCAAACTCTGAAACGATCGGGGAAAGTTCGGCGCTCATAGCGGCCTCCGGGTCAGTATCTGGAAGTCTAATCGGTCTAGCGTTCGCTGTCGTTGCTGGCAGGATGAAGTGTCAATGATCAGCTAGCGCAATCATGTCGCGTCGGATCGTAAGCGTTTCACTTCCGATGGCCAACCGCAAAACCGCGTAGGATTTTTCCCCCACTATCGCGAACAAGCTCGCTCTCACAGGGATTGCCCGTATCAACCCAGGCTTTCGCTGATCTGCGCCGCCAGTTGCGCCAGCATTCCCGGCACTTCCTGGACCATTTCGCCCATACGTGCAAAGTCGTGGGTCATGCCGGCTTTCACGTCCAGCACTAACGGCTGGCCCGCTGCGCGCAGTTTTTCGGCCCAGGCCAGACCTTCATCCAGCAATGGGTCGTACTCGGCCAGCCACAGTATCGTGGGCGTCAATCGTTCCAGGCGTTCGGCGAACAGGGGTGAAAACCGCCAGTCGCTGCGGTCGGCCTCGCTGCGCTGATACTGCTGGTAGAACCACTCCAGCGTGGTGGCTTCCAGCAGATAGCCTTCGGCGAATCGCTCCAGGGACGGGCGTTTTTTCACGGCGTCGATCACCGGGTACAACAACACTTGCAGGCGTGGCGAAAGCGGCCAGGCCTGCGGGTCCTGAGCGATGGCAATCGACAGCGACGCCACCAGGCTGCCACCAACACTGTCCCCGGCCAGCGCCACCCGCTGCGCATCGAGCCGCAGCGCCGGCGCGCCGCTCGCCAGCCAGCGTGTCACGTCTTCGGCATCGTGGTAAGCGGTGGGAAAACGGTGCTCGGGCGCCAGGCGATAATCTGCCGACAACACGGCAAACTCCCCCGCTAGTGCCAAGCGTCGGCACAAGGTGTCGTGGGAATCGAGACTGCCCACCACGTAACCGCCACCATGGAAGTACAGCAACACCGGGAGCGGTTCGTTGTCCGACTGCGGTTTGGCGTAAAGACGTGCACTGAGCAAATGCCCATCGCGTGCAGGGATGCTCACAGCCGTCACCGTCAGTTCACCCACCGGCGCGGTATCGAGCAACTGTGAGGTCTGTTCGAATTGCTGGCGGGCCTCGTCCGGGGTCAACTCATGCATGGGCTGGCTCTTGCCGCTGAGGCGGCCGAACTCGGCCAGCTCAAGAAACCCTTCGATGTCCGGGTGCAGTGCCATGGGCGGTCGTCTCCAAAAATAAACAGGCTCACCGTGGTAAACGAAGCGTGAGGGTTGTTCGTTAGGGCGAACTCGATAACCTCAGGCTGAATGAAAACCTGTGGCGAGGGAGCTTGCTCCCGCTCGGCTGCGCAGCAGCCGCAAATCCGCACAACGCGGTGTGTCCAAATAACCGCGATGGCTGTTTTTGGGGCCGCTTCGCGACCCAGCGGGAGCAAGCTCCCTCGCCACAATTCGCGGCTTAGAATTCTTTCACCACCTCCGGATCAAGCATCGCCGCCACAGCCTCCAGACATTCATCCATTTGCAAAATATCGAAATGCCCGGCCGTCACCGTTTGCACCTTGCGCAACCGCGGTTGCTGGCGTTCGAGGGTTGCGCGTTCCTCCGTCGGGTTGCCATCGGCCCACCAACAGCAAAGCTCGGTTTGCGGTATCGGCAGCGCATCGACCTGCCGCGACAGCGCCTTCAATCGCATGCTGACCATGAACGTCTGGGCCAACTCATCGGCACCAAGCAAGGCATACCCGCTGGCCTGCTCGCTTTGCGTGTCGATGAGTGCACGAATGATCCGCGCCACAGCCTCGTGATCCCCCTCCGCTTCTGCATGCAACGCCCGTTCAACCACATCGGTATCCATGCCCAGCGTCGCGCCAAGAAACTCGGCCAGGTCCACGCGCCACTCATCCGGGCTCGCTACGGCATTGGCTGGCGTCGGCACAAAGCTGTCCACCAGCCCGACGAACGCGGCGCGCTGCCCCTGCTGTTCAAGCAAATCAGCGACCATTAACGCCAACGCCCCGCCCAGCGACCAACCCAGCAAATGGTACGGCCCTTGCGGTTGCTTGCCTCGAATGGCGTCGACGTAATCCCCGGCCATTTGCGCCAGCGACGTGTCCTGCCACTGCCGATCGAGCAGCATCCGGCATTGCACGCCGTAAACTGTGCGCTCGCCCTCCAGGCGCCGGGCCAGCGGCTCGTAGTCGAACACCGTGCCGAAACCGGCGTGCAGGCAGAACAGCGCAGGCTGATCGCCCACTACCTGATTGAGCAGCAACAGCGGTTGCGGGCACTGCCGCACAGGTTGTTCATCGACACCGGACAACCCGGCAATCGTCGGCTTGGCCATCATGTCGCGCAGTTTCAGCTGGAAGTCCGGCAGATTCAGAGCGCGGACTTTCGAGATCACTTTAAGGGTGCGCAACGAATCACCGCCCAGTTCGAAGAAGTTGTCGGTGATGCCGACCTTCTCGATGCCCAACACCTGTTGCCAGATGTCCGCCAACGCCCATTCCAGCGGCGTGCGCGGGGCCACGTAGTCGCGGCCCGTGAAGGCTGGATCGGGCAATGCCTTGCGGTCGAGTTTGCCGTTGGGCGTCAGCGGGAAGCGCGGCAGCACCACGACCTGCGTCGGCACCATGTAGTCGGGCAGGCTCTCGCGCAATGCCGCCTGGCAACGCGGGCCGAGGCCATCGTCTTCAGCCGCCACCACATAGCCGATCAATTGCGGACCTTGCCCGTTTTCCCGCACTACCACCAATGCATCGTTGACTCCGGCCTGCTCGCGCAACCGCGCTTCGATTTCGCCGAGTTCGATGCGAAAACCGCGCACCTTGACCTGATGGTCGACGCGCCCGACGTAATCAAACACGCCATCCTCGCGACGGCGCACCAGATCACCCGTACGGTACAGGCGCCCGCCTTCACGGCTGAACGGATCGGCAGCAAAGCGCTCGGCGCTCTGCCACGGATGACGGTGATAGCCGCGTGCGACACCGCGCCCACCGATGTACAACTCACCGACCATGCCCACCGGCAACGGGTTGAGGTCCATGTCCAGCACATGCAGGCTGCGGGCGCCGACGCGTTGGCCAATCGGCGCATACATCGCCTGGCACTGGCCATCGGCAGCGATTTTCCACAGCAGCGGCGTGACCACGGTTTCCGTCGGGCCGTAGCCGTTGACCAGGTATTGCGGCCTGAGCGTGTGCTTGACCCGTTCGAACGTGGCGTCCGGCACCGCGTCGCCGCCGAAGCAATAGATGCGCACCGGCGGCGGATTGCCACCCTGCAGTTCGGCGTGCTCGGCCAGTTGCAGCAGGTACGCCGGCGGGAAGCAGGCGACGCTGATGCGCTGGCGGTGCAGCACCGCCAGGGTCTGCTCGGCGGTCCACAAGGTGTTGTCGCGGATCACCAGGGTCGAGCCGCTGATCAGCGCGGTGATCCAGCGTTCATGGGCACCGTCGAAGGCGAACGACATGAAATGCAATTCGCGATTGCCCGGGTCCATTTCGTACAGGTCGGCGATGGCTTGCACATGCATGCTCAACGGTCCGTGAGCCACGGCGACGCTTTTCGGTTTGCCCGTGGAACCCGAGGTGTAGATCAGGTAGGCCAGTTGTTCGGCGTGCACGGAACAGTTTGGCGGCGCCACCTTGACGTCGAGGTTCAAGCGATCCACCGCGACCATCGGCGTGCCCGGATTGAGCTGCGCAACATCGCGCAAACGCTCTTGAGTCAGCAGCAGACGCATGCCGCTGTCGGCCATCATGTAGCGCAGGCGCTCCTGCGGGTATTGCGGATCGAGCGGCACGTACGCAGCGCCGCACTTCATCACCGCCAACAACGACACCACCAGTTCCAGCGAGCGCTCCATGAACACACCGATCACGTCCTCGGCCTGCACGCCTTGTTCCAGCAGATGCACCGCAAGGGCATCGGAACGACGGTCGAGTTCGGCGTAGCTCAAGTGCTCGGCATCGCGATCGGCATGGCTCAAGACCAGCGCCGTATGATCCGGTTGCCGGCGTGCACGCTGACGAATCAGCTCGTGCACCGGTGTTTCATCACCGGCAGCCACCACCGGCAGCTCGCCGTCCAGCGCCCGGCCTTCGTCCAGGGTCAGCAACCCCAGCTCGCCGACGGCACGCCCGGCGTCCTCGCACAGGCGCTGCATCAGGCTTTCCATGTGGCTGCGCAGGACTTCGACGGTGGCCAGCTCGAACTGATCGCGCTGGTGCATGTACTCGATGCGCAGCCCTTCATCGAGGCTGACCATCAGGTCCATGGCGAAGCTGGTCAGGCCGAAATCGGAGACGTCCTCGAAACGCAGGGAGTCGCCGTTCCACTCGCGCAGCGTGCGGTCCACCGGCTGGTTTTCGAACACGATGATGCTGTCGAACAACGACTGTCCGCCCTGCCCAGCCCAGCGCTGGATATCGCCGAGCGGGGTTTGCTGAAAGTCGCGGATGTCGAGGTTGTAGGCCTGAATTTCCCGTAACCAGTCGCCGACGCGGGCCTCGGTCGGCACCGTGTTGACCACCGGCAAGGTGTTGATGAACAGCCCGAGCATGTTCTCCGAGCCGGTGAGGGTTTCCGGGCGACCGGACACCGTGGCGCCGAACGTCACCGTGCGCTGACCGGTGTAGCGCTGCAACAGCAGCAACCACGCGGCTTGCACAAGGGTATTGAGGGTCACCTGCTGTTGCTGGGCAAACGCTTGCAAACGTGCGGACTGCTCGGCACTCAGGTGCGTGTAGATCGCGTGATAACCCGCTTGCGGCGCCTTGACCGGCAAGGCGCGGGCCAGGTGTGTGGCGCCTTCGAGATTGTTGAGTTTGTCTTTCCAGAACGCTTCGCTGGCCTCGGCGACTTGCTGGCCGAGCCAGTCGATGTAGTCGCGATAGGCCGCAACCGGTTCGTGCTCCTCACCGCTGTAATGACGCAACACCTCACCGATCAGGCGCGACACGCTCCAGCCGTCCATGAGGATGTGGTGGTAAGTCCAGATCAGGCGAAAGCGGTCGTCCTCCAGACGCACCAGCAACAGGCGCAGCAACGGCGCACGGTTCAGCGAGAAGCCACGCTCACGCTCCTCGAAAGCCAATTGGCGCACGCGCTCAGGCTGCTCATCCAGCCCGCGCCAGTCCAGTTCGGTCAGCAGCGAAGGTGCGTCGCGCAACACCACTTGCAGCGGCTCCTTGTCGCCCTCCCACAGGAATGCGGTGCGCAGGATCGCGTGACGTCGGGCTGCGTCGGCCCACGCCTCGCGCAAACGTGCACCGTCGACGCCGCGCACGCCCACTTCGATCTGGTTGACGTACAGCCCCGAATCGCCATCCTGCACCGAGTGAAACAGCATGCCCTGTTGCATCGGCGACAGCGGATAGACGTCCTCGACTTCGTCCGCCGTCAGCTCCAGCGCCTGATATTGCGCGGTACTCAGTTCGATTTTCACGACGGGTACAACCCGTGTCGGCTCCGTTTGATCCGCCGCGAGCGGTTGGGCGACCGTCGCCAGTTCGGCGATGGTCGGATGGCTGAACACGTCCTTGGGGGAAATGCTCAACCCGGCCTTGCGTGCACGGCTGACCGCCTGGATCGAGACGATGGAATCGCCGCCCAGTTCGAAGAAGTTGTCCTGCATGCCAATCTGCGGCACTTCAAACAATGCCTGCCAAACCGCTTGCAGCGTTGTTTCCACGGCATTGCGCGGCGCGACGTATTCGCGCACTTGCTGGTCCGGCTGTGGCAATGCGCGGCGGTCGAGTTTGCCGTTGGGCGTCACCGGCAACTGGTCAAGCCGCAGCATGTGGCTCGGCTGCATGTGCTCGGGCAGCGCGTTGCGCAGGTGTTGCTTGAGTGGATCGATGGCGGCATCACCGACGACGTAAGCCACCAGCTGTTTGGATTTGCCGACATCGAGGGCGATCACCACGGCCTCGCGCACCTGTGGATGCTCCAATAGGCAGGCTTCGATTTCTCCCAGTTCGATGCGTAAACCACGGATTTTCACCTGATGGTCGATGCGACCGACGTATTCGATCACGCCGTCTTCGCGGTAACGCGCCAGGTCGCCGGTGCGGTACAGGCGCTCGCCCTGCGCACCGAAGGGGCTGGCGACAAAGCGCTCGGCGGTCAGGTCCGGGCGGTTGTGATAACCACGGGCCAGGCCGATGCCGCCCAGGTACAACTCGCCGACGCAGCCCGCCACTTGCGGTTGCAGGCTGTCGTCGAGGATGTAGGTCACCAGGTTGGCAATCGGATTACCGATCGGCACGCTGAAGCCGCCGTCATCGACACAGGTCCAGTGGGTCACGTCGATGGCCGCTTCGGTCGGACCGTACAGGTTGTACAAACCGACATTCGGCAACACGCCGAACAGGCTGTGCTGCAAATCCACCGACAGCGCTTCGCCACTGCACATGATCTGCCGCAGGCTGGCGCATCGCTCGAAGCCTTCGCCCTGGACGAAGGCCTGCAACATCGACGGCACGAAATGCAGAGTGCTGACCTGATACTGCTCAATCAGGCTGACCAATTGCGCCGGATCGCGATGGGCGCCCGGCTCGGCCACGGCCAGGCGTGCGCCGACCATCAGCGGCCAGAAGAACTCCCAGACCGACACGTCGAAACTGAACGGGGTTTTCTGCAACACGGTGTCGCGCCCGTCCAGCGGGTACGCGCCCTGCATCCACGCCAGACGGTTGTACAAGGCATCGTGACGGTTGGCCGCGCCCTTGGGTTTGCCCGTGGAACCGGAGGTGTAAATCATGTAGGCCAGCGATTGCAACTCGACCACGCAGGGCAGGTTTTCTTCGCTCAGGCCTTCGAGCAACGGCGCCATATCGTCCAGGCAGATCGCCGTGGTGGCGGCTGGAATCGGCAACCGCTCCAGCAGATGACGCTGGGTCAGCAGTAAGTGCACGCCGCTGTCTTCGAACATGTGTTGCAGGCGTTCACGCGGGTAATCCGGGTCCAGCGGCACATAGGCGCCACCGGCCTTCATGATCGCCAGCAGGCCGATCACCAGCTCCAGCGAACGCTCGGCGGCAATGCCCACCAGCACTTCGGCGCCGACGCCCTGGCTGCGCAGGTAGTTTGCCAGTCGGTTGGCCTGTTGGTTGAGTTCGCGATAGCTGAGGGATTGGCCGGCAAACACCAGGGCCGGTGCGTCCGGGGTCTTCAGCACTTGATCTTCGAAACACTGGTTGACCGGACGCATATCCGACCAAGTCTGCGCGGTGCGGTTGAAGCCTTCCACCTGCTGCGTCGTTTGTGCGGCATCGAGCAGGCTCAAACGCCCCAATGGCTGCTGCGGCGCACTCACCATGGTATCGAGCAACGCGCGCAGACGTGTGCTCAAGCCTTCGATGGCCTCGGCGCTGAACAGCGCCGTGTCGTAGTTGAAACGCAGGTCCAGGCATTCGCCCAGCTCGGCGGCAATCGCCAGCGGAAAACTGGTTTGATCGTGATTGCTGATGCCGGAGAACTTCAATGCACTGGAGTTTCCTTCCTCCAGCGCTTGCGCCACCGGATAGTTTTCGAACACCAGCAACGTGTCGAACAACGCCTCGCCGGAATGACCGGCCCAGCGCTGCACATCCGCCAGCGGTGTGTACTCGACGTCGCGCAACTTGAGATTGAGGGCCTGGACTTCATCGATCCATTGGCTGACCGTGCGCTCGGGGTGCGGCGTGGCGATCACTGGCATGGTGTTGATGAAAAGGCCAATCTGCTGCTCGATCCCCTGCAACTCGCTCGGACGCCCCGACACCGTGGCGCCGAACGCGACGGTTTGTTGACCGGTGTAGCGCTGCAACAGCAACAGCCACGCCGCTTGCAGCACGGTGTTGGGCGTGACGCGCGCATGACGGGCGAACCCGCTTAGGCGTTCGGTGGCTGTACGATCCAGGCTCAGGTGCAGAGTGCGATGACCACCGCCCTGCCCCGCAACCGGCCCCGGCAGGGCACCGGCCAAACGGGTCGGCTCGGCGAACGTCTGCAACTGCTCCAGCCAGAATGCTTCGCAAGCGGCGCGATCACGGGTGTCCAGCCAAGTCATGTAATCGCGATACCGGCCAACACCCGGCGCGGGCATGGTTCCGGAATACCGTTGCAGCACTTCGCCGAACAACTGCGAAGTGCTCCAGCCATCCAGCAGGATGTGGTGGTTGGTGAAAATCAGGTGGTGCGTATCGCGGGCAGTTTGCACCAGCGTCAGGCGCAGCAATGGCGCCGCCATCAGGTCAAAACCGCGCAATCGGTCGTCCTCGGCCAGACGATCCAGCGCTTCAGTAACGTCGGCCTGATCGCGCCAATCGAGCACGGTCAGCGGCAGCGTGGCGTCGGCGAGAATCACTTGCAGCGGCCGCGAGCCATTGCTTTCGCTGAAGAACGCGGCGCGCAAAACCTCGTGGCGATTGAGCGTCTGTTGCCAGGCATCACGGAAGGCTTCGACGTCGAGGCCTTGCACATCCACGCGCATCTGCGGCACGTAGGCGCCAGCATCCGGAGCGAACAGGCTGTGGAACAGCATGCCTTGCTGCATCGGCGACAGGGGCAGGATGTCTTCGATCCGGTTTGCGGCCAAAGGCAAAGCATCAAGCTGCACCTGATCGACGCGCACCAGCGGCACATCACTCGGCGTCAGGCCACCGGCACCGCCGAGGCAATGCTCGATCAACCGCTGCAATTCCATGGCGTAGGCATCGGCCAGGCGCTGCACGGTTTGCGGGTTGAACACGTCACCGCTGAAGGTCCAGCTCAGGCGCAATTGCCCGGCATAGACCTGACCGTTGATGCTCAGGCCACGGTCCAGCGCTGCCGATGCGCCCTGCTCGGCGCCACCGCTTTCCTTGGCCGGGCGCCACGGCGCGTGCTCGTCGAAGCTGGCGTCGAACTGGCCCATGTAGTTGAAGGTGACCTGAGGCGACGGCAGATCCTCAAGCCCGGCGTCGGCCAGATAGCGCAGGATACCGAAACCAATGCCCTTGTCCGGCACGGCGCGCAGTTGTTCCTTGACCGCTTTGATGCTGCCGGCCAGATCGCTGGCCGGGGTCAGTTTCACCGGGAAGATCGAGGTAAACCAGCCCAGCGTCCGGGTCAGGTCGATGTCGTCGAACAGATCTTCGCGGCCATGGCCTTCGAGCTTCACCAGCGTCGACGGCTGGCCTGTCCATTGGCCCAGCACCCGCGCCAGCGCGGTCAGCAGCAGGTCGTTGACCTGAGTCCGATAAGCCGCCGGAGCGTCCTGCAACAACTGACGGGTGAAGGTGCTGTCGAGCAGCGTTTCCACGCTCACGGCATGGTGGCTGGCGAGGCGGCCTTGCGGGTTGTCGGCGGGCAACTCGACCTGCACGTCGCGGAACTGGTTCTGCCAATAAGCGGCCTGGCGGGTCAGCTCAGCACTTTGCGCATGGGATTGCAGGCGAGCGGCCCAGGTTTGATAAGCGCTGGTTTTCGCGGGCAGACGCAGCGGTTGAGCCTGCTGCGCTTGTTGATACGCGGTTTGCAAATCTTCCAGCAGCAAACGCCAGGACACGCCGTCCACCGCCAGGTGATGCACCACCAACAGCAATCGCTGGCCCGCCGCGCCCATGTCCACCAGCAACGCACGCAACAGCGGGCCGTCCTGCAAATTCAGACTGGCTTGCGCGGCGTTGCACAGTTCCAGCAGTTCATCGGCGTTGGCAGCCTGTCGCTGCCACAGTACCTCGGCGCTGCTCCACTGTTCGGCCTGGGCCTGTTGCCAGACGCCATCGACCTGACGCAACCGCAGACGCAATGCATCGTGATGTTCCACCAATGCGACCAGCACCTGTTGCAGGCTGGCGCTGTCCAGCGGCTCGCGCAGTTCCAGCAGCAGCGACTGGTTCCAGTGATGCCTGGCCTCGATGTCCTGCGCGAAAAACCAATGCTGGATCGGCGTCAGCAACACCTCACCACGCACCGGTCCCTGATCGATCACCAGCCCTGCACTGCGCTCGGCAACCTTCGCCAGACTCTGCACGGTCTGGTGCTGGAACAAGTCCCGTGGGGTAATGCGAATCCCGGCCTGCCGCGCTCGACTGACCACTTGGATCGATATGATCGAATCGCCGCCCAGCTCGAAGAAGTTGTCGTCGATGCCCACGCGTTCGAGCTTGAGCACGTCTTGCCAGATCGTTGCCAATGCGGCCTGCATCTCATCCAACGGTGCTGTGTAGGCCTGTTGCGTCAGCGCGGCGTCAGGTTTGGGCAGCGCATTGCGATCAAGCTTGCCGTTGCTGGTCAGCGGCCATTGGTCGAGTTTGATCAGGTGCGCCGGCACCATGTAATCCGGCAAACCGGCCTGCAAATGCTCGCGCAGGGACTGGCGCAAATCGCTGTCGTCGCCGGTCGCGGTGAACCACGCGACCAGTTGCGGGCTGCCATTGACCTCGGGCGCCAGCACCAGCGCCTGCTCGATGTCCGGAAGACTTTGCAGGCGATCCTGGATTTCCCCCAGTTCGATGCGAAAGCCGCGAATCTTTACCTGATGGTCGATGCGCCCGGCGTACTCGATGCTGCCATCGGCGCAATACCGCGCCAGATCGCCGGTGCGATACAGGCGCGCTCCGGCCTCATCGGCAAACAGATCCGGGACAAACCGCGTAGCCGTCAGGTCAGCGCGCTGGTGATAGCCGCGAGCGAGGCCGGCACCGCCGACGTACAGTTCACCCACGCAGCCTTTGGCCACCGGGTTCAGGCGCGGGTCGAGCACGTACCAGCGCAGGTCGGCAATCGGCTCGCCCAGCGGTGAACTGTTAGCGCCATCGAGGTCGGCGCGGGACAGCGGGCGGTACGTCACGTGCACCGTGGTTTCGGTGATGCCGTACATGTTGATCAGCAAAGGCTGCCGGTCATCGAACGCGTCGTACCACGGACGCAGGCTGGCCACGTCCAGCGCCTCGCCGCCGAACACCACGTAACGCAGGGCCATGTTTTTCGCGTCGGCACATGCGAACGGCATCAACTGGCGGAACGCCGACGGCGTCTGGTTGAGCACCGTGACACCCTCGTCGCGGAGCAAGCGAGCGAAGTCCTCCGGGGAACGACTGACCGCGTGGGGCACCACCACCAGTTTGCCGCCGTAGAACAGCGCGCCAAAGATTTCCCACACGGAAAAGTCGAAGGCATAGGAATGGAACAGGCTCCAGACATCGTCGGCGCTGAAACCGAACCAATGTTCGGTGGCACTGAACAGACGCGTCAGGTTGCTGTGGGGCAACAGCGTGCCTTTGGGTTTGCCGGTGGAACCCGAGGTGTAGATGACGTAGGCCAGGTTCTGCGGCGCGGTCAGGTTCGGCAGGTTGTCGGCACTCGCCTCAAGCAGCCAGTCGCTGGCGTGATCGAGGCAGATCACTTCAATGCTGTCGTTCAACGGCAGGCTCGGCAGCAATGCGGAATCGGTCAGCAACAGGCGCGTGCCGCTGTCGGCGAGCATGTAGGCGAGGCGATCCTGCGGGTATTGCGGATCCAGCGGCACATAGGCGCCACCGGCCTTGAGGATCGCGACCAGGCTGACGATCATTTCCAGCGAACGCTCAAGGGCGATCCCGACCATTACGTCCGGGCCCACGCCGCGTTCGCGCAGGCGATGGGCGATGCGGTTGGCGCGGCTGTTCAGCTCGGCGTAAGTGAGGGTGGCGCCCTCGCCGGTCACGGCGATGTTGTGCGGATGCGCGGCAGCTTGCGCCTCGATCAATTGATGGGCGCACAGAGCGTTCGCCGGATCGCTGTTCAATACCGCGCTGCGATTCCAGTCGAGCAAGGTCGCGTGCTGCTCGGACTCGTCGAGCATCGGCAAATCGGCCAGGGCCACGCGGCTATCCGCGCAGATTGCCTGCAACAGGTTCAACCAATGCCGGCCCAGACGCTCGATGGTCGAAGCATCGAACAATTCGGTGGCGTAGACGAACGACGCGTGGATAGCCTCATCGCCCTCGACGGTGTCGAGCATCAGGTCGAACTTGGTGGTTTTTTCATCCCAGATCAGCGGCTCGACGCTCAAGCCCGGCAAGTCCCAACGCTGTGGATCAGCGCTGTCGCGCTGGTGATTGAACATCACTTGGAACAACGGCGTGTGGCTCAGGCTGCGTTCCACACCGAGGCCATCGACCAGTTGTTCGAAAGGCAAATCCTGATGGGCTTGCGCGCCAAGTGCTGCGGCTTTGATTTCAGCCAGCAACTGCACAAACGGCTTGTCCGCCTGGGGCTGGCTGCGCAGCACCTGGGTGTTGACGAAAAAGCCCAGCAGGTTTTCCACGTCCTGGCGGGTGCGGTTGGCAATCGGCACGCCGACGCGGATGTCCTGCTCGCCGCTGTAGCGATGCAACAACGTCTGCAACGCCGCCATCAACAGCATGAACAGGGTGCAACCTTCGCGGCGGGCGAGTTCGCGCAACTGCGCAGTCAATGCGGCTGAAACCTTCAGTTCGACGCTGGCGCCCTGCTGGTTCGGGATCGCCGGGCGCCGACGGTCAGTCGGCAGGCTCAGCGGCGGGTGTTCATTGCCCAATTGTTCGCGCCAGTAATCGAGTTGGCGTTCAGCCTCGCCGGCCTCCAGCCACAGACGCTGCCAACGGGCAAAGTCGGCGTACTGGATGCCCAGCTCCGGCAGCTGCGCAGGCTGCCCGGCACTCAGTTGCGCATAAAGTCGGGTGAACTCCTGCAACAGGATCGGCAGCGAACCGCCGTCGGTGACGATGTGATGAAAAGTCATGACCAACACGTGTTGCTCGGCGTCGAGGCGGATCAACCGGCAACGCATCAGCGGGCCATTCTGCAAGTCGAACGGCTGCTCGGCATTCAGGGCGATTTGCCGTTGCAACTCGACCTCGTCGCCCGCGCTGACGTCGACCAGCGGCGCGTCCATGTGCGGGTGGATTTTTTGCAGCACCTGCTGGTCGTCGAAGACAAACGTGGTGCGCAGCACTTCATGACGCTGCACCAGCGCGCTCAAGGTTTGCGCCAGTGCCTCATGATTCAGCGCGCCATTCAGGCGAAAGGCACCGGTCAGGTTGTAGGCGGTGGCCTGGGGCTGCATCTGCCAGAGGAACCACAAGCGCTGCTGCGCGTAGGACGCCGGCAGGGTGTCGACGCTGGGATCCCTTGGCGGAATCGGCAGCCGTTCCAGGGTCAGTCCCTGGGCGTGCATCTTTTGTTGCAACGCACGCCGGGCGTCGGCGCTCAAGCCGCAGAAACGCTGGGCCAGGGTCATCATTCTGTCCGGTGTTGCACTCATCGCGCGTGTTCCTCATCCACTTCGTCGAACAACGCTTCGAGAGCGTCTACATCGTTTTCTTTATGTTCACTGTGCTGACGGAACTGCTCGATCTGCGCCGCCAGACGCTCCAGGGTGTCGCCTTCGAAGAACAGCTTGAGCGGGATCGCCAGGTTCAGTTGTTCCTGAATCCGCGCACGAATGCGCGTGGCCAACAGCGAGTGCCCGCCGAGTTCGAAAAAGCTGTCGTGCACGCCAACGCGCTCGACGTGCAGCGCTTCGGCCCAGATCGCCGCCAGCGCTTTTTCCAGATCGTTGCGCGGGGCGACGAAGGCGCTGCGGCGCACATCCAGATCGAGCAACGCCTGACGATCGAGTTTGCCGTTGGGCATCAGCGGGAACCGTTCCAGCACCTGCAAGCGCGTCGGTTGCAGGTGCTCGGGCAGCGCCTCGGCCAGGTGGCTGCGCAATTCATTGAGGCGGATGTCGGCGGTGTCGGCCGGGGACACCACGAAGCCCAGCAGTTGCGGACCGGTCGGGGTTTCGCGGGTAACCACCGCAGCGTCTTCGATGCCCGGGGCGTTGCGCATGGCCGACTCGATCTCGCCCAGCTCGATGCGGAAACCACGGATTTTCACTTGATGGTCGACCCGCCCCAGGTACTCCAGCACGCCATCGGCGCGATAACGCGCCAGGTCACCGGTGCGGTACAAGCGTTGGCCCGCCGTTTTCGCGAACAGGTCGGGCACAAAGCGCTCAGCACTCAGCGTGACCCGTTGCAGATAACCCCGGGCAATGCCGGCACCACCGACATACAACTCGCCCTCAACGCCCACGGCCACCGGTTGCAGGTCCGGCCCCAGCACGTGGATGCGCATGCCGGCAATCGGTTGACCAATCGGAATACTGTCGTCGTCTTCGCCGAGCGGTAGCTCCCACGCCGAACACCACACGGTGCCTTCGGTCGGGCCGTACTCGTTGACCAGCGCCACCCCCGGCAATGCCTCGCGATGTCGCTGCACCAGCGCGTTACTGCACGCTTCGCCAGCGACAATCACGCAGGCCAGCGCCTGACGGTCGAGGTGTTCGAGAATCTGCGCGTGGTAGGACGGCAAGGTCAGGTAGTGGGAAACCTCTTCCCGCTGGATCAACGCCGCCAGTTGCACCGGATCCTTGTAGCTGTCTTCGTCCGGCAGGCACAGGGTCGCGCCCTGCCCCAACGCCCAGAAAACCCCGGCCACCGAGCTGTCGAAGGAGAACGACGAGAGCATCAGGAACGAACGCAACGGCTGACGATAGAAGGCACTGCGCGCCAGGGTCGAAGCCACGGCGTTGGCATGGCTGATCATCACGCCCTTGGGCTTGCCGGTGGAGCCGGAGGTGTAGATGACGTAGGCCAGGTTCGCGCTGTCGCCCTGGGGTTCAGGTTGAGTCGGCGACGCGGACCAGACTTCGGCACCCGGCATCAGGGAAACAACGTGTTCACTGAGCAACGCTTCTGGCAACGGCTGACAGGCCAATACCTGACGCGCACCCGTGTCGGCGAGCATGAACGCCAGACGTTCGATCGGGTAGTTCGGGTCCAGCGGCAAATACGCCGCGCCCGCCTTCAGCGTGCCCAACAGCGCGATGACGATTTCCAGCGAACGCTGGCCGTAAACCGCCACGATCTGATCCGGTTTGACGCCTTGACCGCGCAAGGTATTGGCCACCTGGTTGGAGCGTGCATCGAGTTCGGCGTAGCTCAGGCGCTCACCGTTGACGCTCACCGCGATGCGCTGCGGGTGCAGCCGCGCCTGTTCGCTGAACAGTTCTTGCAGGAAGCGGCACGGCAACGCCTGCTCGGTGGCGTTCGGATTGAAGCCCTCGATCAAACGGCCAAGATGCGCCTCATTGACCAGACTCGCCTGAGCCAGCGTCAGCTCGGGCACTGCGAGCAACTGGTGGCTGAACTCGGCAAACTGGGCCAGCCATTCGCTCAGCATCGATTCCGGGACTGTGCCCTCCGGAGACGACAGCCGCAACCGCTCACCCTGAACCCGCAGGCGCAGCACTTCGGGGTTGGCATCGTCGACCTCGATAGCGGGTTCGACACCGGTTTCATAGACGAAACCATATCGCAGCGGCGCGGTGCCTTCGGCGCTCAACTCGAATTCGTTGAGGCAGTCGAGCCACGACAGCGATTGCTCAAGGTTGGCGGTAAACGATGCCAGCGCTTGTGCCAATGTTTGATGGCTGCGGTAATCGAAGGCCACCGGCAAGCGACGGGCGAAGCGTCCGAGGGTCGCGGTTGTTTGCTCGTTGCGCCCCTCTACTTGCCAGCCGATCAACAACTTTTCCTGATTGCCGATGCGCGCAACAAAGGCACTCCACAGCAGCAACACCACCTGTTCGGCCTCGACACCGAAGTCAGCGGCTGTCCGCTGCACGTCGCCAAACCATTGGCTGTCAGCGAGCATGGCCTGACGACGCACCCGCGCAACGTCGACCGCTTTTTCGAAGGGCAAGCGGTGCGCCACGACGAACTTTTGTTGCAGGTTGCGCCAGAACGCCGCGCCTTGATGGCCGAGGTCTTCCTCGCGCAGTTCTTGCTGCCACGCGGTGTAGTCCAGGTATTGCAGTGCTTCTTCGTCGACGGGCAGCGTTTCGCCGCGCAACAGACTGGCGAGTTCGCTGGAAAGCACGCGCAACGAGGCTTCATCGAAGCTGCTCGCCAGCGTCAGCACCGTGACCCAATGCTGTCCGTCAGCGGTCTCGACCGGTGCCACCGCCAGCACCCGGATCGTATCGTTGAGCATGGCTTCACGACTGCGCTCGAAGGCGTCAGACACGCAAGGCTGGCGGCCCAGCAACGTGAGCGGCAGTTGATCGCACAGGCTTTGCACCGGCCATTTCATCCCCGGCAACCGGCGATAAACCGTGCGCAGGGTTTCGTGGCGCTGGCCCAGCGTGTCCAGCGCTTCGCGCAAAACTTGAGCGGTCACCGGTTGGGCCAGCGGCAGCGTCAGGGCGGCAAACAGGGTTTGTCCAGCCAGTTCCTGGGCGCGCAGATAGAACGCCTGTTGGGCCGAAGTCTGGAATACGTCTACCGAAGGTTCGAGGGCGGTGGTGTTCATGTCGGGTGTCCTTATTCCTGATCCAGGTCGGCGCTTTTCTGCGCGATGGCCATGGCCGTGAGGATTTTTCTGTAGCCGGTGAATTCGTTGCGCGCATGCACGCTGAGGATGTTGTCGAGCAGGACCACGTCGCCCTTCTCCCAGGCGAACTCGACCATCACGTCGCGGTAGATGCCTTGCAGGTGACGGATCACGTCCTCGGGAATCGGCGTGCCGTCACCGAAAAAGGTGTTCTGTGGCAAGTCCTGCGGGCCGAACTCGCGCAGCAGGTTGTCGCGGATGCTGTCGGGCAGGGTCAGCGCGTTAAAGAAGGTGCCGTGGTTGAACCAGATGCGTTCGCCGGTCAGCGGGTGGCGCACGATGGCCGGGCCGTTTTGCCGGGTGCGCAGGCGATTGCCGGACTTCCATTCGGCCTGGATGCCGATCTTCGCGCAGTAGGCTTCGACGTCTGCGCGGTCCTCGCTCTGGAACACGGTCTGCCACGGCAGGCCCATGCCGTCGCCATAGTTGCGCACGTACTGGATGCGTTTGCGCTGGAATTCCTCGCGCACTGCCGGGTCGATCCGCGCCAAAATCTGACGGGTATCACCGAACGGCGTTTCACCGCCGGTGGTCGACGGGGTGTCGCAGTAGAAGTACAGATGACGCGGGAACACCGGCGAATACGAGTGCTCGTTGTGCGGGAAGATTTTCTCCGGCGCCGGGTAATCGGTGGAGCTGTAGATCTTGAACTGACCGGTGATCTGGGTTCGTGGCGAGGCGCGGAACAGGTACTCCAGCGCGCCACCGGAAATCGCATCGACGCAACGGTTGAACTCGGCGATGTCGGCGACCTGGAAGCCGCGGAACAGAATCACCGCGTGTTCCAGCAAGCGGGTTTCGATCAGGGCGCGATTCTGGATCGCCCATTCCACGAGATTCACGCCAGGCACGGCCGGACGGCACACCAGCGGCATGCTGACGCCCTCGAACATCGGCGCGAAACTCACCAGTTGCGTCGGATCGGTGGACAGGCTCTTGCGGGCACCACGACCCAATTTGGCAATGGACCTGGTCGTTGAAACGCTCATAAACCCCTCCAGAAAATGTTGACGACGGTGCAGGTTGAGCACCGTCGACTGAATCAGTCCGCCGCCGATTGCGCGGTCGGCGCGCCGCGGTTCGCCGAGCGTCGCTTGATCGCCATGGCGCCGCCGAGCAAGGCCTTGCGTTGTTCACTCAGGCGCGTTTCGGCGCGGCGCTGCACGTCCGTGGCCACCTCCAGCAATTGGCCCACGCTCAACTCGTCGACGCGCAACAGCGCTTGCAGCACGGCCTGAATCTGCTCGAACAGACATTCCAGCGTGCTCGGCAAGTACTGGCCGGCCGGTGTCTCGAAACTCAGGTGAACGTGCTCGGCGTCGTTGTAGAACGCGGCGACCATGCCGATCTCGGCGGCTTGACGCCCCGACGCAAAGTCCTCGACCTGCAAGCCTTGCATCGACGGCAGGCGACCGACGCCTTCCTGGTAAATCAGCTTGATGTCGAACAGCGGCGAGCGTCCGGCCCGACGCGGCAAGCGCAAGGCTTCCACCAGTCGCTCGAACGGCAGGTCTTGATGGTCCGAAGCCTCCAGCACCGCGCGACGGCACGCGTCCAGCAACTGCCTGGCCGACTGCTCGACCTCCACGTCAATTTGCAGAACTAATTGGTTAACGAAGAAGCCGACCATTTCTTCAAGCTCGGCTTGATTTCGGTTGGCGATATCGGTGCCGATGCGCACGCGATTGACCTCGGTGCGCTGGCGCAACACCAGGGTGAAACCGGCCAACAGCAGCATGAACAGCGACAGATCGTGCTGTTGGGCGAAGTCGCGCAGTTGCTGGCTCAGTTCTGCGCTGAAGGTGAAATGCGCATTGGCGCCTTCCGCGGCCGTGCGTTGATCGCCGTCAACCGGGAGCTCCAGCACGGGCAGTGGCTCACCGAGCCGCTGCTGCCAGTAATCGAGCTGGCGTTGCAGTTCCCCGCCCTGCTCCAGCCACTGGCGTTGCCATTTGGCGAAGTCGGCGTATTGCACGCGGTGGGTTGGGAGTTGAGGGAGTTCGCCACGGTTGAGGCTCGGGTACAGCGTCACGAACTCGTTGATCAGGATGCGGAACGACCAGTCATCGGCAACGATGTGGTGCACGGTCAACAGCAGCACATGTTCCTGATCCGCGACTCGCAGCACACGGACTCGCAGCAGCGGACCGTGGCGCAGATCGAATGGCCGGGCGACTTCTTCGCGGGCCAACTGCTGGGCCTCATTATCCGGCGATGGCAAATGCCGCAGGTCGATGGCATCAAAACTCAACGGCAATTGCCCATGCACGCGCTGCCAGGCCTGGCCGTCCTCCTCGTAGAAAGTGGTGCGCAGCACGGCATGACGCTGCACCAGAATGTCGAAGGTCTGGCGCAAGGCTTCAAGTTTCAGTTCACCGCGCAGGCGCAACGCACCGGGCATGTTGTACATCGAACTGTCCGGTTCCAGGTTCCACAGGAACCACAAGCGCTGCTGAGCGAAGGACAACGGCTGCCGCTCGCCGCCAGTGTCCGCCACCAGCGCCGGGCGCTCGCAGATGCGTTGCAGGGTTTGCACCTGCGCGGCGAAATCCTCAAGGCGCGGGTGTTCGAACAGGCTGCGCAGGCTCACCGACAGGCCGAGGCGCTGACGTATCTGCGAGACGATCTGCGTGGCCAGCAACGAATGCCCGCCCAGTTCGAAGAAGCTGTTTTCGCGATCGACCCGTGGGACCTGCAACACTTGCTGCCAGATCTGCGCCAGCTGGTTTTCCAGTTCGCCTTGCGGCGCGGTGCCTGTGGCCGCTTCCCAGACGTCCGGCGCCGGTAGCGCCGCACGGTCGAGCTTGCCGTTGCGATTGAGCGGCAGCGCGGCCATCAGGACCAATTGCGCGGGCAGCATGTAATCCGGCAGACGCTCACCCAAGGCGCGGCGTACGGTGTCGGTGAGTTGACGCGCATCTGTGCTCAGCAGTTCGGCATTGGCCGGCACCACGTAGCCGATCAACTGCTTGCCACCCACGGCTTCGTGCACCAGCACCGCCGCTTCGCTGATCATCGGCAAGCCTTGCAGATGCGCTTCGAGTTCACCCAACTCGACCCGCAAGCCACGAATTTTCACCTGATGGTCGATGCGCCCCAGATACTCCAGCGCGCCGTCTTCGCGATAGCGTGCGAGGTCGCCGCTGCGGTACAGCCGCGCCCCCGGTGTGGTGGAAAACGGATCGGCGATGAAGCGCTCGGCACTCAAGTCCGGGCGCTGGTGATAGCGCTGGGCGAGCCCCGCATCACCGCCAATGCACAACTCGCCGACGCAACCGCTCGGCAGCAGATGACCTTGCGTGTCGATCACATACAACGCACGGCCCGGCAGCGCTTTACCGATGGGCACGCCGATGGGGTTGCGGGTATCGGCCAGGGTGCATTCGTGGATGCTGGAAACCACGGTCGCTTCGGTCGGCCCGTAGGTGTTGAGCAAACGCACATCGCTCAATCCTGCGGCGTGCCACAATTTCAAGCCGTCTAGGGACATGGCTTCGCCGCCGACATGGACCTGACGCAAACGCCCCTTGTCGCGCCGAGGCTGAGCGGCCCACTCCCGGGACAGCAAGAACCAATACGCCGCCGGCAAGTCCGCCACCGTCACGTCATGCTCAATGATCTGGTGATAAAGCATGTCGGTGTCCCACAGTTCATCGCCGCGCATCACCAACGCCGCGCCCACACACAGCGGTGGATAGCACTGCTCGACGAAGCCGTCGAAGCTGAACGTGGCGAATTGCAGCACGCGGTCTTCAGGGGTCAGGCCTGAATAATCCGCCGCAATCACACAGAACTCGCGCAGTGCGGCATGGGCCAGGCACACACCTTTCGGGCGTCCGGTGGAGCCGGAGGTGTAGATCAGGTACGCGAGGTCTTCGGCGCTGGCAAGGTTGTCCGGGTTATCGGTGGAGTACCCGGCGTCTTCGCTCAAGTCCAGCATCAGGCGCGGCAAACCTTGCGGCAGCAGTACATCGGCGAGCAGGCCCGATTGCGCCAGCAGCAGGTCGATGCCGCTGTCTTCGATCATGTAGGCCAGGCGCTCGCCCGGGTAATCCGGGTCCAGCGGCACATACCCGGCGCCGGACTTGAGGATCGCCATCAGGCTGACGATCATCCGCGCATTGCGCCGTACCGACAGGCCGACCCGCTGCCCCGGCCCGACGCCGTGGGCGCGCAGGCGATGGGCGAGTTGGTTGGCTTGCGCATTGATTTGGGCGTACGTCAGGCGTTCGTCACCCGCTACCACCGCCAGCGAATCAGGTGTGCATGCCGCTTGCTGCTCGAAACGCTGATGGACCAGCAACGGGCTGTCCAGTCGCGCTGCCGGTGGACGCGAGTTACGCAGTACTCGGTCTTGGGCCTGAGCATCCAGCAGGCTGACAGCACCGAGTGCCTGCTGTGGTTGGGCAACGAACTGCGCCAGCACCTGCAACAGACTCGCGCCCAACTGGCTGATCTGCGCGGCGCTGAACCGGCTGCGGTCGAAACTGAAATCCAGACGCAACGCGGTGCCGACTTCAATACCGAGGGTCAGCGGATAACTGGTGATTTCGTGATGGTGCAGCGCGCCGAAGGTCAGGCCCGCTGGCGCGCCTTGCTTGAGGGCTTCGGCCACCGGGAAGTTTTCGAACACCAGCAGACTGTCGAACAGCGCCCCCTGCTGCCCGGCCCAGCCCTGAATATCGTAGAGCGGCACGTGTTCGAACTCACGCAGGCTCAGGTTCAGGGTTTGCAGTTGATTGAGCCAATCGCCCACCGATTGCGACGCTGACGGACGGGCAATGATCGGCAAGGTGTTGATGAACAATCCCAACTGCTGCTCGATGCCCGGCAACGGCGCGGAACGCCCGGCAATCGTCGCGCCGAAGGCCACGCAAGACTGGCCGGTGTAGCGCTGCAACAGAAGCGCCCATGCACCTTGCAGCAAGGTGTTGAGGGTGATTTTCTGCTGCCGGGCGAAATCACTCAGGCGTTGCAGCGCGGCACTTTCAACAGTCAGTTGATGCTCGCCCATACCTCGCCCTTCGACCGGCGCCGGCGCCGGCGCCGGCAAGGCTTGCGCCAACAGCGTCGGGTTTTCCAGCGGCGCCAGTGCCTGTTTCCAGAACTGCTCGGCCGCCGGGAGCGGTTGTTGCGCAATCCAGCCGAGGTAGTCGCGGTATTGTCCCACCGGCTTGGCCAACGTCTGGCCGGCATAGTGCTGGATGACTTCGCCGAGCAACTGCGCGTTGCTCCAGCCGTCCATGAGGATGTGATGACTGGTGTAGATCAGGTGCCAGTCTTCGCGGCCCCGACGCACCAGCATCAAACGAAACAACGGCGCGCTGCTCAGTTCGAAACCACGGCTGCGCTCTTCAGTTGCCAAAGCATCGAGGTCGATATCGTCGGCTTCGATCACTTGCAGTTGCAGGTCGATCTGGCGATGAATCACCTGATGCGCGCACTCAAGCCCCAGCCAGTGGAAGCTGCTGCGCAGGATGTCGTGGCGATTGATCGCCGCCTGCCACGCCCGGCCGAACGCCGCGATTTCAAGGCCCTGAATATCCAGGCGCAATTGATTGATGTAGGCCTCGGCCTGAGGTTCGTACAGGGTGTGGAACAGCATGCCCTGCTGCATCGGCGTCAGTGGGTAAACGTCCTCGATGGCGGGCGCGGCGACGGGCAAAGCGTCCAGTTGCGCCTGAGTGATTTGCGCCAGCGGGAAGTCCGAAGGCGTGACCTGGCCCGCCGTTGTCGCGCAGCAATGCTCGATCAACGACTTGAGTTCTTCGGCATAGGCATCGGCCAGTTGCTGCACCGTGCTGTCGGCGAACATGTCGCGGCTGAAACCCCATTGCAGCGTGAGTTGTCCGCCATAGACCTGGCCTTCCAGTGTCAGCCAGTTGGCCAGCGGCGCGTCGTCGCCCTGGGCCTGGCCACCGCTCTCCGAGGCCGGGACGAACAGCGCCTCGTCATCGAACTGACGGTCGAACTGCCCGAGGTAATTGAAGGTGATCCTTGGCGCCGATAAGCCTTTCAAGACTTCGATCTGGGCCGGTTCACCGAGATAGCGCAGCAGCCCATAACCCAAACCCTTGGCCGGTACGGCGCGCAGTTGCTCCTTGATCGCCTTGATTGCATCACAAGTCTCAGCCTCGGGTTGCAGGCGCACGGGGAACAAACTGGTGAACCAGCCGACGGTACGCGTCAGGTCGAGGCCGTCGAACAGGTCTTCGCGGCCATGGCCTTCGAGCTGGATCAACGTCGAGTCGTGCCCGCTCCAGCGACAGATGACCCGCGCCAACGCGGTGAGCAACAGGTCGTTGACCTGGGTGCGATAAGCCGCCGGAGCTTGTTGCAGCAAACGCTGGGTCAAGCCTGCGTCGAGTTTCGATTCGATCTTGTGCCCGTGGCGATGCTGCAAACTGCCCTGCGGGTTGTCGCACGGCAAGTCGCGGGCATCGGCCAGTTGCGCCTGCCAGTACGGCAACTGCTCACTGAGTGTTTGGGCGTGCTGTTGCAGGTGCGCGGCCCAGGTTTGATAGGCGCTGGTTTTCGCGGGCAACGCCACTTGCCGATAGGCCTGCTGCAAGTCTTCGAGCAACACCCGCCACGACACGCCATCCACCGCCAGGTGATGGATCGCCAGCAACAGGCGTTGGCTGCCATCGTCGAGGTCGACCAGCAGAGTGCGCAACAGCGGTCCGTTTGCCAGATCGAGGCTGCGTTGTGCTTCATTGCACATCGCGGTCAGGTCATCGGTCGAAGACGCACGGCGCTGCCACAATCCTGAGGTTTCAACCGTTGAGGCATGACGCTGCTGCCAGCCTTCGGCACCTTCGATGAAGCGCAGACGCAAGGCGTCATGGTGATTGATGACCTTGACCAGTGCCGCTTCCAGCGTTTGAGCGTTCAACGCCTCTCGCGGCGTCAACAACAGCGACTGATTCCAGTGCTGACGCTGGGCGATGGCCTGATCGAAAAAGTAATGCTGCGCCGGGGTCAGGATCACCTCACCGCTGACCGGGCCTTGATCGACAGCGCTATGGCTGTCGAATACCGCGATCAATGCCAGGCTGCGCACCGTCTGGTACTGGAACAGATCACGCGGACTCAGGCGAATTCCGGCCTGACGGGCACGGCTGACCACCTGGATAGAGATGATCGAATCACCGCCCAACTCAAAGAAGTTGTCCTCGAGTCCGACACGCTCCAGCCCGAGCACGTCCTGCCAGATCTGCGCCAGCGCGGTTTGCATCGGATCCTGCGGTGCGACGAAGGCTTGCTGCGGCGCGGCTTCCGGTAGCGGCAAGGCCTTGCGGTCGAGCTTGCCGTTGGCGGTCACCGGCAAAGCGTCCAGCGGCATCAGGTAAGTCGGCACCATGTATTCCGGCAAGGAGCTCAATAGCCAGGCCTTGAGGGTTGGCGGCCATTGCGCATCGACGTCGGCGTTTTCCAGCACCAGGTACGCCACCAGATGCTTGCCGCCCTGCACCAGCACCACCGCTTCGCGCACCAGCGGATGCTGCATCAGGCGGGTTTCGATTTCTCCCAGCTCGATGCGCAGGCCACGAAGCTTGACCTGATGGTCGAGGCGACCGAGGTATTCGATTACGCCGTCGGCACGCTGGCGCACGCGGTCGCCGGTGCGGTACAACCGTGCGCCGTCATGGAACGGGCACGGCACGAAACGCTCGGCAGTGAGCGCCGGGCGACGGTGATAACTGCGCGCCAGCCCGGCACCGCCGAGGTACAACTCCCCCGCCACGCCCGCCGGGACCGGTAGCAACTGCGCGTCCAGCACATGGGTGCGCAGGTTGGCGATGGGACGACCGATGGGCACGCTGTCGGCGCCTTCGTCGACGCAGGTCCAATGGGTCACGTCGATGGCGGCCTCGGTCGGGCCATACAGGTTGTACAGCCCGGCGCCCGGCAGTTTGGCGAACACCTGCAACTGTGCGTCGAGCGGTAATGCTTCGCCACTGCAGGCAATGCGCTTGAGACTGGTGCACGTCTCGACACCCGGTTCGTGGACAAACGCCTGCAACATCGACGGCACAAAATGCAAGGTGCTGATGCCGTAATCCTTGATGATCCGGATCAACCGCGCCGGCTCACGATGCGCACCCGGCGGTGCCACCACCAGACGTGCGCCCGTCATCAATGGCCAGAAAAACTCCCACACCGAGACGTCAAAACTGAACGGAGTTTTCTGCAACACCGAGTCGCTGTCATCGATCCCGTACGCCTGCTGCATCCAGCACAAACGGTTGACCAGCGCTGCGTGACTGTTACCGGCGCCCTTGGGTTTGCCCGTGGAGCCGGAGGTGTAAATCACATAGGCCAGGTTCAGCGGGTGCACCTCAACCTGCGGGCAGGTTTCGCTGTAGCCGTCGAGCCAGTCCCCTTGCTGGTCGAGGGCAATGACCTTGACGCCCTCGGTCGGCAACGCGGCGAGCAATGCGCTTTGGCTGAGCAGCAAGCCAATCGCGCTGTCTTCGATCATGTAGGTCAGGCGTTCGGCCGGGTACTCCGGGTCGAGCGGTACATAGGCGCCACCGGCCTTGAGAATCGCCAGCAGGCCGATGACCATTTCCAGCGAGCGCTCAACGCAAATCCCCACCAACACATCCGGACCGACACCGTGCTCGCGCAGGCAATGGGCGAGTTGATTGCTGCGTGCATCGAGTTGCGCGTAACTGAGCTGACGCTCACCGAACACCAAGGCTGGCGCCTCGGGTGTGCGCCGGGCCTGGGCCTGGATCAACTGATGCATGCACTGCTCGACAGGATAAACCTCGGCGGTGCGGTTCCAGTCATGCACCAGCACTTGCTGTTCATCCGCCGTCAGCATCGGCAACTCGCCGATTTTTTGCGTCGAGTCGTCGCCCATCGCCTGCAACAGACGCGTCCAGTGCCCGGCCATGCGTGCGATGGTGTCGGCCTCGAACAGGTCACTGGCGTAGGTCAGTGCCGCATGCAGCTTGCCGCCCTTCTCCCAGGTGTCGAGGGTCAGGTCGAACTGGGTGGTGCGGCTTTGCCAGTCGACGCTACTCAGTTCAAGACCGGAAGCGGTGCTCACCGAGGCCACGTCCGCGACGTGCGGCTGATGGTTGTACATCACTTGGAACAGCGGCGTGTGGCTGAGGCTGCGCTCCAGTTTCAATGCCTCGACCAGACGTTCGAACGGCAAGTCCTGATGGGCCTGGGCACCGAGGGCGGTTTCCTTGATGGCGCGCAGCAAGTCGTCGACCCGCGTCTGGCCGTCCAGTTGCGTACGCAGCACTTGGGTGTTGACGAAAAAACCGATCAGCCCTTCGATTTCCGCCCGGTTGCGGTTGGCGATGGGGACGCCGACGCGCAGGTCTGTTTGCCCGGTGTAGCGATGCAGCAGCGCGTTGAACGCGCCGAGCAAGAGCATGAACAGGGTGACGTTGTGTTTCTGCGCGGTAGAGCGCAGGTGTTCGGCCAGTTGTGCGTCGACCGCGAATTCGCAGCGGGTGCCGCGATAACTCGGCATCGCCGGACGCGAATGATCCAGTGGCAATTCCAGCACCGGATGCTCATCGCCCAACTGCGCCTGCCAGTAGGCCAGTTGCCGCGCCTGCTCGCCCGCCTCCAGCCAGCGACGCTGCCACAGGGCGTAGTCGCTGTACTGGATCGGCAGCGGCGCGAGTTGCGGTTGCGTGCCTGCATCGAACGCGTCATAGCAGCCGATGAATTCGTCGATCAGCACGTTCATCGACCAGCCATCGGAGACGATGTGGTGCAGGGTCAGCAGCAGGACATGTTCCTGCTCGGCGAGCTTGAGCAAGGTCACCCGCAGCAGGGGGCCGACTGCGAGATCGAACGGCAATACCGATTGTTGCTCTGCGCTTTCAGCCACGGCTCGTTCACGGTCAGCGGCGGGCAGTGCACTGAAGTCCACGTGCTCGATTCGCAGCGGCTCAGCGCTCGGGGCTTGCCGCAAGCTGTCATCGGCATCGCAGGCAAACACCGTGCGCAGGGTTTCGTGACGAGCCACCAGGCTGGCGAATGCCTGCTCCAGCGCCGACAGGTTCAGACGCCCGGTCAACCGCACCGCCCCCGGCAGGTTGTAGGCGCCGCTGTGGGGGTCCAGTTGCCAGAGAAACCACATGCGTTGCTGGGCGTAAGACAGTGCCTGACGATCCTCGGCAGCGACGCCGGATGGAATCGGAAAGCGGGCGAACTCCACGCCTTCCCTGGCCAATGCCGCGAGGAACATCTGGCGCTTTTCCAGGGGCAACCCGATAAACCGGCGAGCAAGTTTCAAGGAGTCTTCAGCATTCATTTTCAAGGCATCCGGATCAGTGGCGGGAAGCACAAAGGCACGTCGTCCTTATCAAACGAATGCAGACCGGAAAAATTAGCGAATGAAATAGGTGTCAGAAGGGGAGTAAATCGCACCGCTCCTGTAGGCGCTGGCTTGCCAGCGACAGGGCCATGACAGGAGAAATGGTGCCACCTGCAAGACCGCCTTCGCTGGCAAGCCAGCTCCTACAACGGGATTAATCGATCATCAGGCGCTCGCAGCCATGGAGTACCGCCGATGATGCACTTCGAGCTGATCCTTGATCACCCGCAGCACCTTGGCCTCATGTTCATGAATGAAGAAGTGCCCACCGGCCAGCATGTCCACGGAAAAGCTGCCGCGGGTTTCCTGGCTCCAGCCGATCAACTGCTCGGTGGTGGCGCGATCGTTTTTGCCGCCGAGCACATGCACAGGACACTTGAGCAAGGGCCGCTGCACCGGCTCGAATCGCCCGCACAACAGGAAGTCCGCACGCAGCACCGGCAAGGTCAGGCTCATCAGTTCTTCGTTGGCCAGGATCTCTTCGCTGGTGCCGTTGAGGGTGCGCAGTTGCTCGATCAGTTCAGCATCGGTTTTCGGCTCGGCATATTGCCGGTCGTAGTCGGCGCGCAGGGACGGCGCGGCGGTGCCGGACGCGAACAGCGCGACCGGCTCCGGGCAGCCCAGCGAGCGAAACGCATGGGCCATTTCGCAGGCGAGCAACGCGCCCATGCTGTGACCGAACAGTGCGTATGGCGCCTTGAGCGTGGCTTTGATTTCATGGGCCAGTTGCAGCGCCAGGCGCCGCATGTCGGTGTGCAAGGGCTCGCCATACCGCGCGCCCCGCCCCGGCAGTTCCACCGGTTGCAGCTTGATCCACTCCGGCAGCTTGCGCCGCCAACGGCTGTAGACCATGGCACTCGCGCCTGAATAGGGCAGGCACAGCAATGTCAGCTGGGTCACCGGGCTCTTCCTCGAAAGTTGTCTGATTGGTGAACGGATGAGGTATGCCGGGAATTAGTCGTACAGACATTTTCCATGGAAACATCATTTCAGATGGCGATAGCTCGAAATGGCGGAACCCAGCACCACCGCCCCCGCCGCAATCGCCAGCCAGAACCCGCTTCGCGCGCCGAACGCATCCACCAGCCACCCCGAACCGGCGGCGCCAATCGCCACGCCGATGCTCAGCCCGGTGACCAGCCAGGTCAGGCCCTCGGTGAGTTTGGCCGGCGGCACGATTTGTTCGATCAACGCCATCGCGACAATCAGCGTCGGCGCAAAAAACAGGCCGGCGACAAACACCGCCAGGGACAAGCCGAGGATGTTCACCGCCAACAGCAACGGCAACGTCGTCACCGCCGTCGCCACCCCACCGTACAGAAACAGGCGCGGCAGCGGTATTTTCGAACGCAATGCGCCGAACGCCAGCCCGGCCAGGCACGAGCCGATTGCATACACCGAAAGCACGATGCTCGCCGCCGCAGGTTGGCCCTGCTGCTGCGCGAAAGCCACGCTGACCACGTCCACCACGCCGACGATGATGCCCATGGCCACCATCAACAGCATCAGCAGTTGAATGTCGCGGGAACGAATGATCGAGCCTTGATGATGTTCTTCGTGGGGGTGCACCGGCGGTTCCGTGCTGCGTTGCAAGACGAACGCCGTCACCCCGATGGCCAGCGCCAGTAATGCGGCCAATGGCCCCGCTTCGGGGAACGCCACCACGCACAGACCCACGGACAACGGCGGCCCGACGATGAAGCAGACTTCATCCAGCACCGACTCCAGGGCGTAGGCCGTTTGCAGCTCCGGGCGGCCGCGATACACCTCGGTCCAGCGCGCCCGCACCATCGCCGACATGCTCGGCATACACCCGGCCAACGCGGCGAAGACAAACAGCGTCCAGTTGGGTGCCTGCAACCGCGTGCACAGCAACAGCAGCAACAGCGCCCCGCCACCGAGCAGTGCCGACACCGGCAGAATACGCCCCTGGCCATATCGATCCACCAGCCGCGACACCTGCGGCGCACAAAATGCCGTGGCCAACGCAAAAGTCGCCGCCACCGCACCCGCCAGTCCGTAGCCCCCGTGCAACTGCGAGAGCATGGTGATCAGGCCGATGCCGGTCATCGAGATCGGCATGCGCGCGATCATGCCCGCCAGTACGAATGCGCCACTGCCAGGGGCTTTGAAGAGTTCGCGGTAGGGGTTGGCCATGGGGTACATATCTAATCAGGGGCCTGCAAATTGCCATAACGGCTGACCGGCGGGAAAGCAGCAATTTGTTGGTTGAATGTGAAGGCCCTATCGCGGGCAAGCCCGCTCCCACAGGGAGTGCATTCCACTGTAGGAGCGAGCTTGCTCGCGATGGGGCCAGAACAGACAACTCACCTCCCTCGCCAAATGAACTCTCATAGCCCCGGACCAGTCAGCTACATAGGCCCCTGGTTGCCGGAGTTTCGCGACAATGGCTAATCACCCCGAACGCCAAAGCCCCATCGACGCCTACGGTATCATCGGGGACATGCGCAGTGCGGCGCTGATCAATGACAAGGGTAGCGTGGACTTTTTCTGCTGGCCGGAATTCGACAGCCCGTCGATCTTCTGCTCGCTGCTGGACAGCCCCGACGCGGGCATTTTCCAATTGTCGCCGGACTTGCCCGACGCCTGTCGCGAACAAATCTACCTGCCCGACACCAACGTGCTGCAAACCCGCTGGCACAGTGACCGCGCAGTGGTCGAGGTTACCGATCTGCTGCCGATTGGCGATACCGAGGACGACACGCCACTGCTGATGCGACGGATTTGCCTGGTCAGCGGTCGGGCCTGGCCATGAAGCTGCGGACCTCACGCAAACACGGGGCCATTCTCGCCGCCGCGACCTTCGGCCTGCCGGAAACGCCAGGGGGTGAACGCAACTGGGATTATCGCTTCACCTGGATCCGCGACGCCTCGTTCACCGTCTACGCCTTCATGCGCCTGGGCAAGCCGAAGAAGCTCAATATCCTGTATGCCATCGACGGCCGCCAGGAACTGCCGGAGATAGAACTCCCGCATCTCTCCGGCCACGGCGGCGCCCGCTGGGACCAGACGCGCCAGGCCATCTACGCCGACATCTGGGACAATTTCTGGGATGAACAATGCGGCGTGTTTTCTGGATCGGAAATTGAGTGGGGAAAAGAGTTTTTGGCAGCCGTGAGATCACCCTCATAAACAAGTGAACTCTTGTGGCGAGGGAGCTTGCTCCCGCTCGGCTGCGCAGCAGTCGTAAACCCTGCAATGGCTATATATCTGACAGATCGCACTGTCAGGCTTTTGGGTCGCTTCGCAACCCAGCGGGAGCAAGCTCCCTCGCCACAAATTTTGCTCAATCGGCGTCCTACGTCCCTTAAACAAAACCACCGCAAACTCGTCGCAATACCCTGTTGCCAGCCATTAAATCCCCACCTAACATCCAGATCCAACGGGTACAGCGGAGCTGTCCAACACCCCCGGAATTCAAGGAACCAGAATGACCCAACGCATTCATCGCAGCATCGACACTCCCCTTCGAACCGGTCTGAACCGCGAAGCACTCTGGGAAGCCCACGACAAGGGCCTGATCAAATGCTGGGAAGTTGGCCGCCAGCGCGCCGCCCGCTTCCCTGACCTTGCAAAGCAATGCCTCGACGGCGAACTGCCGGTGCTGGGCTGGAAAGGCGGGGTTAGCCGTAGCCTGAAGAAACTCGAAAAGTACGGCTCCCTCAAATACCTCGCCCAATGGCAGGGTTTGCGTGGGGAGGATCTGGACGTTGATCTCAGCGAAGAACGCGCGCTGACCTGCTCACGGACCGCAATGGTGGTGACGTTTACACCGGATCGGACGAAGTACTTCAATCAGCTGGCGGAAACAGAAGCCTGACGAGGACCGGGCTCCGGACCTGGGGCGCTGACAGAAAATCGCTCGCGATAGGCCTGTGGCGTCACGCCCAAGGCCCGCAGGAAACTGCGGCGCAGGGTTTCTTCGCTGCCGAAGCCGCATTGCACCGCGACCCGTTTGATCGGCACGCCGGTGTCGCTGAGCAAACGTCGAGCGGTCTCGACCCGAATCAGTTCGATGGCCCTTGCCGGGGTCTGGCCGGTGTCGGCGCGGTAATGCCGGACGAAGCTGCGTTCGCTCATGCCGGCCTGAAGGGCCAGTGTCGGGATGCCGAGGTCCTTGGTGAGGTTCTCGCTGATCCAGGCATGAAGCTCATCGAACCGGTTGCCTTCTTTTTGCAAGGACAGGGTCACGCTGAATTGCGACTGACCACCCGGACGCTTGAGAAACACCACCAGTTGCCGGGCGACTTCCAGGGCCATGCTCCGCCCGAGGTCCTCTTCCACCATGGCCAACGCCAGATCTATGCCCGCCGTGACGCCGGCCGAGGTCCAGACCGGACCGTCGTTGATGAAAATCGGGTTGGGTTCGACTTGCAATTGCGGGTGCTGCTGCGCCAGTTGCTCACAACGGGTCCAGTGCGTCACGACGCGCCGGCCATCGAGCCAACCACTGGCCGCCAGCAGGAACGCCCCCGTGCACACCGAAGAAACCCGTCGGCAATCCCGCGCATGCTCGCGTACCCACGCTACCAGCGAAGCATCCTCCGCCGCCGCATAAACGCCCCATCCTCCGGCAATGACCAAGGTGTCGCTGCCTTGCTCCGGTAACGGTTCAGCCAACAGTGCCAGCCCTGCCGATGACATGACTGCCCCGCCGCCACTGGCGATCACCGACGGCGCATAGGGCGACGGCAATCCTTGCTGGCGGGCAATGTCATTGGCCGAAGCAAATACCTGCAACGGCCCGGAGACGTCGAGCAATTGCACGTTGGCGAAGGCAAGTACATGAATGGTTTTCGGCATTTGGCGTAATTCGTGGGGATATTGGCGTATGCGCCAAAGACTACGAGCCTACAGTCAAACCGTCTACCCACTTCACGAGAAAAGCGCCATGACGTTGCAGATCGGTTTTCTGTTGTTTCCACAGGTTCAACAACTGGACCTGACCGGCCCCTACGATGTACTGGCCTCACTACCGGATGTGAAGGTGCATCTGATCTGGAAGGACCTGATGCCCATCAGCGCCAGCACCGGCCTGCTGCTGAAACCGACCACTACGTTCGACGAATGCCCGGCCCTCGATGTGATTTGCGTCCCCGGTGGTAGTGGCGTCGGCCCTTTGATGGAGGACGACGAAACCCTGGCCTTTATCAAGACCCAAGCTGCTAACGCGCGTTACGTCACCTCGGTGTGCACCGGCTCGCTAGTGCTCGGTGCGGCAGGCTTGCTCAAGGGCAAACGCGCCACCACTCACTGGGCGTACCACGAACTGCTGGCGCCGTTGGGGGCCATCCCCGTGCAAGATCGGGTCGTTCGCGACGGCAACCTGCTGACCGGTGGAGGCATCACGGCCGGTATCGACTTTGCCCTGACCCTGGCCGCAGAGCTGTTCGACCAGGCCACCGCCGAGCTGGTGCAGTTGCAACTGGAATACGCCCCGGCACCGCCATTTGCGGCGGGCAGCCCCGAAACAGCGTCGACCAGCGTCCTTGAAGAAGCGCGCCAACGTGCTGCGGACTCGTTGAAATTGCGCGCCGAGATTACTCAGCGCGCAGCGGCAAAGCTCGACCGTCAGTGAAAAAATGGCTGCGGGATGCAAATGGCCGCAGTCATGACTTTTCACCCGCCCACAAAAAAACCCGCCGAAGCGGGTTTTTCCAAGACCATGACGACTCCTTGTCGCGGCATTCCTTGCCTATGGTCGATCATCCATGATCCTGAGCACTTCCTGTGCTTCAGTGGGTGAGGCCAGATTACGCATCGGATCCAATGGGCAACAGGCGACATCACTACCACCGCGTGTAAGACATTCGCTATAAAGCACTTTCCGAAAACCCTTAGATACCTCAGGCATCAAGCCTGGACGCCTTGATTTTCCCGACCTGTAGCGGATAACTGGATCAACCGTCCTCCTGCTGGCGGGCCTTGGCACTGTCGGTCAGAAATTGTTCTATGTTGTTCATCTGCTCCTCCCAACCGCGACTGTCCATGCGGAAGGCCTTTTCCCGTCGAGCCTGGGGAATGTGATCGAAACCGGACTCGGACACTTTGAGCAAGGTGCCGTCATCCATGTCTTCAAGCTCGAACTTCACCAGCGTAGTGGGCTCCTGGGTGTAATCCACTTCCGGATTAACGGCATACGGGTGCCAGCGAAACGAAAACAACCGCTCAGGCTCAACCCGCTCTACCAGAACGTTCCAGCGCAAATGCTCATAACCGGGGTAAGTAATCTGCCCCTGCGTCCACTCACCGGCTACAAAACGCTTGCCCTCCAGCGCCACGCCGAACCACTGCCCGAACACTTCGGCATTGGCCACCACGCGCCAGACCTGCGAACGCTTGGCCTTGAGCAGGATTTTCCTTTCGATGCGATCAGATGCTGGGTTCATAAGTCACCTCCTGTACTTGAACAGTAGGTCAGTAAGACCATAAGACCAACCCTGAAGTTGTACTAATCAGGATACGCGATCAATTCTGTTCGAAATATTCGGCTGCATTTTCGGGCATAAGTTCTGGAAGAGTCGGAGTCTGCTGGCAGAGCAAGCGAATGCCCCTTCGCTACACTGCACCGCAATTTCCCCTGATAACCGCGAGCATCCCCCATGTTCCTCACGCTTTCTACTGGCAATGGTACCGCTGTTGCTGACCTCCCCCGTTTTCGCCGTGGATTGCGGAAACGCCAGTGACCCGTCGACGATGAGTCAGTGCGCGGCGCAACAGCATGCGGCGGCCGACAAGGAGCTGAACGCGCTGTATCAGCAGATCACTTCACGGCTCAAAAGCAACCCGGACAGTCAGAAGGACCCAGTCGCGGGTTCAGACGTTCTAGCAGTACTTGAAGTGTCAGGAGGGTGATATGAGTTGCCCGGTACCGGGGATTTAGTCATTTGAGGCTGAGCTTGCTCGCGATTGGCGCGAGCGGCACTACGTAGGTAGACGCTGACAGCGGGGACCTGTCCGTCATTGCTGTACGAACTTTCCTGCGCACAAA
>NZ_JAUHUK010000006.1:0-271192 GCF_030417915.1 Pseudomonas sp. C32 | reverse complement strand
CCCTTGTAGGAGCTGGCTTGCCAGCGATGACGGCGGCACATCCACCATCGCAATCGCCAGCAAGCCGGCTCCTACAGGACCTTGTTCACAACCATCCCTTGTAGGAGCTGGCAAGCCGGCTCTTACAGCCATTTCGCGTCCCATAACGGGTAATCATGTACTCGCCTGACAAGGCCTGCTGGTATGCGGTTGGCAATGACGTAACGTGCCACCGCCAGCAAATCTTCTTCACGTCGAATTGCCCGGTCGTGAAAGCCTTTTTTGCCATAGGCGGCCACTGCGTCCCAGGTGGGCATTGATGGCTCGTGCACTGCGAGATTTAGTAGCCAGCATCAACGCCGGCAGCGTGCTGTTCTTCAGTTCCACCAACCAATGGAAATGGTCGGGCATGACCACCCACGCCAGTGAGTCGGCCCATTCTTCTGCCTGGGTTTGGCGAAATTGATCCACCACCAGACGCCCCGTACGCCAATTGGCAAATACGGGATCACGGTGATAGGTGACGGCGGTGAGCAGGTAGATTTGCCCGGATTGGGAATAGCGCCCGGCGCGCAGGCGATTGGCGTGGGGAAGATCAGGCATTCCATTGCCCTCCTGTGTTTGAGACAAAAACAACAGGCTAGTAGGCAGGAGAAAGATCGTCGTCAAGCTCTGGTTCTGGATGTTTCTGGGCGGCCGCTATCGCCAGCAAGCCGGCTCCTACAATGGATCGTTGTGAATACAATCCCCGTAGGAGCCGGCTTGCTGGCGATTGGCGTCACCGCAATGTCGGCGAGTTTTCCAGCAATGTGCGCGTATAGGCCGCTTGCGGTTGGTCCAGTACCGCATCCACCCGCCCTTGCTCCACCACACGACCCAATTTCAACACCAACACCCGGTCGGCAATGGCGCGAACCACACCCAAGTCATGGGTGACGAACAGCAGCGTCAGTCCTTCTTCTTGCAGTTGCCGCAACAGCGCCAGGATCGACGCCTGCACCGAGACGTCCAATGCCGAGGTGATTTCATCGCAGATCAGTAGCCTTGGTTCGCAAATCAGCGCCCGGGCAATCGCCACGCGCTGGCGCTCGCCACCGGACAGGCTGTGGGGATACTGCGACGCCATCGATCCCGGCAGAGAAACCCGCTTGAGCACGGCATCCACGCGCACCCGGGCCGCGTCACCCTTGATGCCGAAAAAGTGCTCCAGCGGCGCACTCAGGGTCTGGAAAACCGTTTGACGAGGATTCAGCGCCCGATACGGATTCTGAAAGATGTACTGGATCTGATGACGCTGTCCGCCGTCACGCTTGCGCGCCGACAGGCTCAACGACTCGCCCGCATACCGCAACTCGCCCTCGGCGTTTTCGCCCAGCCCGGCAACGGCACGCGCCAGACTGGTCTTGCCCGAGCCGGACTCACCGACCAACGCCAGGCACTCACCCGCCGCCACGCGCAGAGAAACGTCAAACAACACCTGACGGTCGTAGGCCACGTTCAGGTCCTTGATTTCCAGCAGCGGCGTGCGCGCCTGTGCTTCGGCGACGGGCAACACCGGGCTTTGAGCAATCGGCGTCAAGGGCTGAAGATGCGGGGACAGGCAGGCCACCCGCTGCTGTGACGACAGGTCCTGCAATAGTGGCTCACCCGTCGAGCACCCGGCCAGGCGACGTGCGCACCTGGGTGCGAAGGCACAACCTGGCGGCCGTTGCCCCGGTGCCGGTGCATGCCCGGCAATCGCCAGCAATTCACGGCGCTGCGCCACATCCGGTATCGCCGCCAACAACCCTCGGGTATAGGGATGAGCCGGCCGGTTGAACAATGCTTCGCGGCTGGCGACTTCGACCAGACGCCCGGCGTACATCACCATCACCCGGTCTACCAGGTCCTTGATCACCGCCAGGTCGTGGGACACATACACCGCCGCGACGCCCAGGCTTTTGCACAACCGGCGCAACGTGGCCAGGATGTGCGCCTGGGTCGTGACATCCAGCGCGGTGGTGGGCTCATCGAGGACGATCAGCGCCGGGCGCAAGACGAACGCCAGCGCCAGCATCACCCGCTGCTGCTGGCCACCGGACAGTTGATGGGGAAAACGCTGCAAAAACTCTGCATCTTCCGGCAAACCCACATCGCGCAAGGTCTCGACGATGCGCTGCCGTTGCGCGGCGCGATCGAGGCCGGTCTGATGCGCCTCCAGCGTTTCACGCAGCAAGCTGCCAATGCGCAGCGCCGGATTGAGCGCGGTCGCCGGGTCCTGGGCGACATAGCCGATCAGACTGCCCCGGGCCCGGCGCAAGGCTTCGCCCTGCAGTGTCAGTAACGACTGACCGGACACTTCGACCTGCCCACCGACAATCCGCGCGCCGCGCCGGGCATGCGCCAACAACGCGGTGGCGAGCGTGGTCTTGCCCGAACCGGATTCACCGACCAATCCCAGAATTTCTCCGGCCTGCAGACTGAAGGTCACGCCCGACAACACATCGATCTGCCCCGCCAACTCGACGCGCAGTTCCCGAACCTGCAACACTTGCGCGCTCGCCACAGTGGGGCGCGCCTCGATCCCGGCAATGGCATTCATGGTTGTTTGTCTCCGATCCGTGAGGTGCTGCGGCCGATGCCTTCAGCCAGAATATTGGTGCCATAGGCGAAGATGCCGATCAGGATCGCCGGGGCCAATACCGCCCACGGCTGTACCAGCAACCCCGCCTGATTTTCATTGATCATCAGCCCCCAATCGGCGGTCGGCGGGGCCACGCCGTAACCGAGAAAACTCAGGCCCGAGAGCATGCCCACGCCCCAGGTCAACATGTTGCCGAAGTGCACCAGCAGCGGCGTGAGGATGTTCGGCAGGATTTCCTTGAACAGAATCCGCCGCTTCGAATAGCCCATCATCTGCGCAGCCTCGACGAACTCCTGCCCCGCCACTGCCACCGCGCTGCCACGGGCCAGGCGAATCACTCCCGGTGTGAACGCGATGGACACGGTCAACACGATCAGCCAAGGCGCGCGCCCCAGCATCGAGACGATCAACAGCACCAGAATCAGGTCGGGAAAAGCCAGCGACACGTCCGCCAACCAGGTGATCAATTGGTCCAGGCGCCGCCGGGAAAATCCCGCCAACAGGCCCAGCGTGCTACCGGTCAACAGTGCGATCGAGGCCGCAGCCACCGACATCCACAGCACCGACAGGCCGCCACTGAGCAAGCGCGACAACACGTCATGCCCGAGGAAGTCATAGCCCAACCATGCTGCACCCACAGGTGCGCCGTACACCGAGCCGACCATTTCCGTCGGGCTGTGTGGAGCTAAAAAAGGGCCAAACAACGCCAGCACCACCACCGACAGAGTGATCAGCGCACCCTTGCGGGTTTGCGGTTCCGCCAGCCACAGTTGCCAGCGCAAACGTCGGGAGTCAGTCATGCATCACCTCTTAAGGCGCCTTGGATGGGGAGCGACGCCACCAGGGCTGGATGCCCCGACGATTGCGCCGGATCATGGTTACCCGCCGTGCAGTACGCAGTTTCGGGGTCAGCAGCACCGTCAGCAGATCCGCGAACAGGTTGATCAGCACCACGCCCAGGGTGATCACCAGCACAATGGCCTGGACCATCGGCAAGTCGCGCATCTGAATCGCCGAGTTCAACGAGGTGCCGATACCCGGATAGCTGAAAATCACCTCGGCCAGCAGCGCCCCGCCGATCAGCGTACGCAAGGTCAGGGCTACGCCCTGGATCGCCGGAATCAATGCATTGGGCAACGTGTGCCGCCAGACGATTCGCCACTCGGGAATCCCCCGTAATCTGGCAGCGACGACATAGTCGGACTCCAGCGCTTCGATCATCGACGCCCGCACCATACGCGTGAGGTAGGGCAAGGCCGAAAGACTCAGGGCCAGCACGGGCAGTACCAGAAACTGCAATTGGCGCAGGAGCGATTTGTCGGGGTCGAGAATCGACACCGCTGGCAGCACGTCCATGTGCGGCATGGAAAACAGCAACACCAGGCCGATGGCCAAGAGAAAACCCGGCGTGGCCTTGAGGAAAATCAACAGCGACAGGCTCCAGCGATCCAGGCGACTGTCACGCCGCAAGGCCAGTGATACGCCGAGCAGTAACGCCGCTGGCACCACCACGGCAATCACGCCTGCCAACAGCGCCAACGTGTAGCCGAAGCGGCCGAACAGGATGCTGCCGACCGGCGCATTGGAGTCGAGCGACACGCCCAACTCGCCGCTCAGTGCGTGGCCGAGCCAGCGCAGGTATTGCTCGAGAATCGGCCGATCCAGGCCCAACTGCTTTTGCAGCGTGAGGATGCTTTCCAGCGGTGCGTCCGGGCCCAGGATCACCCGCGCCGGGTCCGAGGGCAGTGCCTGCGTGGCAATGAACACCACCAGGCTGATGACCCATGCGGTCAGCAGGCCATAGCCCAATCGTCCGATGAACCAGGACAACCAGGCTGGCGTGCGCGGGGTTTTGCAGGATGGCTCAGGCATGGTTCACCCACATCTCATCGAAACGCCATGAAGCAAACGTCGTCTGTTCAGGCGCCAACCCTCCGACCCGAACAGAGGCAGCATCCAGCACGTCATTGAAGCCCCAGATCAGTAAGCCGCCGCGCTCGTGCTGAATGCTTTGAGCCTCATGCACCAGCAGCTTGCGCCGCTCCAGATCGGGCTGCGCCAGAGCCTGTTGGTACAGCGAAGTGAAGCGCTCATCGTGGAAATTGCTGCGGTTGTAAATAGCTTGCGGCGCGTCGTTATGCAGCGCCGACGCCAGGAAACCCCGAGCCGGCGTCGAGCCCGGCGATATCAACCAGTTTTCCCGTTGCGGGCCGTTGAACACCGAGCCATCGACCTGGGTGACCTTTATCTCGACCCCGGCTTTTTTTGCTTGCTGGGCGAACACCAGCGCCGCATTCACGCCCGGGCCCGGCGTGGTGGTCAGCTCCACCCGCAGATCGTCTTGCCCAGCCTGGCGCAGCAGGGAACGCGCCTGTTCCAGGTCGTACGGTCGCTGGGCAATGCTGTGGTTGTAAGTCGGGTCGTGGGGGGAATACAGGTCATTGGCGATCCGCCCGAAACCATTGAGCCCACGGTCGACCAGTTCGCGACGGTCGGCCAGCAGCCGAAATGCCTGACGCACACGCTGATCCTGAAACGGCGCCTTGGCCAGATTCAGGTTGAAACCGGTAAACGATGTGCTAGGCGAGGCGTATAACTTGAGACGTGAATCGGCCTTGAGCAGCGCGCTGTGTTCGGCCTGCACGCCGCTGGCGACATCGATTTGTCCGGCTCGCAAGGCCGCGGCGCGGGACACCTGATCCTTGAACTCGATGATTTCAAGCTCATCGGCATAGGGTTGACCGGGTTTGTAGTAGTTTTCGAAACGCTGGTAGAGCGAGCGCTGACCCGGAATGAAACTCTTGAGCTTATAAGGCCCGGCCCCCACCGGATTGCTGATCGGGTCGTAATCGGTGGGGACGATGCCACCAAAACTGATCAAGGTTTCATCCAGCGGATAGAAGCTTTGGCCCTCCTTGAAGCGAATTTCAATGGTGCGCTCGTCCAGTTTGCGCAAGGCATTGCGGTCGATCGCGCCCACCAACCCGGCAAATGGCGAGGCCAGTTTCGGGTCCGTCAGGCGCAGGATCGAGAACAGCATGTCGTCGGCACCAATGCTCTTGCCGTGGTGAAACTCCAACCCCGGTTTGATGCGAATGGTCCAGGCGCTGGCATCTGCGTTGGGCTCGGCAAATTCGGCCAGGGCCAGACGCGTGCTGACATCGGTGTTCCATTCCCAGAACTTGCTGTACAACGCCCAGCCGCGAATGATCCCGCCGCCCACCGGTTTGTGCGCATCGAGGTTGCCGGATTGGTCGCCATCAATGATGCCCACCCGCAAGCGCCCGCCGCGCACCGGAGTGCTGGACAACGCTGCTGCGCCACTGACGGCCGCGCCACTGTCGCAACCGCTGAGCAGGCTGCTGCCGAGTATCAGGCCACCGCCGACCGCCAGGCCGTTACCGAGAAACCTGCGACGGGAAAATCCTTCTCTCATGACTGACTCCTCAGGCCTGCTCGACTACGTTGGCGCGTTGCAGAACCGGCGTCTCAGCCCGCAGGCGCGGCACCTCGAAACCGTGATCCAGGTCGAGCAACGGGAACAACAGATCGGCCACGCGGTGCGCTTCATCGATCAACGGGAAGCCTGAGAAAATGAACGCCGACGTGCCTTGCGCTTCGTATTCACGAATGCGCTCGGCGACCTGCTCGGCGCTGCCTACCAGATAAGTGCCAGCGGCCGGACCGAGGATATTGAAGCCGAACAGGCTCGGGCCGAGCCAGACGTTGGGGTAGATCTCCAGATCCCGTGCCTTCGGCAGGCGACCTGCACGAATGGCTTCGACGTTGCGCTGGATTTGCGGGTCGTCGCTGTGGAAGCTTTCCAGGGTTTGGCCGGGGGGCAGTTGCCGTTCGATGGCCGTGCGTGCAGTTTGCAGCGACGTACGCTGCAAGAGTTTTTCGGCATGAGCCCAGGCTTCCTCTTCGGTCTCACGGACGATGATTTGCAGGCGCGTGCCGAAGGTCAGCTCACGGCCGATCTTCGCCGCCTCCGCCGCCACTTTGCGAAACTTCTCGCCAAGCTTTGGTGGGGTGTTGGCGAAACTCAGGTAGACGTCGAGCAACTGCACCGAATGGGCAATGCCAGGGCCCGAGGTGCCAGCGCCCCACAAAGGAATGCCGGGTTTCTGTTTCGGCGGATGCCACCCGCCCAAGGGATGACTGGCAGCCGCTGGCGAGCGAGGGGCGAGTTTGACGTATTGACCGTCATAGCCTGAGGTGTCGCCGGCGTAGAAGTTTTGGAAGGCGCGCCAGTATTCGAGGCTGAAGTCATAGCGCTCATCGTGCGGGTAATGCACGCCGAGGGTAGCCAGGCCGGCGTCGTTGCCGTTGACGACGTTGAACAACAGACGGCCGTTGGAAAATTGATCGAACGTCAGCGCCCACTTGGCCAACACCGCTGGCGACAACTCGCCGGGGTGCTGCGCCACCAGAAAACGCAGGCGCTGGGTGGCATCGATCAACGCGGCAGAAACAGCCAGGCTTTCGTTGGGACTGGAACCCAGCAGCGACCCGTAATACCCCAGGCGATCACTGGCCACAGCCAGTTGCTTCAAATGTTCGAAATCGGTTTTCCAACGCCCTTCCGGTTCCCACGGATAAGGTCCGTCGGGGGTGGTGAGGTACCAGAGAATTTTTACAGCCATGGGCGTGTTCCTTGTTTATGTGTCGACCGTTCGGCCGCCATCGCCAGCAAGCCGGCTCCTACAGTTCAATCGCGTAAACCCGATGCATCGCTACAAACCCGATCCCTGCAGGAGCCGGCAAGCCAGCCGCCCACAGTTCAATCGCGTAAACCCGATGCATCGTGAAAACCCAATCCTTGTAGGAGTCGGCTTGCTGGCGATGGGGCCATCCAATACCGGGTTCAAGTGCGGCGATCGATCGCTGGCACCAGGCCCAGTTCGGTAGCGTGTTCGTACAGGCCGCTCATTTTCCATTGCTGGGTCAGAACGCCCGGACCATAGGGACGGGAACCGCCCACGGCATCGGCGAGCAATTGCAGTTGCGCGCCCTCTTCCAGCAACAGGATGAATTCGGCGGTGGCGCGCAAGCCTTGCTTGCCCCACACGGTGGAGCCGCCGTTGGCTTCAAGAATCGCCAGGTTGAAGGGGTTCTCGGCAATCTTGTCGAGGATGAAATCGACTTCCGGCTGACGACGGTCGATGTACACCGGCAGCTCCCGGGCCAGCTGGTAGCGCTGCACCGGCACGTAGTGAAATGGCAGGGTGCGATGGGTCTGCGCCCACGCGCCGAGGTACGGCGAATGCACATGGGACACCGTGGTGATGTCGGCATGCTGCTGGAACAGTTTGGTGTAGCGACCAAAACCGCCCTTGCCTTTGCCGTAGATCACCTTGCCTTCAAAATCGGTGACCGTCGCTTGCAGCGGTTTGCGGTAATTCCATGGACCGCCGTAGTTGACCGACACCAGCAGCTCCTGGCCCGGTACACGTTCGACGAAACCGACGGTGCCATTGGCAGTGATGGTGTTGGTTTCACGGAATACGGTGAAGGCTTCCTCAGCCTCGATCAGCACCTTGTCGATAAAGTTCTTCAGTTCTTCGCTGATCAATTGTTCGTTGATAAGTACGGTCATGGCAGATCTCCAGATTCAGGCGCGGCGCTTGGCCAACAGTTCATGGGCGGCTTGCAATGGACGCGGATCAACCCAGTCGGCGATGGAAAAATCGCGTTCCAGGAAGCCGTGCAGATACAGAAAGTCTTTCTGGGTATCGAGAAACTCCAGTCGCTGCGAGGACAGATCCGGTGCCAGCGTGGTGTGGAAATCGCCACGATAGGCCTCGGCGACTCCGGCGCTGCCGGCGCGGGTTTCCTCCTCGAGAATCGCGTTCAGTGCCTCGCGGTTATTGGCAGCCCAGTCAGCGGCGTTGAGGGTTTGCGCGAGAAAACGCACCACCAGGTCGAAATGGTTGTCGAGCAGGCTTTGGTGGACGGTGATCGGGCGCGGCGTGCCGTTGTTGATGCGATAGCGCGGCTCGGCGATCAGATCCAGGTCGATACCCACCACCAGCCCGAGACGCCGCGCGGCGTCGGCGGCGGAAGCGCCTTTGACGTAGACCGCATCCACCTCACCGCGAACCAGGTAATCGAGGCCCGACCACAGACGCTGCAACCCTTCCTGCGGATTGGCCGCACGCTCCTGGTCCTGCAGGGCGACTTCTACCAGCTCGACATCATCGAACCCCAGCCCGGCCAGGCTCAGCGCGCCTTTGTAGCCGTGCAGGCTCATGGCCCGAGCGATGCTCCCAGGACGGGTTTCACCCCAGGCGGGAAGCGCCAGTCGCTTGCCTTTGAGATCCTGCGGCCGGCTGATGCCGGAGTCCGGGCGAACCAGGATGGTCTGCCATTCTTCAATCCAGGTCAGGCCGATCAAGCGACTTGGCGCACCGGCCGCCCGTGCCGCCAATGCCGGTACGTTTCCGCCTTCGCGAAACAGCCCCGGAAGTTCGTGATCGTAGTGGTGATGACCCAGTTGACGGGCCTCCTGCAAGGTCGAAACCGGCAGGCCATCGGCGGCGAATTCGTCGCTGAGCCAACCGAGTTTGTAGGCGATTCCGGAGGCCGTCGGCACTGGGCAACGGGTGAACCAGATCTGGTCCAGATCGGTCTGGGTATCGGGTCGGGGTTGTTTGGCAGCAAGCGTCATGGGCAGCTCCATCGGGTTAGAAGTCAGTCGCGGTGACTGTTGCCAGAGCTATTGCAGTGCCCGTGCCAAAAGCTGAAAACCCCGATTTCAAAGGCCTTCAGACCTTCGCACGCCAATGCCGACCTCCCAACTGCTGGCCTGCCAGCAGCGTTGCGCGGCGACTGCTGCTGGTCGAGCAATCGGCGCAATCGCGCTGCTTCTCCAGAAGCACACGACACCCCTTCGCCACTCCAGCCCCTCCGCCTGGCTCGCTTTCAAGCCCTTGGCGCAGAACTTGCTCAAGGCCCTATCAACATCCGAGAAACCTGTAGGAGCTGGCTTGCCAGCGATTGGCCTTCGAACCTTGCGCCGCATTCAAGGACGCCATCGCCAGCAAGCCGGCTCCTACAAGGGGAATTTTGAAACACCGACAAACCTGTAGGAGCTGGCTTGCCAGCGATTGGCCTTCGAACCTTGCGCCGCATTCAAGGACGCCATCGCCGGCAAGCCGGCTCCTACAAGGGGAATTTGAAACACCGCAAAACCTGTAGGAGCTGGCTTGCCAGCGATTGGCCTTTGAACCTTGCACCGCACTCAAGGACGCCATCGCCAGCAAGCCGGCTCCTACAAGGGGAATTTTGAAACACCGACAAACCTGTAGGAGCTGGCTTGCCAGCGATTGGCCTTCGAACCTTGCGCCGTATGCAAGGACGCCATCGCCAGCAAGCCGGCTCCTACAAGGGGAATTTGAAACACCGCAAAACCTGTAGGAGCTGGCTTGCCAGCGATTGGCCTTCGAACCTTGCGCCGTATGCAAGGACGCCATCGCCAGCAAGCCGGCTCCTACAAGGGGAATTTGAAACACCGAAAAACCTGTAGGAGCTGGCTTGCCAGCGATTGGCCTTCGAACCTTGCACCGCACTCAAGGACGCCATCGCCAGCAAGCCGGCTCCTACAAAGGAAATTTGAAAACACCGACAAACCTGTAGGAGCTGGCTTGCCAGCGATTGGCCTTCGAACCTTGCGCCGCACTCAAGGACGCCATCGCCAGCAAGCCGGCTCCTACAAGGGAAATTTGAAACACCGCAAAACCTGTAGGAGCTGGCTTGCCAGCGATTGGCCTTCGAACCTTGCGCCGCACTCAAGGACGCCATCGCCAGCAAGCCGGCTCCTACAAGGGTTTCACATGGGCAGCAGATCAATTATCAGAGGTACACCAATGAGCAATGTTGAACATCATCCCGCCGGCCAACTGACCCAGGAGCAGGCCCCTATTCGCCTGCTGCAAAGCGAGGCCCAAGCCATCGCCGTGGCCAGAGAAATCGCCCTGGAGATTGCCGAAATCGCCGCCGATGCCAGTCAGAACGGCCAACTGCCCAAGCGTCAGGCACAACTGTTGTCCGAGAGCGGCCTGACCGCCATTGGCGTTCCCAAGGTTTTTGGCGGACTCGGTGCTTCGGTGGAAACCATCGTCGAAACCGTGCGCCTCATTTCAGTCGCCGACGGCGGAGTCGGCCAGTTGCTGCAAATCCACAACGTTATGCTGCGGGGGATTTTCACCGGGTATTCCGATGAGATCCGCGACCGGCTGATCCGCGATGTATTGGCCGGCAAACGTTTCGGCAATGCCTTGGCCGAAGTGGGCGGCAAGAACAAGTTCGCGCTCAAGACCCGAGTCGAGCGTCGTGCCGACGGCAAGCTGATCCTCAATGGGAGCAAGTTCTAC
Organism: Pseudomonas sp. C32; assembly: GCF_030417915.1. Classification (NCBI taxonomy): domain Bacteria; kingdom Pseudomonadati; phylum Pseudomonadota; class Gammaproteobacteria; order Pseudomonadales; family Pseudomonadaceae; genus Pseudomonas; species Pseudomonas sp. C32. The sequence continues at coordinate 260,215 of NZ_JAUHUK010000006.1, read as the reverse complement.
TCCACCGGTTCCTATCTGGCCGAATGGATCTCCCTGACGGCGGCCAGCGATGACGGCGGTGCCGGGGTGCTGCTCAACCGCAACGCCAAAGGCCTGACCCTGGTCGATGACTGGGAAGCGTTTGGCCAGAAAAACTCGGTCAGCGGCACCGTGATCTTCGACAACATCGAACTTGACGAAGGCTTCGTCTCGCAGCGCAAAGGCCCGATGAAACGCACAGGCCTGACCTTCCCGCAGATTCTCCATGCGGCCATCGACACCGGCATTGCCGAGGGCGCGCTGTCGGCCGCCGTGCAATATCTCAATCACAACGCCCGACCCTGGGTGGAAAGCGGCGTCGATCAGGCCAATCAAGAACCGCACATCATCAAGCAGATCGGCGAATACGCCGTGGCCTTGCGGGGCGCGCAATCCTTGCTCAGGGACGCGGCACGGGTGTTTGACCAGCACGAACTGGACCCGGACAACAAGGAATTGCAGGACGAACTGATTCTCTCGGTGGCCACTGCCCGCGCCCATTCTGATTCGGCCTCGCTGAAGATCTCCAGCGACATTTTCTCCCTGCTCGGCGCCAGCTCATCACTGACCAAATGGAACCTCGATCGCTTCTGGCGCAACGCCCGGGTCCACACCACCCACGACCCGATCCGCTGGCGCCTGCATCACGTCGGCAACTACTACCTCAATGGTGTCGATCCGGGCGAGTACACCGCAATCCTCAATGCCAAGGAAAAACAGGGCGCCACCAGCCCCGGGCGATGATTTGACCACACCATCGCCAGCAAGCCGGCGCCTACAAGGGAAATTTGAAAACACCGCAAAACCTGTAGGAGCTGGCTTGCCAGCGATGAGGCCTAAGAAGTTTGCGCCGCAATCAAAGACGCCATCGCCAGCAAGCCGGCTCCTACAGGTGCGTGCGGTGCGGCACTTATCACAGAGCAATTACATGATCGAAAAACACCCTCTATTGCGCAGCCTGGCGATTTACCGGGAGATGCCCTGGCGCTTCGCACTGGTAGCGGCGCTGTTCATTGCAGCGAACCTCGGATTGGTCTGGCAGCAATGGCTGATCGGGCACGCGGTGAACGATGTCAGCGCCGGTCGCGCGGTGATCCGGCATGCCGATGGCAGCCTGGATGCCAGCCTCGGCTGGTACTGGCTGTGGCTGATGCTCGCCGTGGCGCTCGGCCGTGGCGTTTTGCAATACGCCGCCAGCGTGTTGTCGCTGGTCCTCAGCCAGGAACTGCTGACGCGTCTGCGCGAACGCATCCTGCAACAGGTACAAACGCTGCACCTGGGTTATCACTGGCAACACGGTATGGGCGAGATGATTACGCGCACCACCCGCGATGCCGACAAGGTTCGCGATGCGCTCATCAGCTTCTGGCGGCAGGTCGTGGAAACGCCACTGGTGGTGCTGGCAGCTGTCGGCCTGCTGGGTTGGTACAACCCGCTACTGGGTCTGGTTCCGTTGCTGCTGACCGTGTTCGGCCTATGGATTTTCGTGCGCCAGACCGAACGACTGGTCAGTCTCGATCGAGCCGTTGGCGAAGCCTATGACCGGGTCAATCAAGACCTCAGCGAGGGCATCAGCGGCGTGCGCGTGATCAAGTCGTTTGGCCTGGAACACAGCCGCAGTCAGCGCTTCGCCGCACAAGTGGCGGTGTTCGCCGACCACGCCCGTCAAGCCCTTGCCTATTCCAGCTCGCGTATCCCCCTGCCCCAGGCAGTCGTTGCATTGGGCCACGTGTGGATTCTGATTTACGGCGCTCATCTGGTGGCAACCGGCCAACTAGGAATCGGTGAATTGGTCACCTCCCTGTTGATCGCCACCACCCTGGTGTTTCGCATCGAAGGTATCGGCCGCGTCATGCAGACATTCGCCGATGCCCGTTCCAGCGCCGAGCGCATCTGGCAACTGTTGGACGAACCGGCCGCGATTCGAAGTGGTGACAACAGCCTGCCCGATTCGCCGCTGGGGTTGAAATTGGAGCACGTCAGCGTCAGCGCTCCGGGTGGTGGGCTTGAGATTCTGCGTCACTGCTCGCTGACGTTGCAGCCCGGAGAGATCGTCGCTCTGGTGGGTGCGACCGGCACCGGTAAAAGCCTTTTGGCCAGCCTGTTGCCGCGTTTGAGCGATATCAGTTCCGGTCGTTTACTGATCGGTTCGGACAGTGCGGGCTGGCAGGACATTCGTCAGTTGAACCTGGACGAATTGAGACGCCGGGTGCATGTGGTGCCGCAAGAAAGCTTTTTATTTTCCGACACGCTCGCGGCCAACCTGCGCCTGACAGCGCCACACGCCAGCGACCAACAGTTGCGTCACGGCTTGAGCCTGGCGGCTGCTGAAGACGTACTTGAACGTCTGCCCCAAGGTTTGGCCACGCCGCTCGGTGATCGTGGCGTGACGCTTTCTGGAGGTCAGCGCCAGCGCTTGAGCCTGGCCCGAGCGCTGCTCGGCGAGCCGGATATCCTGTGCCTGGACGATGCCACCAGTGCGCTGGATGCGATCAGCGAACGCCAGGTACTGAACAACATTCGTCAGCTGCGCCGTGATCAAGGCCGGGCCACCACCTTGCTGGTGATCTCCAGCAAGCTCTCGACCATCCTCTTGGCGGACCGCGTGCTGATGCTCCAGGACGGCCGGATCGCCGCCAGCGGCACCCATGCTGAACTCTTGAAGACCCATCCGGATTACCGCGACCTGCTAGGGATCGATCATGGCTAACCCAATCGCCGGCAAAGCCTTGAGCGATATCGAAATTGAAGAAATGCTGGCCAAAAAAGCCCTCGACCGCAGCATGTTCAGTCGGCTGCTACCGCTGCTGAAACCGATTCGCCGACACATTGTCGGCGTCATCGGCATCGAGCTGCTGCTGGTATTCACGGTGTTCCTGCGCCCCTGGTTCGTCCGTGAATTGCTCGACCGAGGGCTGATTCAACACAACGATCACTGGTTGCTCGATGAGCGACTCGTACTCTGGCTTGGCCTGGGATTGGCGGCCAGTTGGCTCGGGCGCTTTCTACTCGCGGGGGTTTCGCAGTTCGTGGCCGGTAGTGCGGCGATCCGGGTGTTGAATGACCTGCGGGTTCGGGTGTTTGCGCATGTCCAGAGCCTGAGCGTCAGCTATTTCGACCGGACCAAGGCCGGACGGATCATTTCCCGTGTCGACCGGGATGTCGATGCCCTCGAACCGTTGCTGATCCAGGGACCACCCGAGTTGTTGGGCGCTTTGCTGCGTTGCGCACTGGCGTCAGTGATGTTGTGGCGAATCGATCCACGGTTCTTTCTGAGCCTCGCTGCCACGGTGCCTTTGCTGGTGCTGGCGACCTGGAGTTTCAAACGCATCTCCCAGCGCAACTGGGCCAAGGTCGCGGAGAACCGCAGCCGCTTCACCGCGCATCTGGTGGAGAGTGTGAGCGGAGCGCGCATGTTGCAGCAGTGTGCCCAGCAAGCCCCGAACCTGCGGCGCTATCGCGGTCTGCTGGATGACTTCAATCAGGCGCTGATCCGCGGCAGCCTGCGGTCCGGCTGGTTCGCACCCTTTACCGCCCTACTCAGCTCGGCTGGCATGGCAGTGCTGTTGCTGGTGGGCGCTTACGGTCTGGCGCAGGCGGATGTGACCGTGGGCCAGATCGCGGAGAGTCTGTTTTATGTATTCCTGTTCCTCGGGCCATTGCAGGAGCTGTCGGACCTGTTCGAACGCTATGCCACGGGTTCGGCTTCGGCACAGCGAATCTTCCTGTTGCTCGACACGCGTGCGGAAATCAACGACAACGCTACACCGCAGCGCGTGGGCAAAGCTCGAGGTGAAGTGAGTTTTGAACGAGTGCGGTTCAGTTACGATGCCAGCAGTGCGTCGCCGGTGATCAACGATCTTGACCTGCACATTCCTGCCGGTGAGGTGCTGGCGATTGTCGGCCCCTCGGGTCATGGCAAGAGCACGCTGGTGCAGTTGCTCACGCGCTTCTATGAAGTGCAGTCGGGCGCAGTCAGGCTGGATGGCATTGATGTTCGCAACCTGACCCAACATGAACTGCGGCGTAACGTCGGCGTGGTCCTGCAAGACAATGTGTTGTTCAGCGGCAGCATCCTCGACAACCTGCGTCTGGCATCGCCCCATGCCGATGACGCGAGTCTGATTGCCGCAGCCCGGGAACTGGGCGCGGACGAAGTGCTGGAGCGTTTGCCACACCAATACCAGACCGAAGTCGGGCCACTGGGTGGGCACTTGAGTCATGGGCAACGGCAATTGGTCTGCCTGGTGCGCGCCTACCTTGCAGACCCGGCGGTGCTCGTTCTGGACGAAGCGACCTCTGCCGTCGACATCCATACCGAGCGTCGGATCCAGCGAGCGTTTCGCCGACTCTGCGAAGGTCGCACCGCCATCATCATCGCCCATCGCCTGGCCACCATCCGCGATGCCGACCGTATCGCGGTCATTCGTCAGGGGCGCCTGGTCGAACAAGGCCCTCACAGCCAATTGATCGATCAGGGCGGTGCTTATGCGGCGCTGTACCAGACGTACCTTCGCAGTGCCGAAGCCGGTTCGTCCATTGATGAGATCGTCGCCACAGCATCAGCGTGATTGAGGTCGCCATCGCCAGCAAGCCGGCTCCTACAAAATCGGGTTCACAACGCGGACTTGTAGGAGCTGGCTTGCCGGCGATGGCGCCCTCAAGATCGCATAAATTCCAGTGGCCTCATCGCCAGCAAGCCGGCTCCTACAGATGCACGGGCGATTAACATTGCTTGTTGCACCCTGAACACCCATTGCTGACGGGCTGCTGCTACAGCAGCACCGTCGCCTGCCTTCCCTCCGGGATTCCCCGCCAAACGTCCGGCCCTACTGGCCAGAACCCCCGCTTTTCGACCATGGCATGTCCGTTGCAATCACCCCCACAAGACGTCCTCGCACCTGCGCGAGGCAACGGGTAATTGAATCAGGAGCACCCCATGAGCACTGAATTTTTCTGGCGCCTGCCGCTGGGCACCGATGGTCCGCAACTGACCACCGACAAACACAACCGCGGCAACCCGCACTATCGCCCCGGCAACATCGCACCCGGGCGCCTGCCAAACGGTGAACCGGATGACTTCACCTACATCGATTACATCGCCCAAGTCGCCAAGGCCGCCGAACTGGCCGGTTTCGAAGGCGCCTTGTTGCCTACCGGCCCCGAGCCATGGATCGCCGCAGCCGCCCTCGCCCGGGAAACCCGACGCATCAAATTCCTGATCGCGTTCCAGGCCACCTGGACCTTGCCGGCCTATGCCGCGCAACAAGCGGCTATCTTGCAGAACCTCAGCCGCGGTCGCCTGGAGTGGAACATCATCACCGGCGGCAACCCAGCCAGTCAGCGGGCCAATGGCGACTTCCTGGAACATGACCTGCGCTACAAACGTACCGGCGAATTCCTCGACATCATCCAGGGGCTTTGGCAGAACGAGCGTTTCTCCTACGACGGCGATATCTATCAGCTGGAGAACGGCGCCCTGCCCCACGGTCTGCAAAATGAGCGCAAACCCGGGGTGTATTTTTCCGGTTTCTCCGACGCAGCCCTCGACGTGGCCGCCAAACATGCCGACGTCTACCTGAACTGGGCGGAGCCCATCGACAAGCTCAAGCCGCACATCGAACGCGTGCGTGAACTGGCAGACAAACAGGGTCGCAGCGTGCGCTTCGGCCTGCGGGTAGACCTGTTCGCCCGGGAAACCGAAGAGTTGGCGTGGAAAGATTTGCGTCGCCAGTTCGACAGGCTCGAAGGCAAGAGCAGCGCGGTGGCCAAGGGTTTCACCAGTGGATCCGATTCGGTCGGTGGCGCACGCCAGACCGCCTACCACCAGAACATCGACCGCTTCGACGACCTGATCATCGGACCGAACCTGTGGGCCGGTTTCGCCAAGGCCAAACCGGGTCCGACCGTGGGTCTGGTGGGCAGTCACGAGAACATCGCCGAACGCCTGGTGGAGTACCGCGACGCCGGCTTCTCGACCTTTATCCTCGCCGGCAACCCCCACTTGGAAGAAGCCCTGCGTATCGGCCAGGAAGTCCTGCCGCTGGTGCACCAACGCCCTGCCGTCCAAACGGCATCTCAATTGAAAGCCAGCGCCTGAGCGCTGCGGGAGAAACACTGATGACTCAACCCCTCGACACGCTGTGGTACACCCGTTGCCCGGTCCCTACCGGGCTGGGCATTGCCGTGCAAAAAGGCTGGCTGCAAGACACCGTCGGCGCGCTGGGCACGCAAGTCCAGTCACTGCGCGAATCCAGCGACCAGGCCGTGCGTGAGTCGCATTTCGACCATACCCTGCGCAACTCGGTACGCCACGGTGGCAACATCCCGGCAATCTGGGCCCGTGCCCAAGGCCGTGAGACGCGGGTCATCGGCCTGTCGTGGGCCGACGAAGTGCAATTGATCCTGACCCGCCCCGACAGCGGCATCAACACCGTCAAGGACCTCAAGGGACGCCGTTTCGGCTTGCCTGACTGGGCCGGCGCGCAGATCGACTTCACCCGTGCCCAGGCCCTGCGCGGCCTGGAAAACGCCCTGAAACTCGAAGGCCTGCAGGTCGGCGATGTGCAACTGGTGAATTTCCAGTACGCCGGCACCTTCAGCGACCCGCAGGTGAGCACCGTCAACGGCACGCCGGTCAGCACCCAACGTGTCGAAGGTCGCAACCTTGAGTTGGTCGGCTTGTTGCGAGGTGAAGTCGACGCGATCTTCCTCAAGGGCGCCAGCGCCGCCCGGCACGCCCATGAATTCGGCCTGCACACGGTCATCGACACCGGCTCGCACCCCGAACCACTGATCCGTAGCAACAACGGCACCCCGCGCACCCTGGCGGTGGACCTGAACCTGCTGGACCAGCATTTCGATGTCGCCACCGGGATTCTCGATTCCGTGCGGCGCGCCGAACACTGGGCCCACAAAAATCCGCAGGACACCCGCCGCTACCTCGCCCACGAAACCAACAGCAGTGAGTATTGGGTCAGCGCCGCGTATGGCGACGACGCTCACCTGCGCCTGCGCACTGAACTGGATGAACAGGCGATCGACGCCTTGCAGGACTTCACCCACTTCCTGCATCGCTGGCGCTTCATCCCGAAAAGCTTCGACGTGCGCGACTGGATCGATCGTCGACCGCTGGATGCGTTGCTGCAAACACCCACCGCACTGGCCGGATAACCCGCCAGGTTTCATGGATTCGAACTGAAGGCCTTTATGAGCAAGCCACTCGATACGCTTTGGTACACCCATAGCCCTGTTCCCACGGGGCTTGGCATCGCCGTGCAGTCCGGTCGACTGGCGGAAGCCTTTCTGCCGTTCGGCACCAACATCCAATCCCTGCGCGAGTCCAGCGAGCGGGAAGTTCGCGAAGCCCATTACGACCATCACCTGAAAAACTCGGTGCGTCATGGCGGCAATATCCCGGCCATCTGGGCCTATGCCAGCGGCGTACAAACCCGGGTACTGGGGCTGTCCTGGAGTGACGAGGTGCAGTTGATCCTGACCACCGAGGAAAGCGGAATCAAGAGCATTCGCGACCTGAAAAACCGTCGTTTCGGCCTGCCGAAATGGGCCAACGTGCAGATTGACTTCACCCGTGCCCAAGCCCTGCGCGGCCTGGAAAACGCCCTTAAGCTCGAAGGCCTGACAGTGGCCGACGTCGAACTGGTGGACTACCCCTATGGCGGGACCTACAGCGACGATCAGAAGCAGCATGTCTATGGTTCGGAAGTCAGCCTGGAAGTCACCCGCGTCAGCAAGCGCAACAATGAGCTGATCGGTTTGCTGCGCGGTGACATCGACGCGATTTTTCTCAAGGGCGCGCATGCGGTGCACCTGGCCCATGAGTTCGGCTTGCAGGTGGTGGTCGATACCGGCTCCCATCCGGACCCGCTGATTCGCTCGAACAACGGCACGCCCCGAACCCTGACCGTGGACACCCATTTGCTGCACGAGCATTTCGACGCCAGCGTGAAAATCGTCGATACCGTGCTGCGCACCGAGCAATGGGCCTGGGCCAATCCGGATGAAACCCGACGCTTCCTGGCCCGTGAACTGAACACCAGTGAGTATTGGGTAGCCGCCGCCTACGGTGAAGACGCCCATCGGCGCTTGCGCACCACGCTGGATTCGCGCTCCATCGAAGCGTTGCAGGATTTCACCGATTTCCTGCATCGCTGGGATTTCATCCCGCGACGATTCGATGTGCGCGACTGGATCGATTTCAGCGTGCTGGAAAATGTCATTGGCTCCACTTCCCGCCTGGCGGTTTGAGTGCCTCATCGCCTGTAATACCGCCATCGCCGGCAAGCCGGCTCCTACATGGTTTGCGCACGACCGGTAGGAGCCGGCTTGCTGGCGATGGCGTCCCCACGGCCAATGAATTGCTGGCCAGGCAACACTCTTTCCTGCGACGCCTGCTGCTCCAGCAACACCCACCAAACAACTTTCTGCTGAATAGCTGACAGGCTCTTGAACTCGCCCGCAGCCTAACTAAAAAAACGCTGGAAAATCTCCACAAACACAACTTTCAATAACAACATAACCCTTTAAATACAGTCACTTAACAAAACAAAATCACTCGTAAAACCTCTTGGCACGATCTCTGCTCTACCCCTACTAGCGAAACTTTATTGGGGGAAATATAAATGCATAAACTTAATCCGATCACCAAGAGTATCTGGCTAACCTTGTTGCTGGCCGGGGGCGGCGTCAGCGAGGGATTGCTGGCAGCAGAAGCCACAGAAGTGGACAGCCAGAAAACCGCAACCGAGCCTTCGCTCAAGACCGTGACCGTCACCGCCCAACACAAGGAAGAAACCCTGCAGGAAGTGCCGGTGGCCGTCTCCGCGGTACAAGGCACCAGCCTGGTGGCCGACGGCGTGCGCAACATGGGCGACATCACCACTTTCGTGCCCAACGCCTCGGCAAAAAACCCGGACGGCGATGGCCGGCCACGTTGGTACATCCGTGGTCTCGGCACCGGGGATACCGGCGCTGCAACGGTTTTCCCCGTGGGGATCTACGCCGATGACGTCTATCTGAACGCGCCCATTGCCGGCGGTGGGCCGCTGTTCGACCTGGAACGCATCGAAATCCTGCGAGGTCCGCAAGGCACGCTGTACGGCAAGAACACCACGGCCGGTGCGGTGAATGTCATCTCCAAAAAACCGACCTTCGACACGGACGGTTTCGGCACGATTGGATTTGGCACCAAGAACGAACGCATCGTCAGCGGCGCTCTGGGGGGAGCGCTGGTGGATGAGAAGCTCGCGGCGCGGGTCTCGTTGTATTCCGAAGAGCGTGACGGCTTCCAGGAGAACCTGGTGGACGACAACACTTACGGCGACGTCAACAAGAAAGCCGTGCGCCTGCAGTTTCTGGCGCAGATAAATGATGATCTTGAGGCGCTGCTGAAGATCCACAGTCGCGAGTACAAAGGTGATGGCAGCAACGGCTCGCTAACCTTGGGCCGTTACTACAATGTGGGCTATGAAAGACCTAGCGGGCGCGATATCGCCATCAACGTGAATGAAGATTCCAAACTCAATCACGACGGCACTTCGCTGACCCTGAACTGGCAATTGGGCGATTACACCCTGACCTCGATCAGTGCCTATGACTACATTCGCGGGCAGTCCACCAGCGACGCCGACTACACACCTTATGAGGTCAACGGCGCGGCGAGTGCCGATAACAAATACGCGCAGTATTCCCAGGAACTGCGCCTGGCCTCGTCGCAGCAGGAAACCCTGCGCTGGTTGCTGGGTGCGCACTACTTCCACGAAGACCTCGACAGCTCCGCACAGCGCATTATCACACCCGGCCCGACGCCTAACGGCACCGGTTCGAATCAGACGCGCGGCGCCACTGCCTTCCGTGACTTGAGCTACGACCACACCACAGACAGTTATGCGTTGTTCGGCAACTTGACCTACGACTTCACCGATAACTTCTCCGTGACCGGCGGCCTGCGCTGGACCCAGGAAAAGAAAGACATCGATCTTGACCTGACCCAACTGACCCGCATCACTGCCAACGGCCCATTGGTGCCGCTGCCCGGTGTCGGTACCAACGGCAATCGTCAGGAGGACAAGACCTGGGAAGCCTGGACCTATGACCTGACGCCGGAATACCGGATCAACGACAACGTGCGGGTGTTCTTCCGGTATGCCCATGGCTTCCGTTCCGGTGGCTTCAACACCGGGCTGTCGACCAGCCTCGCGCAGTTGACCACGGTCGATCCGGAACAGCTCGATGCCTATGAGCTGGGCCTGAAATCCGAATGGTTCGATCATCGCCTGACGGCCAACGCCAACATCTTCTACTACGACTATTCGGACATCCAGGTGAACCTGTTGACGGTCAACAACGGGGTGCTGACCACCGCGTTGACCAACGGCGCCAAGGGCACGGTCAAGGGCGCAGAGCTTGAGCTCGAGGCGCAACCGACGGAATACCTGCACTTGCGTGCGGCGGTGTCCTTCCTCGACACCGAGTACACCGACTTCAAGAACACCAACCCCAACACAGGTGCAGTCACCGGCGACTACAGCGGCAACAGCTTCGTGCGCTCGCCGCGTAACGTGGTGGCGCTGGGTGGCGACTACACCTTCCCGCTGGAGATCGGTGGCAAGCTGGTGGCCGGCGGCGACGTGAGTTTCCGCGACAAGGAATACTTCCTCGCCGATCGCCAAAGCAGCGTCGACAAGACCCTGACTCAACCGCATTACACCCTGGCCAACACCCGCCTGACCTGGTTCAGCCCGGATGAGAAGCTCAGCGTCACCGGTTTCGTCAACAACGTCACCGACCGTCGCTATCAGGTCCATGGCCGTCCAAACGGCACCGTTGGTCAATACGTCATCACCTACGGCGACCCACGCACCGTTGGCCTGAGCGTGACCAGCCGCTTCTGATCCCTGTAGGAGCCGGCTTGCCGGCGATTAGGCCCCCAGCCTTGCATCGCCATGGAGGCCGCCATCGCCAGCAAGCCGGCTCCTACAGAAAACATGTCGATTTCCGGGCCGCCGGTATCCACGCAAAACCCATCGATTTCCGGGCCGCCGGTATCCATTCAAACAATCGATTTCCGGTCCTCCGGAACCACACAAAACCCTGTAGGAGCCGGCTTGCCGGCGATGAGGCCCACAGACCTTGCATCGCTCTGACGGCCGCCATCGCTGGCAAGCCAGCGCCTACAAGGGGTCTTCATACGTCTGGAAGGAATTTACCCATGTTCCATCACACCCCGCTGGCCGGCGCTATCGCGCTGGTCGTTGGCAGCTTTGCCATACCCGTCGTTGCTGCCGAAACCCAACCCGCCGCAAGCAGCGAACACCTGGACACCGTGGTAGTACTCGGCACGCGGCGCAGTGATGTCACCGCTCTGGAAAGCGCCGCACCGATTGATGTGCTCACCAGCAAACAACTTGAAGAAACCGGTGCCAGTGACCTGTCCGGCGCCCTCACCGCCCTGTCGCCTTCGTTCACCTACCCGCAATCGCCGCAAGGTGCATTTGCCGGCTCCATCGCCCAAGGCGCATCGCTGCGCGGCCTGGCTTCCGACCAGGTGTTGGTGCTGGTCAACGGCAAGCGCCGTCATACCAGCGCCAACGTCACTCGCCAAAGCCTGGTGAATGGGCGTGGTGCGGCTGCCGTCGATTTGAGCCTGATCCCCCTGAGTTCAATCCAGCGCGTGGAGATCCTGCGTGACGGCGCTGCGGCCCAGTACGGCTCCGACGCCATCGCCGGGGTGATCAACATCGTGCTCAAGGAGAAAGACGACGGCGGCAACCTCGGCTATCGCTTCGGCGGCTACGACAAGGGCGATGGCATCCAGCGCAAACTCAGTGGCTGGAAAGGCCTGGCCCTGCCCAACGACGGCTTCCTGACCCTGAGTTTCGACGCTGGCAGCCAGGACCCGGCCAGCGACACCAACCCGGACAACCGGATCTTTTATCCCGGTTCCACCAGCATCAACACACCCCGCGAGCAGAACAACCGCTACCGCACCTGGCGCTGGGGCTCGGGCAATGTGTCGGACCAATACAACTTCGCCGCCAACAGTGAAGTCGGCATTGGCGACGGCCTGACCGCCTACGGGTTCGCCACCTACTCGCATAAAAACACCGATGCCGAAGGCTTCTTCGACCCGCCCACGACGCTGCGCAACAACTACGGCAGCACCGCGTTGCAGCGCTACCCGGACGGCCGCCTGCCGGTCACCCGCTACTCGCTCGAAGACTATGCGTTGACCGGTGGCGTACGCTACGAAACCGAACAACTGGGCAAGTTCGACTTCGCCATCAACCACGGCGACAACACCCTGGATTCCACCGACCGCAACGCCATCAACCCCAGCTGGGGCGTCACCAGCCCGGAGAAAATCTACACCGGTGAACGTGAGGCCGATCAGACCAACGCGACCCTGGACTGGGTGCGGGACTTCCCCACCGACCTGTTGTTCAAACCCCTGACCCTCTCCGCCGGCCTGGCCTGGCGCGAGGAGAACTACGAGCTCAGCGCGGGCGAAGCCGCAGGTTGGCAGAACGGGCCGCTGTTCAACACCGTCGACCCGATCACCCGTCGCCGCATTCCGGGTTACTACTCGGGCATTACCCAGGTCGACGCCGCGTCACTGGACCGCAATGTACTGGGCGCCTACGTCGATATCGAAGGTCAGGTCACCGAGAAATTCCAGGCCGGCGTCGCGGTGCGTACCGAGCACTACTCGGACTTCGGCGACACCACCAACGGCAAACTGTCGCTGCGATATGACTTCACCCCGCAGATTGCCGCCAGGGCCACTGCCAGCACCGGCTATCGCGCGCCGTCACTGGTGCAGAGCGGCTTGTCCTCGTTCAGCGTGCAGGTGGTCGAGCAACCGCCCGGCAGTGGCAATTACGTCGAGGTGCAGCAACGCACGCTGCGCGCCGACAGCCCGGAAGCCGCGTTGTTGGGCGGTACCTCGCTGAAGCCGGAAGAGTCCACCAGCTACTCGCTGGGCCTGGTCTGGCGCCCGCTGGCCAACGCGTCGGTGACGCTGGATGCCTACCGTATCGATATCGACAACCGCATCACCCTGTCCGACCAGTTGCCCGCATCGGTGGTCTCGCCGATTTTCGCCGGCACGCCTTACTCGAACATTCAGAGTGCCGCGTTCTACACCAACGTCGCCGACACCCGCACCGATGGTGTCGAACTGGCCGGCAACTATCAGCTGGACTTGCAGCAATTCGGACGCCTGAACCTCAACGCCGGCGTGAGCCAGAACAACACCAAAATCACCGCACTGCGTGATGTCGGCAACATCAAGGGCTCGCAGATTGTCGGGCGCACTACCCAGGGCCTGATCGAAGACGGCACGCCAGACTCCAAATTGATCCTCAGTGCCAACTGGCTGTATGAGGGTTGGGGCATAACCGTGGCTCAGCGCCGGTATGGCGAATGGAAAAGCCTCAACGCCACCAATCCGAACCTGGACCAGACCTATAGCCCGCAATGGGTAACCGACCTGGACCTGTCCTACACCTTCAACAAAACCCTGAAGGTTTCGCTGGGCGCGATCAACCTGTTCGACACCCACCCGGACAAGGCTGACGGTACGCAGTTGTATGGCGTACCGAAGTACTCGATCACCAGCCCTGAGGGTGCCCAGGGCGCGTTCTACTACACCAGCGTCAGTTACGACTTCTGACGAAACTGCTGGCGAGGTGTTGCTGGGGCAGCAACGACTGCTGATGAAGCACCATTGCCATTGTAGGAGCCGGCTTGCTGGCGATGGCGGACCGCACGATTTGTGGTGTTTGCACCGCAGCTATCGCCAGCAAGCCGGCTCCTGCAAGGATGTATTGCCTGACCCGTCGCGGCTGGCACAGCTCTTGCGATACCCCTTCGGTACTTCGCCGAAATAAGACCTGCCATGCGTACCCAACGTCTGTTGTCCTCCCTGACCTGGCTCATCTCCCCTGCTGCTCTGCTGTTGCTGTGGGCAGTGGTGGCCGAGGCCGGAATTTTCCCGCGCAACCTGCTGGTCCCTCCTGCACAGGTATGGCAAACCTTCAAAGACCTGTCGGTCAGTGGCGAGTTGCTCGAACACCTGCTCAACAGCCTGTCGCGCCTTGGACTGGGATTCGCTATCGGCTCGTTGTCAGGCCTGGCTTTCGGGGTGCTGATGGCCCTCTCGAAAAACGTCGAGAACTACTGCTCGCCGTTGTTCCATACCCTGCGCCAGATTCCCAGCATCGCCTTGATCCCAATGTTCGTGCTGCTGTTCGGTATCGATGAAACCTTCAAGATCATCATCGTCGCCAAAACCGCCTTCTTCCCGGTGGCACTGGCTGCCAGCGAAGGCGTCAAAGCCATTCCGCGCAGCTACTTCGAGGTGGCTGACGTGTATCGACTGCGCTGGCCGACGTTCGTCCGCGAGATTGCCTTGCCTGCCGCCGCGCCACCGATCATCACCGGATTCCGTATCAGCCTCACCCGTGCCTGGGTGGTGTTGGTGGCCACCGAGTTGCTCGCCGCCGACAGTGGCCTGGGGCAGATGATTGAAATGAGCCGGCAAATGCTACGCATCGATGTGGTGATGGTCGGTGTGGTCGTTACGGGTGTGATCGGCTTCGTACTCGACTTCAGTTTTCGTCAACTCGAACAGCGGATGTTCCGCTGGCAGACTCGCTAGGAGCCGCTGATGTCTCGACTACTTGCCAATTCCCGCGGCTTGCTGCTGCCCCTGTTGTTGATCGGCGCCTGGGAGTATCTGTCACGCCAGGGCGCCGCCGGGGCTTACGCCTTTGTCCCGTTGTCAGCCATTGGCTCGGCCTTGATCGAACTGCTGGCCAATGGCGAGTTGTTGGTCAATCTGTTGGCCAGCCTGGCTCGCACCAGCACCGGTTTGGCCCTGGGCATCTTCTTCGGCGTGTTGCTGGGGGTGCTGATGGCGCTGTCAGCAGTGGCCAATCGGTTGATCGGGCCATTGTTCCATTCAATCCGACAGGTGCCGATGCTCGGCTGGATTCCGCTGATCGCCATGTGGTTCGGCAACGGCGAGTTCTCCAAGGTGTTGATCGTCAGTCTTGCCGCGTTCTACCCCATGGTCCTCAACACCTATCAGGGCTTCAGCCATGTCGAGGTGCGATACCGCGAAGTCGGTCAGGTGCTGGTGCTGACCCGGTGGCAACGCTTGCGTCATGTGCTGTTGCCCGCAGCGCTGCCAAGCATTGCCACAGGTGTACTGCAAGCCCTTGCGTTTGCCTGGGTCACCGCCGTGGGCAGCGAATTGTTCCTGTCCTCCGGCGCTGGCCTGGGCAACCTGATGATGAACGCAGAAGCCGGTTCACGCATGGAAGTCATTGTCCTCAGCGTGTTGTGCATCGGGCTGTGCGGTTACCTGATGACCCTGCTATTCACCCTCCTGAGCCGCCAATTGCTGCGCTGGCGCAACATTCGTTGAAAGGCCACTCCATGAACGCTATTGCCCAACATGCCCCGCTACACAGCACTTCCTTGCAGTCCGGTGCGCTGCAGATCCGCGGCCTGAGCAAGGTTTACCGGATCGAAGGCAAGCCTCTGCCGGTGCTTGAAAACATCAACCTCGACGTGCGTCCCGGCGAGTTCGTCAGCATCGTCGGCGCCAGCGGTTGCGGCAAATCCACCCTGCTGCGTCTGATCGTCGGGCTGGAAGCCGACTATGCAGGCGACATGCTGCTCGACGGCAAACGGGTCGTGGCCACCAGCCTGGAGCGTGGCATCGTGTTTCAGGATCACCGCTTGTTTCCGTGGATGACCCTGAGCCAGAACATCGCCCTGGCGTTGAAAAACCATCCGCTGTCGCCTGCGGAAAAAAACCGGTTGGTGGCGGAACACATTGCGCTGGTGAATCTGGAAGGCTTTGAAAACGCCTACCCGCACCAGCTCTCCGGCGGCATGGCGCAACGCGCAGCCATTGCCCGCGCGCTGATCAACAAACCGAAAGTATTGCTGCTCGACGAACCGCTCGGCGCGCTCGATGCGTTGACCCGGATACGCCTGCAACACGAGTTGCAACGCATCTGGGTGCAGCAACGCTGCACCGTGATCATGGTCACCCACGACATCGAAGAAGCGCTGTACCTGGGTGACCGGGTGATCGTCATGGACGCCCACCCGGGACGGATCAAGCACGAAATCAGGGTTGACCTGCCCCATCCGCGGGATCGCGCTTCAACTGTGCTGCAAGGCTACAAGGAACAACTGCTGGAAGAACTCGTGGGGCATTAAGCACCGGACCGGTCCGTTGCAGCATGGAAAATACTGAAGATGCACAGGAGTAAACACATGGGCAATGTCCAAAGCCCCGCCAGTCTGCCGCAGGTATTCCAGGGTCCGGCCCTGGGTGAACTGCTGAACCTTGGCCGGGTATTTCGCGAGCCCCTGGCACTGTCACGCCTGCAACGCGCCCCGAAACGCGTGTTGCGTCGTCGGGAAGCGGTCCTGTTGGGGGCGCTGGCGCTGGTGCTGCATGGCGCGGTGATTGTCTGGGTCAACCAGGCGCCGCCGCTGGTCCTGCCGGTGGTGCCACCGGAAATACCGCCGATGACCATTGAATTTTCGCAACCGGCACCGCCCGTGGTGCAACCGCCACCCCCCCAGCCGGCACCGCAACCGGTGGTCGAGCCGCCACCGCCGGTGGAAGATGAACTGGCCGTCAAACCGCCACCGCCCAAGCCGATCCCCAAGCCCAAGCCTGTGGTCAAGCCCGCGCCCAAGCCGGTTGCCAAACCCGTCACGCCGCAGCCTCCCGCGCCTGTTGCACCACCACCGGTGGCCGCAGTGCCCGCACCCGCGGCGCCGCCTGCACCACAGCCCGTCACCCCGGCGTCGGCCAACGCCGGTTACCTGCACAACCCGGCACCGGAATATCCATCGCAGGCAATGCGTCGCGGTTGGGAAGGCACGGTGGTGTTGCGTGTGCATGTGTTGTCCAGCGGCAAGCCCGGTGAAATCCAGCTGCAGAAAAGCAGTGGCCGCGACTCGCTCGACACCGCCGCACTGGCCGCCGTGAAGCGCTGGAGTTTTGTGCCGGCCAAACAAGGCGACGTCGCCCAGGACGGTTGGGTCAGCGTGCCCATCGACTTCAAGATCAAGTAGCACCCCCCTGAACACCCAGGCAGCCGCGGGCCACCCCACAAAAGGAGCACCGCCACTCAAGCAACCGATATCAGAGAACACCGACCATGAACCTGCTCAGCTCGCCTTTTGAATCTATCGAACACGCCGTGATCTGGCTGTTGATCCTCTTCTCCATCGCCACTTGGGGCCTTGCGTTGCTCAAAGGGCTGCAGTTTGTGCGCCTGAAGGCCCAGGATCGAAAATTCCACAAGCAATTCTGGGCGGCCTCGAGCCTCGAGTCGGCAGCCGAGTACGCCAACAACCTGCCCGGCTCGGCGGCCCGCGTGGCCTTGGCCGGCTACAACGCCATCCAGTTCAGCGACAGCCCAGGCGCCGATCTGAGCCAGTCGATCAATCATCAGGACCGCCTTGAGCGCGCCTTGCGCCAGCAGATCGTGCGCGAGCGGCGCTCACTGGAAACCGGGCTGGCCATTCTCGCCAGCATCGGCAGCACCTCGCCCTTTATCGGCCTGTTCGGCACCGTTTGGGGAATCATGTCGGCGTTGAAAGGCATCAGTGCCGCGGGCTCGGCCAGCCTCGAAACGGTGGCCGGCCCGATCGGCGCCGCGCTGGTCGCGACCGGCGTGGGGATCGCCGTCGCCGTACCGGCCGTGCTGGTCTACAACTACTTTTTGCGTCGCCTGAAGTTGGCGGCGGCGGACCTGGACGACTTCGCCCATGACTTCTATAGCCTGGCGCAGAAACACGCCTTTCGCGTGTTGCTAAGCCCTGTGGCGGGCAAGTCCGGTGCCAGCAATGCTGGTCAGAAAGTCAAGGAGGCATCCTGAGATGGCGTTTTCTACCCAGGACAATGACGAGGTGCTCAGCGAAATCAACGTCACGCCGCTGGTGGACGTGATGTTGGTGCTGCTGGTTGTGTTCATCGTCACCGCGCCACTGCTGACCAATGCGATACCGATCAACCTGCCGAAAACCGAGTCGGTGGCGCCGGTCGAGCAAAAGGACCCGTTGGTGGTGAGCATCGATGACAAAGGCAAGTTGTTCATCAACAAGGACGAAGTGCAGCCTGACCTGCTTGAGACCAGCCTCAAGGCCGCCAAGGCCAAAGACGCCGAGGTCCGCGTGCAGTTGCAGGCTGACAACGGGGTGAACTATGGCGAAGTCGCACGGACGATGGCGTCCATCGAACGCGCGGGCATCACCAAGTTGTCGGTAATCACCGCAAAGTAACTGACCGCGGCCAAGGGCCTCATCGCCGGCAAGCCAGCTTCCACAGGATTCGGTGTGTACCCGTCCTCCGCCATCCACACATCCCTTGCAGGAGCCGGCTTGCCGGCGATGGCGGTTTCAAGCGCTGGAGGCTGCCGGGTTCAGCAATGTGCTCCGGCATGCTCAACGCGATGAAACAACCGGTTGAAATACACCAGGCTGTCACGCGGTTCGCGCACGCCCACTTTCGTCAGTTCCACGAACATCACCGAATGCGAACCCACTTCCTTGCACTCGCTGATCCGCCCTTCGAGCTGCACCAGAGCATCACGCAGCACCGGCACATCGGCGGCGCCGTCGTCCCACAGGTCCCAGGCGAAGCGTTCGTCCATCGGCACTTTGGTCATGCCGGCGAAATGACGCGCCAGCTCTTCCTGCTCGCCACACAGCACGTTGATGCACAGGTGGCCGTTGGTGCGGAACACGTCGTGGGTGGCGCTGTTGCGGTTGACGCACACCAGCACGGTGGGCGGCGAGTCGGTCACCGAGCACACGGCGCTGGCGGTGATGCCGCAACGACCGCCAGGGCCGTTGGTGGTGATGATGTTCACCGCAGCAGGCAGCTGCGCCATGGCGTTGCGAAAGTCGATTTGCTGCTGGCTCAGGTCGGCCATGTCGATGCCCCTTCCTTCAGGAGGACCGCTGTCTTGCGGCCCGTAGGTGATGGAACAAGACTAAGGCTGCGGACGCGGCGCAACTATTCTGACGATCCCCATGGTGAGGTTGGGTTTCCGCTAGTCGACTAGGTGGTTTCTTTATCGCAAGGGCCGGCCACAGTGGGTATTCTGCAGACTGGCTACAGAAAGTTGAGCCAATGCGTGCCGCACGCTCGCGTGCGAAAACAATAATTAGAAAAACATACGTGGCAGCCCCGATGGAAACCCGTAAACCGATTGTTTATATCGTTGACGACGACAAAGACCTGCGCACTTCCCTGGCGTGGTTGCTGGAGTCTGTCAGTGTGCAGGCGCAATGCTTTGCCGGCGCCGAAGAGTTCCTCAGCCAATACGACCCCAAGCAGCCCGCCTGCCTGGTGCTCGACGTGCGCATGCCGGAAACCAGCGGCTTTCAGTTGCAGGAAATCCTCAACCAGCGCGGCAGCACCTTGCCGACCATTTTCGTGTCTGCCCATGGCGACATTCCGATGTCGGTCGCGGCGATGAAAAACGGCGCGCTGGATTTCGTCGAGAAGCCCTACAACCCGCAGCAGATGATCGACCGCATCCAGGCCGCGCTGAAGACCGCCGTGCACGCCCAGGCGGATCAGCAACAGCGTCAGAACCTGCAAGGCAAGCTGGCGCTATTGACCAGCCGTGAGCGTGAAGTGTTGATGCTGGTGATCGATGGCAAGGCGAGCAAGGTGATTGCCCGCGAGCTGAACATCAGCGTGAAGACCGTTGACGTGCATCGCACCAAGATCAAGGAAAAGATGGGCGTGAGCAGCATCGCCATGCTGGTGCGCGAAGTGCTGCATTTGCCGGTGGATGAGCCGGTGCGGCATTGAGGGATTTGTGGCGGCCGTGAGGCCGCCATCGCTAGCAAGCTAGCTCCTACAGTGGTTTTGTGTTCGCTAGAGGTCCCTGTAGGAGCTGCGGTGTCAGATCTGACTGTAGCGCTTGCGATAAGCGCCCGGTGACACGCCGAAGCGCGATTTGAAGGCCGACGAGAAGTAGCTCGAATCCGAGAAACCCCAGGCATAACACAGTGCCGAGAGCTTCTGCTCGACATCGGCGCGGCGCAGGTTTTCGGCGCAGAAATCCAGGCGGCGGTGCTTGATGTATTGCGCCACCACCAACCCGCGCTTGGAGAACATCCGGTACAGGCCGCGCACGGATATCCCCACTTCACGGGCGATCAGCTCAGGGCACAGTTCTTCGTCGCTGAGGTGCGCATCGATGAAGGCGATGATCTTGCGAAATTGCCGCTCATGGGCGTCGGCACCACAGTCACGGGAGCTGATGCCCGGCAGCAACAGGCTGGCGAGCGCATCGAGTACCGCTTCGCTTTCCTGCATGTCCAGGCCTTCCTGCTGGCGGGTGTCCAGCACCAGCTTGTTGGCCATGGCCGCCAAGGGAGTATTGGCCGCGATGCGCGTGGCGCAATTGACCGCATTGAAATGCGACCCACGCTCGACCACCTGGCGCGGCAGAATCAATGACAGCTGCCGGCAATCGTCGTTGTAGATCATGTCGCTCGGACGGCTGGCGTCGATCAGGGCGATGTCGCCGCAGCCCAGTTGCGTGCGGTTGTCGCCCTGCTCCAGGTGCGAGCTGCCGCGCAACTGGAACACCGCGTAATAGTGGCCGTCGCTGCTAGTGCTGACGTCCTTGCTGGTGCGATACAAATGCACGTGCGCCATGTCGACCACACTCAGGTTGATCGCACCGCTGCGAAACTCCGCCAGTTCGCCATAGAAATCAGTATCCAGCGCCCGGGCATCGAAACGCCCACAGGCCTGGTTCACCTGGCTCAACCAACTTTCGAACGCCTCGTTGCGCACCGTCGATGCTGTAATCATGTCCGCAAAGCCTCACGTTTTTGTTGTTATTTTTCGACCGCTTCATCGAGCGGTTCGTCAAAACGGTTATTTCTGTAGCCATCTCCTCCCTCGACGGCCGCCGGGCGCCCATTCAACAGGCTCCGGCCCAAGCTTTCCAGTGAACTTTCGGTTTAAAGGTCCAGTACCAGACGAGCGGAAAGCGCCCGTGATACACACGCGCAAATCTGCTTGTTGGAGGCCTTTTCCTTGTTCGACAAACAGTTGTCGCGGTGCTCCGGCAAACCGTCCAGCACCTCGACGATGCAGGTGCCACAGATACCTTCGCGGCACTCGGTGTCGATGTCGCAGCCATGGGCCTGCAACACGTCGACCAGGCTGGTGTTGGCCGGTACTTGCAGCACCACGCCGGAACTGGCCAGTTCGACTTCGAACGTGCCGGCCGGGGCGCTGTTGGCGGCCGGGTCTGCAGCGAAGTGCTCAAGGTGAATGGCATCATCCGAGCGACTGCGGGACGCCACTTCCACCACTTTGTTCATGAACGGTGCCGGGCCGCAGGTGTAGACGTGGGCCGCCGCATTGGCGCGGTTCAGGCATTCGCTCAATGCGCCGTCCAGATCGGCAGGTTCCACGCCGTAGTGAAACTCTACGTTATCCGCGAAGTTCGTCGCCAACAGTTCGGTAAACGCCGCGTACTGCGCCGAGCGGGCGAAATAGTGCAGGCGATACGGTTGGCCGCTTTCCGCCAGTTTGTAGGCCATGCTCAGCAGCGGCGTGACGCCGATACCGGCGGCGAACAGCACGTGCTCGCTGGCCGTTTCATCGAGACGGAACAGGTTGCGCGGTGCACCCATTTCCAGCTCCATGCCCTCTTCCACTTGCTCGTGCAAGGCCAGCGAGCCACCCCGCGACTGCGCTTCTTTCTTCACCGCCACCAGATAGGCGCGGCGATCCTGTGGCGGGCTGCACAGCGAATACTGGCGGGTCACCCCGGTCGGCCCGGTCAGGTCGACGTGGGCACCCGGTTCATAGGTGTCGAGCGGCTGGCCGTCACTGCGCACGAGGCGAAAGGAACGGATATCCAGCGCTTCGTCGACGATCCTTTCGATTTTCACCTTCATCATGGCATCACCTGAATACAAATTTTTCGTTTAACACAGCCCCCTGTAGGAGCTGGCTTGCCGGCGATGGCGGTCTTGATTACTGCATCGCCAATCCGGGTGCCATCGCCAGCAAGCCGGCTCCTACAGAGGGCCCATCTGCCACAAATCTCACTCATCCCGGGCCCTTGTAGGAGCTGGCTTGCCAGCGATGGCGGTCTTGATTACTGCATCGCCAATCCGGGCGCCATCGCCGGCAAGCCGGCTCCTACAGAGGGCCCATCTGCCACAAATCTCACTCATCCCGGGCCCTTGTAGGAGCTGGCTTGCCGGCGATGGCGGTCTTGATTACTGCATCGCCAGTCCGGGCGCCATCGCCGGCAAGCCGGCTCCTACAGGGTTATTTGTCCTGCCATAAAATCTGCTGTCAGCGCATGAACAAGCCGCCGTTGACGTCCAGGCACGCGCCGCTTACGGAGTTCGCGTTGTCGGCGATCAGCAGCAATACGCTGTCGGCGATGAACGTCGGGTCACCGAGGGTGCCGGACGGGATCATTTTCAGGATCTGTTCCAGACGCTCCGGGGCCACACTTTCACGCACTATCGGCAAATCCAGCGGACCTGGGGAGATGCTGTTGACCGTCACCCCTTGCGGTGTCAGCTCGCGGGCGAAGACCTTGGTCAACGTTGCCACGCCACCCTTGGCCGCCGCGTAATGCGCGCCGGTGGCGGTGCCGCCGTTCTGCCCGGCCAGCGACGCGATGTTGACGATGCGACCGAAGCCACGCTCGGCAAAGTGCGCGCCGAACACCTGGCAGGCGACAAAAGTGCCGCGCAGGTTGATCGCCATCGACTCGTCGAACTCTTCCGGCGTGATGTCCATCAGCGCCGCGACTTTCGACACACCGGCGTTGTTCACCAGAATGTCGGTGCCGCCCCACTGCTCAGTGAGCAGGTCGCGAGCACGCTGGAAGTCGGCTTTGCTGCGCACATCCAGCTCGATGGCGACAGCGGTAGCGCCGCTGCCATCCAGTTCGGCGGCCAGTTGCTGCACGCCATCGAGGCGCACATCCGCCAGGCCGACGCGATAACCCGCTGCGTGCAGACGACGGGCGATGCACTCGCCCAGTCCGCGCGAGGCACCCGTTACAAGGGCTACTCGACTCATGATGTTGTCCTCACAAAAGGAAGCCGAGCGCGCTCAGGCTGTCCGTGGAGTTGATCAGCCGCACCACTTTGCGCTCCAGGGTCGGCACGCCATAGGTGAAGCGAATGCGGTGGTTCAAGTCGGCCACGAACGGCGTGTGCACGCCGCGCTTGTAGGCGTACAGCACCTGCGCCGAGTTGACTTCGACGATGTCGCCCGCCGCTTCCACCAGGCGGAAACGCGAGATGGTGCGAATGGTCTTCGCCGCGTCGACGGCCGACGGCGAGTAGCCGGCGGTCAGGCGTTCGATGCGCAGATCACGCATGCGCGCATCGTCGTAGGCGTAGTTCAGGGTCGCTTCGAAATCTTCGGTGTCCGGGTCGATCGGCACGATGTACTTGCCGCTTTCGCTCCACAAGGTCGCCCATTCGGCGTAGTTCTTGTGGTCGAGCAGTTCGGCTTCGCGCCAGATGAATTCGATGGCCTGGGCCAACTGGCCGGAAAAACCGTTCAGGGTGTCTTGATTGCTCATTGGCTCATCATCCTTTTCCACATGTCGTAGGCACCGCGCATGCCGCCTTCGTCGGTGGCGTGGCTGACCTTGTCGCCGTTTTCAGCGGTGATTTCGCGGTTCAGGCCGCGGTTGACCAGGATTGGTGCGTTGACGCCGGCATACGAGCCGCGCTGTACGCGGTCCCAGGCTTCGGCATCGTCAGGGCTGCCGAAACCGAACGGGCCCTGGAAGTGTTCGTGGATGCGCATGCGTTCGCGGTTGGCGATTTCCGGGCCGCCGTCCATGCCGAGCGCCACGTGACGGATCTCGGTTTCGGTGACCGACACCGGGCGCAGTACGCGGAAGAACGACATCGACATCGCCACGTTCGGGAACAGGTTCAGGTTGAAACCGGCGCCGTGCAGCGAGCGCACGATGCGACGGACCTGATCGGCCGGCAGGGTTTTCGACAGTTCTTCAGTGACGTGTGCGAAACGCTCCTGCAACTGTTCGGTGCCGTCGTCGTGATCGAGATCGACGTGCTCAGGCACCATGACCATCACGCTGTGGCCGTTGCCCAGGGAGTGGGTCACGGCTTGTTCGTCGGTCATGAACGAGAGCATTTCCGAGGTTTCTTCATCCACCGACGACATGAACGACTTGTGCACGATCGGGAAGTGGTAACCGTCGGTGGTGTTTTCCAACTGGATCTTCCAGTTGCCCTTGAAGCTGAACTTGTGTTCGCCCTGGGTCTTGATCGGGTAACCGGCGCCCTGTTTCATGAACAGGTCCATCCAGTGTTTCGCGCCGCCGAGGAAGTCTTCCAGCGGTTCGATGTCGTCGTTGTAGCTGGCGAAGACCATGCCGGCGTAGCTTTCGACGCGCAGGCTGGTCAGCGGCAACTCGGATTTCTCCAGGATGCCTTCGTAGCCATCCGGATACGGCAACGCACGCAGCTTGCCGTCCAGGCCATAGGACCAGCTGTGGTACGGGCAGGTGAAACCGGTGGCGTTGCCCTTGTGCTTCTCGCACACGGTGGCGCCACGGTGACGGCAACGGTTTTCCAGCACGTTGATGTTGTTCTTCTTGTCGCGCACGACGATCACCGGGCGACGGCCGATCATGGCGGTCTTGAAGTCGCCGCTGTTGCGCACTTCGCTTTCGTGGGCAACCCACACCCAGGTGCGGTAGAAAATCTTGTCCAGCTCGACTTCGAACAGCGCCGGGTCGTTGTACAGCGAGACGTCGACGCGGTCATGCTGGACCAGGTCTTCGGGGCTTTTCGACGATGCGATCAGCTGATATTCATGAGTGCTCATGCGGTTCTCCTCATGGCTTCTTTTTATGATTTGGTTTTAGCAGCCGGTCGTTGACCGGCCATGCTGAGTTGCAGCTGCGCACCGAAGGCGCAGACGAGTTCGTCCTGACCTTTACGGCCAACGATTTGCAGGCCGACGTTCAATCCGCCGCAATCGAGTTCCACCGGCACCGTCAGGGCCGGATGACCGCTGAGGTTGAATGGCCGCACCAGCGGGGTCATGCCGGCCACGGCTTTGCTACCGGCGCGGGCCTCGCTGAGGGTCGGCGGCAGGGTCGGCATCGTCGGCAGCAGCAACACCGCAAAGTCTTCCAGCGCCGCATCCACTTGTTGGGTGAACGCTGTGCGCACGGCTTCGGCCTGGGCCAGGTCTTCGCGGGTGGTACGGCCGGCCGCCAGCAAACGTGTTTCCACATCCGCGCCGATCAAGCCTTTACCGGTCAGGTGACCGAAGGCCGCCCAGTTTTCAAAATTGATCACGGTCAGGCCGGCGGCGAACGCTGCTTCGAACTCGCTTAGATGCAGGTTGCCGCGACGCCATCCGGCGCGGTCGGCGGCGGCACCCAGGCAAGCTTGCAGGTGCGGGTCGCAGCCCACGTCCAGAAAGGCGACCTTGGCACCGGCACCCGGCAGGCCCTGCATTTCAAAGCCCGGGCAAATCACCTGCATCGCGGCAATCAGGTCGCCCATGGATCTGGCGAACGGACCGACGCAATCGAGGCTCGATTCCAATGGATGGGCACCGACACGGCTGACACGGCCATAAGTCGGCTTCAGCCCGGCAATCCCACAGCACGCCGCCGGCACCCGCACCGAACCACCGGTGTCGGTGCCGATGGCGATGTCTGCCAAGCCCGCCGCGACCGCCGCAGCCGAACCGCTGGACGAACCACCCGGCACGCGATCCGGTGCTTGCGGGTTGATCGGCGTACCGGTGAAGTCGTTGATGCCGGTGACGCCGAACGCCAGTTCATGCAGGTTGGTCTTGCCGACGATCTGCCAGCCAGCGTCGAGGATCGCATCAACCACTTCGGCGTTTTTCGTCGCGGCCGGTGCATCGGCAAACGCACGGCTGCCCGAACGGGTCGGATAACCGGCGATGTCGATGGAATCCTTGATCGCAACGCGTTTGCCATTGCCACCGAGGAGGAATTCGCTGATGAACGTACTCATGCGCTCAACTCCGTATTGAACAGACGCTGCGTACGGAAATGCGCGATCAGCCAGACGCCGTCGACACAACGAAAATCGATGTTCAGGCGGGTGCCGAACAACTCGTTGCGTCCATCGGCGTAAGTGGAAACCTGCTGCATGATCCATTGCCCTTGCGCAGCCTTGCCGTCGACCACAATCGATTCGCTGGTGAGGTAATGCAGGTTCAGCTTGAAGTGGTCGGACGGCGGCAGGTAACCACCGACAAACGCCGCCACTGCTTCACGCCCTTGATGCTGACCGAAGGTCTGTGCGGTCTGGGTGCCGAGGCCTTCCCAGATCGCATCTTCGGTGAACAACTGCGCCAACTGGCTTTGATGAATCGCCGCCCGCGGCACGTCGCACAGGTCCATGTAGCACGCCATCAAGCGGCGCACGGCACTCTCCCCTTCAAGCGTCGCCAGACGCTGCAGCAAGGCCTCGTTCATGGCTTACACCTTGGCCGCATCAGGAATGGTCAGCGGGCGACCGATGCGCGCTTCGATCTTGGCGTAGCGCCACAGGCTGTACTGGCCGACCGGCGTGGTGCGGAACAGGTTGCAGGCGTCGATCACCGACTGGTGGCAGTCAACGTCGGCCATGATGTACACGGTCCACGGCGAGGTGGTGGACGGGCCGACCATCAGACGGTCGTCGTCCATCGCGCCGAGCACGTTAATGCCGGGCATCGCGCCGAGATCGCCCATCATCTGGCTGAAGCCTTTCCACACGCTCAAGCCTTCGCCGGTAGGCAGGTCGAAAAAATTCTGGGTGATGCCGATGCAGAAGACGACGCGCAACGGTTCCTGGGTAGCTTGGGACATGCTGTTGATCCTTGAAAAAGTGAAAAATGAATAGGGTTCAGATGTAGCCCGGGAACGGCTGGACGCCGAGGAACACCGAGCCGGCGCCGTCGTACAGGCCTTCGCTGAGGAACGCGTGCTGGGTCACCACCATCGAGTCGCGCAGGTAGCGTTGCAGCGGATGGCGCAGGTAAATGGCGGTGGTGCCCGCCAGGCTGTAGGCGCTTTGCACGACTTCGGCACCGGCCTGGGACACGTGAATCGCAGACAGGCGCAACAGGCTGGTCTGCTCTGGCGTGACCGGGTTGCCGGCAACGATCGAGTTCCACACCTGTTCGGTGGCGTTGTAGAAGAAACCGCGTGCGGCGCTGAGCTTGGCTTCAGCCTTGGCGATCTCGATGCGCACGTAGGCGCGGTCGGACAATTTCGGCGCGCCGGTAATGCCGCTGCCGCCAGCCATACGGCTGATTTCGTCGAGGGCCGCACGGGCCAGGCCGAGGTTGACCACTGCCAGCACTTGCGCGGCGTAGGCGATCGACGGGTAGCGGAACAGCGGTTCGTCGATGGTCGAGGCACCGCCACGGATGAAGGTCCAGCGCTCATCAACGTGTTGATCGGTCACGCGCAAGTCATGGCTGCCGGTGCCTTTGAGGCCGACCACTTCCCAGTTCTCGACGATGTCGACCTGCGCCGGACGAAACACTGCGGTGCGTGGCTTGCCGCCGGCAGCGCCGATGCCAACGCCCAACAGGTCCGCGCCTTTGCAGCCGCTGGCGAATTTCCAGGTGCCATTGACCTGATAGCCGCCTTCTACGGCCTCGGCCGGTTGCAAGGGGAACAGGCCGCCAGCGAATACGAGATCAGGGCTTTCGGCGTAGAGCTCAGCCAGGGTTTCCCGTGGCAAGGCGGCGAGATAAACTCCGGCGCTGCCGAAGCTGGCCACCCAGCCTGCCGAGCCGTCGGCTTCGGAGATGCGTTCGATCATTTCCAGGAACAGTGCCGGTGCCAGGGCGTCACCGCCGAAGCATTTCGGCGTGGCGGCGCGATAGATGCCGACCTGCTTGAAACGCTCGATCATGTCCCGCGGTACGTGGGAACCTTCGTCGAATTCATTGCGACGCTGGCGAACTTCTTCCAGTACCTGCGCAAAGGCTTGGCTGTCGACGACATTCTCGTCAACGCCAATCAGTGCGTCTTGTTGCGCAACCGCTGAACGCAGCATGGGGCATTCTCCGTTTTGATTATTGTTAGTGGGCTGAACCGGTATCTTCTGTAGGAGCGAGCTCGCTCGCGAAAAAGTCTGAACAACGCGGTCATTCAGACAGGACGCGTTTTCGTTGACGTCCATCGCGAGCAAGCTCGCTCCTACAGGTAGCCGTTTCGTAGCCTTTGCATTGCGGTCCAGTGTAAAAACCGAGTCCGGCCGCAACTATTGGTGCGTGCAGCCCCCCGGCTAAAGAAAACCCCTAGTTCGACGCCGGTTACCTCTGAGCGCATCCCCATGCGCGAGCGGGTATAAAAAGCCATACTTCTGACTTCACCGGTCGGACCCCTCTGCCGCCAAGGGCTGTGCGATGTATTTGCCAAAACCGAACGACTTTTATGCGCTGATCGAAGCCATGCCGCTGTGCATCATTCTTCACGATGCGCACACCAAGGAAATTCTCTGGGCCAACGCTGCCGCCCTGGCGGCGCTGGGCTTCACCCTGGAAGAACTGACGCCGCTCAAAGCCCCGGACATGACTCGCAACGCACCCAAGTACCGCCGTTCAGTGGGTCTCCGCTGGCTGGAAGGCGCCGCGCGCACGGGCCAACGGGCCATCGAGTGGTGCTATCGGTCCAAGCAAGGCGTGGAGATTCTGTCCGAGGCGGTGGCGACGCTGGTGCACCTGGACGGTCGCGATGTACTGATGGTGCAGTTCCGCGACATCTCCAAGGAAGACAAGGTCAAGCGCGACCTCAAACGGTTCGAAAGCCGACTCACGGCCTTCATGCAAGACCTGGCCGAAGGCGTGGCCGTACTCGGGCCAGAGGGCGATATCCGTTTTATCAGCGACTCCGGCGCGCTCCTGCTCAACAGTGAAGTGCGTGAGTTGATGGGTAAAAACTTCCTGGCCTGGTGCGACGATGCTTCGCGCCGGCGCCTGCTGCAACAGCTTGCCAACGAGACACCGGAACACGCGCCGTTCAGCGTCCACTATAAATTGCAGCGACGTGACGGCCAGTGGCGCTGGCATCACGCAACGTGCCGCTACATCGAGATCGAAGACGATCTGGTCGGTCACCTGCTGTTGTTCCGCGATGTCACTGAACAGGTGCAGGCAGAAGAAGCACGGCGGGTCAGCGAGCAGAAGATCGAATACCTGGCGCGCTACAACGCCATGGGCGAAATGGCCGTGGCCATCGCCCATGAACTGAGTCAGCCGTTGGCGGCGACCCGTAACTTTATTGAAGGGGCCGTGATTCGCCTGAGCAAATCAGCCGATGCCGACCAAGGCGTGGCCTGGGGTTTGCAGAATGCGGTGCGGCAAATCGAGCACGCCTCTGTGATTATCAAGAGCGTGCGTGATTACGTGGTCAAGCTTGAGCAATCGGAGGAACTGGTCGACCTTAACGAGCTGCTGCGTGAAACCCGCTACTTCATCAGCCTGCGCGCCGATCCGAGCCTGGTGCGCGTGGAGATCGTGCCCTCGCCCGTGCCGCTCCGTGTGAGCTGCGAGAAAGTGCTGATCGGCCAGGTAATCCTCAACCTGGCGTTCAATGCCATCGAAGAAATGGCCGACCTGCCGACCGAGCGGCGCTTGTTGCGCATTCAGGCCAGTGCCGACAACGGCGTGGCGCTGGTGCGGATTGAAGACAGCGGCCGAGGCATTCAGGCCGCGGCGCAAGAGAAACTGTTCGACGGCTTCTTTTCGTCCAAGGTCAGCGGCAACGGGATCGGGCTGGCGCTGTGCAAGAACATCATCGGCCGCCACCGCGGTGATATCTGGGCGCAAAACCAGGAGCCGTGTGGCGCGGTGTTCAGCTTTTCCCTTCCCCTCGTCTGACACCCCCCTTTTTGACATACACATTCCCTGTGGCGAGGGAGCTTGCTCCCGCTGGGTCGCGAAGCGGCCCCTGAATTTCCCCAATCACACCTTGCTGGCAGGTTTTGCGGCTGCTGCGCAGCCGAGCGGGAGCAAGCTCCCTCGCCACAAATGCTCCTTTGCCCCCCGCCTTATCAGCTTGTGCAGCCACTTTCATGACACTGGCACAGACACACAAACACTTGGCAGGCAGCGCAATTCACCCGGTCGCCGCTCAAGGCAGAATCAAACGGTAAAAATCTGCCAAAGCATCCGCGATCCGCGTTACCAACAATTCAGGAAGTTCCCCTTATGCGAACAAACAGGATCTCCGTACAGTCAGCGCTAGGCCTGAGCCTGCTTGTACTCGGTTTGAACAGTGCCCGTGCGGATCTGCCCGCCGGTACGATTGGCCAGACCGTTCTGGCGTTCCCGCCCGAAGCTCACCGCGCATTCGTTGTCGACGTCGAGTTCGACAGCTTCGTGGCTGGCCGCGTGACCGTTGTCGATCCGGACCAGAAACGCATTCTCGGCATGGTACCGACCGGTTTCGCCGCACCATCGGCCCTGAGCCATGACAAGAAAACCCTCTTCGCCGCCGATATCTGGTATTCGCGCGGTACTCGCGGTACTCGCACCGACGTGCTGACTGCCTGGGATACTTCGACCCTGTCGCCGGCCTGGGAAGTGCTGATCCCGAACAAGCGTGCCGAGTCGCTGACCCAGCGTTACTCGCTCAAACCAAGCGGCGACGACAAGTTCGTCTACGTCTACAACTTCACCCCGTCGACGTCGGTGACCGTGGTCGATACCCAGGCCAAGGCCGTTGCCACGGAAATCGCCATCCCCGGTTGCGTGCTCAACTACCCAATCGGCAACCGCCGCTTCGCCTCGCTGTGCGGCGATGGCAGCCTGCAGGTGGTGACCCTCAACGATCAGGGCCAGGAAACCGCGCGCAGCCGCACGCCGTTCTTTGATCCGAACGCAGAAAAACTGGTCGAGCGCGCCGTCAATGTCGGCGACACCTACTACTTCACCACCACGACCGGCACCGTGCGCCCGGTGGATTTCGCCGGTGATGCACCGAAAATCCTGCCGTCCTGGTCGCTGATCACTGACGAAGAAAAGAAAGCCGGTTGGGCCCCGGGTGGCTGGCAGCTGATGGCCGTGTCGCCGAAGCTGAACCGCTTGTACGTGCTGATGCACGACGCCCACGAAGCCATGAAATGGGAAGACCCGAGCCCGCTGATCTGGGCGTTTGATCTCAAGACTCACCAGAAAGTCGCGACCCTCGAAGCACCGGTGCCGGTGTGGAGCATGCAGGCGACCGGCGATGACAAACCGCTGCTGCTGGGCACCGACGTCGAAGGCGGCTTGCAGATCTTCGACCTGAAGACCAACAAGCTCACGGGCAGCATGCCGAAAGTCGCCAAAACCGCGACTCAGGTCATGAGCTACTAAGAGGTTCGGCCATGCACATAGATCCGATCTTCATCATTGCCAGCGCCGTCGCCATTGCGGTGTTGCTGGCCAGTGCCGCGACCCACAAGGTGCGCGCACCGGCCCGCTTCAGGAAGCAATTGGCGGACTACCAACTGTTGCCCGAAGTGCTGGTACGCCCGAGCGCGCGGTTGATTCCATGGATGGAACTGGCCATCGCGTTTGCCCTGCTGGTGCCGGTCAGTCGTGGCTACGCCGCAGTAAGCGCCGCCAGCCTGCTGGCGCTGTACGCCGCGGCCATCGGCATCAACCTGTGGCGCGGTCGCGCAGACATCGACTGCGGTTGCGCCGGGCCTGATCAGGCGCAACCACTGCGCCCGGTCCTGCTGCTGCGCAACAGCGCACTGGTAGCGCTGGCACTGGTTGCCAGCCTGGCGCCGGTCGCCCGCGACCTCAACGTATTCGATGGCTTCGTGACCCTGGCTGCGGCCGCGGTGGCACTGCTCATCTACGCCGCGGCCGATGGCCTGCTGGCGAACTCCCCTCTTCTGCTCAAATTGATTGGTAGGTAACTCAAATGGAAGGCTTGATAGTTTCCAACGTTCTGCTCTGGGTGCTGCTGGTGGCCGTGGCGTTTGTCGTCATGGGCCTGGTTCGTCAGATTGGCGTGCTCCACGGTCGCCTGGCCCCGGCCGGTGCGCTGATGGTCGACAAAGGTGTGGCCGTCAACGAAGCCGCGCCGCAAGTCACCGCTTCCGACCGAAATGGCCGCCCGGTGAACTTCGGCTATGCCGGTGAAAAATCACAGCTGCTGTTCTTCCTCTCGCCAACCTGCCCGATCTGCAAATCGCTGCTGCCGGCGATCAAATCCATCGCCAAGGAACAGGCCGGTACGCTCGACGTGGTATTCGTCAGCGACGGCGATATGGATGCCCAGCAAGCGCTGATCCGCGAGCACAAACTCGAAGACGCCACCTACGTGGTCGGCCCGGAAGTGGGCATGACCTACCAGATCGGCAAGCTGCCGTACGCCGCGCTGATCGATAAGTCCGGCACCCTGCGCGCCAAAGGCCTGGTCAACTCTCGCGAGCACCTGGACAGCCTGTTCGAAGTCGAGCATTTGAAGCACGCCACGCTGCAGCAGTACCTCAATGCGCAACCGCACGCCCACGATCACGACCACGGCCACGGCCATAGCCACTGATAAGGCAGGGAGACCTTTATGAAACTGCTGGATCTGTTGTTTGAGCGTTCGTCCCGCCGTGTCGCCGACACCACTTCGCGCCGCAAATTGCTGGCGCGCATGGGTTCGCTGATGGTCGCCGGTGCCGCCCTGCCCCTGCTGCTGCCGCTGGACCGCACCAGCAAAGCCCTTGCCGCAGAGCCGGCACAGGCGGGTGATCCGGGTGATCCGAACAGCTGCGACTACTGGCGCTACTGCTCCATCGACGGCTTTCTGTGCAGCTGCTGCGGCGGATCGGTGACGTCCTGCCCTCCGGGCACAGAAGCCTCGCAAGTGACCTGGATCGGCACCTGCCGCAACCCGGCCGACGGCAAGGACTACATCATTTCGTACAACGACTGCTGCGGTAAGCAAAGCTGCGCCCAGTGCGCCTGCACCCGTAACGACAGTGAAGAACCGGCCTATCGCCCGTTCAACAACAACGATGTGAACTGGTGCCTGGCCGCCAAATCGCACATCTATCACTGCACTGTTTCGGTCATCCGCGGCGTCGCCGTTTAAACGCGCACTTTCCGCCGGTTGCTCACGCAATCGGCGGTTTTTTTTATCGGTCAATAACAGTCAACTGTGGCGAGGGAGCTTGCTCCCGCTGGAGTGCGCAGCGCTCCCAAAAGCTGCGCTTGCCTTAACTCTGGCAAATGGTTTTGGGGCTGCTTCGCAACCCAGCGGGAGCAAGCTCCCTCGCCACAGGGTGCAATTTCTTTCAAGCTGACTTTTTTCTTTATCGGCCACAACAACAAGAGAGGCCCTTCATGCGCACGTTGCTACTCCTCGGTCTCGTCTGCACGCTGACCGCCCCGCTCGCTTTCGCCCGTGCCATTCCCAATCCGGCGCAGGGCCATGCGCCGGGTAACGAAGAAGTCCAGAAGCCGATCGCCCAGGCCGGTTACAGCAATACCGTGAATTACCAGTTGCAATGCGCCGGTTGCCATCTGGACGATGGCAGCGGTTCTGCCGCCAACGACACGCCGCGGATGAAGGGTTTTGTCGGCAACTTCCTGAAAGTCCCCGGCGGCCGCGAATTCCTCGTGCGTGTTCCCGGCATGTCGCAATCGGCGCTGAACAACGCGCAACTTGCCGACCTGCTCAACTGGTTGATGCGCGAAGACGGCATGGCCGGCAGCAGCCGACCTGCGGACTACCAGCCTTACACCGCTGAAGAAGTCACGACATTGCGCGCCAAGACCATGCTCAACCTACCCGGCACCCGTGGCGAGTTGATCAAAGCCATGCGTGCCCAGGGCATCGACATCAATGACGGTATGAATTACTGACCATCGCGAGCAAGCTCGCTCCTACAGGATCAGGGGCCTCAATCACGCGATCACTGTTGCATAGACCGATCGATCAACATTTCCCCCGGACAGAATCACCCCCACCTTTTTGCCCTGCATCGTTTCACGCTCCTGGATCAGCGCAGCCAAGGCCGCCGCGCCCGCCCCTTCGGCGAGGTTGTGGGTGTCGGTGTAATACACGCACATGGCCTCGGCGATCTGCGCGTCAGTGACCGAGACGATCCGCGCCGCGCCAGCGGCATAAACGGCAAACGCTTCGGGGATAGGTTTGCGCACGGCCAGACCGTCAGCAAAGGTAGTGGCCGAAGCGGTTTCGCGGAGGCTACCCGCCTCGAACGATAGTTTTGCAGCCGCCGCCTCGCTGGACACCACCCCCACTACCTTTGTGCTCAAGCCCAACGCGTCGCGGGCGGCGATCACGCCACAAATCCCCGAGCCACAGCCAATCGGCACATAGACCGTGTCCAGGTCCGGCGCGGCCTTGAACAGCTCCAGCGCATAAGTCGCCACGCCTTTGACCAACTCGGTGTGAAATGGCGGAACCAGGTAGAGGTCATGCACTTGCGCCAGGCGTGCAGCCTCTTCACGGGCCTCATCGAAATCACGGCCATACTCGACCACCTCGCCGCCAAAACCGCGCATAGCCTTGTTCTTTTCGACCGAATTACCTTCCGGTACCACGATCAACGCTCTCAATCCCAGCGCGCTCGCCGCCAGTGCCAGACTCTGACCGTGATTGCCGCGAGTGGCGGTGACGATGCCTTTGACGTCTGGGTGCTCGCGCTTGAGCCAGTGCATGAAAGTAATGCCGCCGCGTACCTTGAAAGCACCCGTCGGTGTGTGGTTTTCGTGCTTGACCCACACCGCGCAACCCAACCGTTCGGCCAGCAAGGGCCAGGCGTACTGGGCGGTGGCAGGCATCACCTGGTAAACGTGGCGAGAAGCTTGTTCGATATCGTCGCGGGTCAGTCTGTGCATGAGAAGGTTCCCTGAAGTTTTGCCCAGTCTAGACTCGTCTGCCGCGTGGCGGCTTTCAAAAAACTGACCTGACTTTTGTGCTTCCACTTCACTACTATGCGGTTATGAGCCATCGAAACCATCCGCCACCACCGCTGCCCTCTGAACCGGTCCGCCGCATCGAGGCCGGGCCATGGGCGATTGAATTGCTGCCTGCCTCAGCCTACGCGACCCGTTATGTGGCCGCCCAATCGGCGATCGGCTTTGCCTTCGACAGCCAACGCGGCCGGCACGCTATCGGCAGTGACCGGGTGCTTCCCTTCGAGGCCATGCCCAATGGCCTGGCGTTCGTTCCTGCTGGTTGTGATGTTTTGTCCGAGTCGCCCAAGGGCGGTGAATACCTGCGGGTGATACGCACCGACGGCATTGCACTGGTGGGTGATCGCGCCTTCAACAATCGCCTCGACCCGCAAGCAACAACCCTCGCGCTGCAAATGCGCAGCGCGCTGTTGCGGGCCTCGGTTGAAGACGACTGGGAGGCGTGGGCGCTTGCTTTGTCTGAACGGGTAAACGCTAGCGACCCGTTGGCGACGCCGCCCCATGGCTCGATAACCGGTAACCGGATGCGCCTGCTCGATGAGTTCATCGACGCCGGCCTCGACAGTCCGCTGGGTGTATCGGCCATGGCGCAGTTGCTTGGATTGTCCGAAGGCTATTTCATCCGGGCCTTCAAGCACGCAACAGGCAAAAGTCCCCACAGCTACCTGATCGACCGCCGCCTCGCCAAGGCCCGCGCCTTGATGTGCGATTCGACCGCCAGCCTGTCGGCGATCGCCCACACCTGTGGTTTCAACTCTCAGGCGCACATGGCGACCACCTTCAAGCAACGCCTTGGCGTCAGTCCGGCGCAGTTGCGAGGTCACTCGAAGAGTTTTTAGCGCCTGGGTAACGGTAGATTGTTGCTAGGCGCATGACGCGGCAATGCGATCGAAATCAACGCTGCAAACAACACAAATGCACTCGATATCCATAAGCACGCTTGCAGTCCATACACCTGATAAACCCAACCGGAAAGCACCGTGCCGATCAAGCGCCCCATCGCGTTCGACATGTAATAGAAACCCACGTCCAGCGACACCCCGTCTTCCTTGGCATAGGACACGATCAAGTAACTGTGCAACGACGAATTCACCGCGAACAGCACGCCGAAAACCATCAATCCGCCGAGCAGCACAGCCTGTTGCGAAAGGCCGGTGTTCAGCCCTAGGGCGATTGCCGCAGGCAGGCCCGCCAGAGCAAGAGCCCAAAGAAATGCCGCACGACCATCGGGCACATGCCCACGTTTCTTGCCCGTGATGTTGGGCGCGAACGACTGCACGATGCCGTAGCCAATCACCCAGGCTGCAAGGAAGCCGCCAA
Organism: Pseudomonas sp. C32; assembly: GCF_030417915.1. Taxonomy (NCBI): domain Bacteria; kingdom Pseudomonadati; phylum Pseudomonadota; class Gammaproteobacteria; order Pseudomonadales; family Pseudomonadaceae; genus Pseudomonas; species Pseudomonas sp. C32. Next base: position 223,851 of record NZ_JAUHUK010000006.1, on the reverse strand, counting down.
CCTTCCAGAAGTCCCAGCCGAAGACACTGCTCAGGTACACCGGCAACGCCACCACAAACCAGACATCGCGGGCGCCGAACAGAAACATACGCGCCGCCGAGAGGATATTGATCGCCCGGCTCTTGGAGAGAATGTCGCGAAACTTTGGCTTGGCTTTCGCTTTGCCCAGATCCTTCTTCAACAGGATCAAGCTGCCAACCCAGATCAACGCCAGTACGCCCGCCATGGCCAACAAGGCACCTTTGAAGCCGATCAAGGCCAGCAAGGCGCCGCCAAGAAAGAAGCCAACGCCCTTGAGTGCATTCTTCGAGCCGGTGAGGATCGCCACCCACTGGTAAAGCTTGCCCTGCTGCCCATCGGGGACCAGGAGCTTGATCGAGCTTTTGGCACTCATCTTGTTCAGGTCTTTGGCAATCCCCGACACCGCCTGAGCGCCCATCACCCAGGGGATGGTTAGCCAGGCCACCGGAACCGTGAGCATCAGCAGTGCCGCAACCTGGAGGCCCAGCCCGATGTTCATGGTTCGGTTCAGGCCCAGCCGGGCGCCGAGGTAGCCACCCACCAGGTTGGTGATCACACCAAAGAGTTCGTAGAACAGAAACAACGCCGCGATTTGCAGCGGGCTGTAGCCCAACGCGTGAAAGTGCAACACCACCAACATGCGCAAGGCGCCGTCGGTGAGGGTGAAGGCCCAGTAGTTGCCCGTCACGAGCAGGTACTGCCGCACTTGCGGCGCGAGGGCTGACAAGGCTTTCATGACCGCTCCTTAAACGGCCAGACCGACCATTTTGGCCAGCTCGACAGTGCGGTTGGCATAGCCCCACTCGTTGTCGTACCAGGCATAGAGTTTGACCTGGGTGCCGTTGATGACCATGGTCGACAGCGCATCGATGATCGATGAGCGCGGGTCGGTGCGGTAGTCGATGGACACCAGCGGGCGCTCCTCGAAACCGAGGATATCTTTCAGTTCATTCTCGGAAGCGTCCTTGAGGAACTGATTCACCTCTTCGACTGTGGTGGGACGCTCGACTTCAAAGACACAGTCCGTCAGCGAAGCGTTGGCCAACGGCACGCGCACGGCGTGACCGTTCAGGCGCCCACGCAGCTCCGGGAAAATTTCGGCAATAGCCGTGGCCGAGCCGGTGCTGGTCGGAATCAGGCTCATGCCTGAAGCACGTGCACGGCGCAGATCCTTGTGCGGTTGATCGAGAATGCTTTGGGTGTTGGTCAGGTCGTGAATGGTGGTGATGGAACCGTGGCGAATGCCCAGCTTCTCGTGGATGACTTTCACCACTGGCGCGAGGCAATTGGTGGTGCAGGAGGCGGCAGTGACGATGCGGTGCTGCGCCGGGTCAAACAGCTGATGGTTAACGCCCATCACCACGTTCAAGGCGCCTTGCTCCTTGACCGGCGCGCAGACCACCACACGTTTCACGCCTTGGTCTAGGTAAGCCTGAAGCACTGCGACGGTTTTCATCTTGCCGCTGGCTTCAATCACCAGATCGCAGCCCGACCAATCTGTGTCGGCAATCGCCTTGTTGGCCGTTACTTTGATCCGTTGACCGTCGATGATGACGCTGTCGCCCTCGGCGCTGGCTTCGTTGTTCCAGCGGCCATGCACCGAGTCGAAGTTGATCAGGTGGGCATGAGTCGCCGCGTCACCTGCTGGATCATTGATCTGCACGAATTCGAACTCTGGCCAGCTCCAGGCCGCTCGCAGAGCGAGTCGACCGATCCGGCCAAAACCATTGATGCCAACTTTGATAGTCATGTTGTTGTGCTCTGTATCTGTTGTCAGTGGGCGTTCGACTGGCTGTCGTACGGACCGGTGTATTCGATGCGGGGATCAGGTGATTTTGCTTTCACAGCACGCGGCTGCGCGTTCAGGGCGGTCGCCCATGTCATCAAGGCGTTTGGCATCAGGGCTCAACCAGTGCTTGTTGCTTTCCAGCACAGTGGTCAGCACGAGATGAACCCAATCGGGGAGATTCGGGTGCAGCCGGTAATACACCCATTGGCCTTGCCGCCGGTCCGACAACAGGCCGCAGGTGCGCAGTTGCGCCAGGTGCCGGGAGATTTTTGGCTGACTCTCGTTCAACGCGCAGGTCAGCTCGCAAACACACAGCTCGCCCTCACGGGTGATGAGCATCATCGTACGGACCCGAGTGTCGTCAGCCAGGCATTTGAAAACAGTGGTCGGCGTCAAAGGCTCAGCCATATCGAGGCCATGGGCTTTGCTGGTCAAGGTGAAGTCTCGCCTAATATACGGTTTGGCGAATATATGGTTATCCGCATATAAGGTAAAGAGGCAACGAACGACTAATCCATGAAGTCGATTGGCTGTCGTCCTGGAGATGGCGGGACAGAGGGCAGTCCCTCCCCCCGCCTCGATCGCAGCGACGCTATTGGCGAGTCATTTAATCGCCCATTTACTTACGGATCTGCAGCACCCGAAACGGCGAAAATGTTGCAGGGCACTTGATACAGCACATGCTCCGTCGTACTGCCCACCCATTTGCCCAGTCCCTTGCGATGGGCATTTCCCATGACGATCACATCGGCCCGGTGATGGGCTGCAAACTCGGCCAACGCTTTGCCCGGTGGCCCTTCAACGAAGTGTTGTCGCTCAAGGGGCACACCGTAGTGGTCGGCCAATGCGCTGAATGACTTTTGTAGCGACTTGCGCACATCGCTGCTGAAACCCGGCATCGTCACGGCCCCCGCGCCAGCGTCGGATAGATGCGTCTGCGACAGATCGTAGGCATGCAACAGATGCAACTCCGCGTTGCACTGCATGGACAACCCGTTCGCCGCCTGGATGATGCGGTCGTTGATGCCGGTGATCTGAGTCTCGGGGTGTGATGGATCGACTGCCGCCACGACCACCCGTGGCAGTGGGCACCTGACTTCGCTGACCAAGTGCACCGCCACTGGACATTCGCGCAACAGGTGCCAATCCAGGGGCGTGATGAAAACGCGTTTAAGCGCAGACTCGTGTTGCACGTCCTTGATCACCAGATCCGGCTGCATTTCTGCCACATGCCGAAGTATTTCTTGCAACGCGGTTCGCGTGACAAGCACTTCGGTACTCACCGTGACCCCGCGCCCGCGGATCAGATCGGCTTCATCCTTCAACCATTTTTCGTTCTCTTGCTGACAGGCCTCACGAAAACGCGCACCCGCACTCGTTAACTCCAAGAGGTGGGAGTCTTCGATGAACACCGTGATGTGCAGCGCCGCGCCCGTGGCCTCGGCAATGGCGACAGCTCGCTCCAACGCCGGGGTATGACGCATGGCGGGACCGACTATCAGAAAGAGTCGTTGATATTGGCTCATGTAACACCTCCAAACGTTCCGGGATATCCAGCGCCCCCAGCACTCTGGTCAGTCACGCCACCGACGATTGACTATCGCCTCAACTTTTTGGATCGACACTATCAATATACGCCTGGATACCATGGCGTGCCTGCCTTGTAGAGCACAGCTCCGGCGTGTTGCTGCGGCTGTTTAACCAGGCCATAACCAAAGGTAAACACATGCTGATTTAGTCAACCTTCAAACGGTGGGAGTATCGGCCACCATGATTTCGCGCCTGCGCTTGATCCGTCGCCAGTTGCGCCCTTCCTTCCCGAAATCAGAAGATTCGAACCAAGTTGCCCCGATATCAGCCCTTCAGATGGACCGGCGGGCAGGCACCTCGAGAGCAGACCTATACTGCCAAGTCATGTTGGGTCAGTGACAGCTTTGATCTCGAGGATAGGCGACATGGACCTTGATCAATTTGAAATGCTCCTCGGCGACATCTATGAGTCCGCCTGGTCAACGGCACACCGGAGCAAGGTGCTGAACCGGCTGGCGCAAATGACCGACTGCACAATTGCGCACCTGTATATTTCCGACCATCGCACCCGCAGGATCCTCGAGTCCTACTGTGGTGGGGATGAGCGGCCACTCAAAGAAAATGATATCGCTGTAGGTTCGCGTGGAAAATCGCATCCAGTAAACAAACATATAGCTTCGCAAATCGAGTTTCGGATATAGGTCTACGCTTCTCCATTTACACACACTTGGAGACACCGCGATGATCCGAGCCCTGCTGATCGCTTCCATGCTAGTTGCCGTCAGCTTTCCAGCGACTGCTGAAGTGACGCCATTCCCTTCATCGTTTCGGACGCAAGACATCGCAGTAGACGGTGCCAAAATCCATGTGCGCGTGGGCGGCAAAGGGCCGGCTGTCGTGATGCTGCACGGCTTCGGCGATACCGGTGATATGTGGGCGCCTTTAGCCGCCGACTTGGCCAAGGATCACACCGTTGTAGTGCCTGACCTCCGCGGCCTGGGCTTATCGTCTATTCCGGAGGGAGGCTACGACAAGAAAACCCAGGCGGGCGACGTTCGTGGGGTGTTGGCGGCGCTGGGCATCGAGAACGCGGTGATCATTGGCCACGACATAGGCACCATGGTCGCCTTTGCCTACGCCTCTCGCTATCCGCAACTGACCGATCAGTTGGTGGTGATGGACGCGCCTGTGCCGGGTATACCACCGTGGAACGACATTGTTCGCTCGCCAATGCTCTGGCACTTCGACTTTGGCGGCCCCGACGCCGAGCGCCTGGTGGCCGGCCGCGAGCGCATTTACCTCGACCGTTTCTGGAACGAATTCGCAGGTGACAGTGCCAAGGTCGATGAAGCCACCCGACAGCACTACGCCAAACTCTATGCCCGCCCTGGCACCATGCGCGCAGCCTTTGCCCAGTTTCGCAGCATTCGCCAGGATGCGGTGGACAACGAAGCGTCTATGAAGACAAAGCTGACCATGCCGGTGCTGGCCGTGGGCGGCGAAAAGTCCTTCGGCAACAACGAAGCGATCGTGATGCGCAATGCCGCAGACAACGTCAAGGAGCTGGTAATTCCGGGCGCAGGACATTGGCTGATGGAGGAAGCGCCCACTCAAATCATCCAGGCGATTCGCGATTTTATAACCCAGTGACGGAGTCTGAGTCTCGCCCGGCTCGACTCCGGAGTTGAATCTGCTGCGAGAGGCGAAAAAAGGCGCCGTATTGGCGCCTCAAAGTTATTAAGCGATTTTGATCACAACCTTTCCAAATGCTCCCCTCGCGAGATGCTCGTAAGCTTCTCGTGCTTTCTCGAACGGATATACCTGGTCGATCACGGGACGGATCTTGTATTCGTTGAGGAACGTATTCATCCGGTCGAACGATGAGCGCGGCGCTACAGCAATACCGCGAATGGTCGTCTGGCGAAAGATAAGTGGCATCAGATTGAGTTCAACGGTCTGGCCCGGCTGGATTTGTCCAAAGTCCACTAGCGAATACCAGGCCGTGAGCGCAGCAATAGGAAGTGTTGCGGCCTCTTCGTCGCTCATGTTGTCAGGTGCACCGACGGCGCTGTCCTCATGGATAATCATGTATTCGGCCAAACCACCGGGCAATGGCGAGCCGAAGCAGTACTTGCCGAACTCGGCAGCTTTACCAAAGCCGCAGAATCGCTGGACATCGGGCGACCTCAGGTCACTCGGTATATCCAGGAGTTGGAGAGGTCATTAGGTGTGCGCCTGTTCCAGCGCACCACGAGAAAGGTGGCACTCACCGCCGAAGGCGAGAGGTTCTATGAGCGGGTACAGGAAATTCTGGCGGGTATTTCTGCTGCGACCTCGATGTTCGACCGATCCGGAGCAACGCTCGCAGGCCGACTTCGCGTCGATATCCCGACCGCTTTCGCGCAAATGAAATTCATCAAAAGCCTTAAAGAATTCACCGCCTCCTACCCCGGTATCAACATGGTACTGGGCGTGACTGACCGGGCCGTCGATCTGATCGGTGAAGGCATCGACTGTGCGTTGCGTATCGGCGATCTATCGGATTCGACTTTGATTGCTCGCCCTATTGCGATGGCGACCATGGTGACGTGTGCAGCGCCCGAGTATCTGCACGAGCATGGTGAACCCGAAACACTCGACGATCTGGCCTCCCATCGTGGCGTTAACTTCTTGTCCGGTCAGAGCAACAGGACATTGCCTTGGCATTTCTCGGTAAAAGGTCAGGATCGCGCGTTTGTGAGTAACGCCGGCATCACCGTCACCGAGTCGAATGCGTACGTTCAGTGCGGGGTGTCGGGCTTCGGAATAATCCAGGCACCAGGAATCACCGTGGCCAAGCATTTGGACAGTCGCGGCTTGGTGGAAATTCTAAAGCCCTATCGACCAGCCCCTCGGCCTGTGTCATTGCTGTACCCAAGCCGGACGCATCTGGCGCCACAGGTTCAAGTTTTTATTGAGTGGCTGCGAGAGCGTTTTCCGCAGCTTCATTCTGACTGGCTGAAACCATAGCGATCATTGAACCAGTTCCGTGAGCGCCTGCTCTGGGCCGGCTGCAGCCCTTCGAAACAGGCAGCAACCAGTCAAACGCAGCCACTCAAGACGCCTAAAAATCCAAAGGTCGTTCAGCTTTGTGCTGAACCACGTGAATGTTAAACCGCCCCGACAACGCTTACGGGTAGGCCGGGACTGTCTTTGCCTGCTCGATCAGCCAATCGATGAGCAACGCTATCTCAGGGACATCGCGACTCTCTTCGTTGCAGATACAGAAATAATCCATCCCCGTCGGCACTTTCAGTGCAAAGGGCTGCACCAGGCGGCCCTCGTCCAAATCGCGTAATGAATTGATCTCGTCGCTGAGTGCAACACCATAGCCATCTCGCGCCGCCTGCAGGGCAATGCCGAAATCTTCCAGATGAACATCGGCATCACCTGGGTAAGGCAAGCGCGCCTCAAGTAGCCAGCGCCGCCATTGAGCGCCATCATCCTCATGCAACAGGCGGTGGTGAACAAGGTCGGACGGCTGCTTGAGCGCACGCGGGCCGCGCAGCAATTGCGGGCTGCAGACGGGAAACATATGCAGGCTTTGCAGTGGCCGCCACCAAAACCCCTCCCACGTCGGAGCGTCGTAGAGCACGGCGATATCGGCCCTGCGCCAGTCCACTTCGCTGATGTCGTCGGCAGTAATGACGCGCAGGTGAATGTGCGGATGTTCTGCACGGAAGGCGAACAACTTCGGCATCAGCCAGGCCGCGCCAAAAATCGGTTCCGTGGAAACGGTCAGGACTTTCGTCACCGGCTCCTGGAAGTACGCCTCGGAAATCTGTCGCACCCCTTCGGTGATCTCGCCGATGCCGCGGGCTACCGAGCGTTGTAGCGCCAGGCCTCGCTCGGTCAGCACCAAGTGGCGGCCCTGCTTGTAGAAAAGATCGATGCCGAGTGAGCCCTGTAACGCTCTTATCTGCTGACTGACAGCCCCGGCGGTGACATGCAGCTCAGCGGCAGCCGCACCGACATGGCCCAGCCTTGCAACACATTCAAATACGCGAAACGCATGGAGCGGAGGTAAGGGCATGCGGGCCAACCGTTTAGTTTTTCTACCTGTTTTACTGTCAGTTTATATAGATTGATTGGAATTCGAGCAACCGCAACAATTCATCCGGAGCCAGGCCAAAAACAATAATTCAAAAGGTGAGAAATTGATCAAGCACAAACTCCCCCGTTCGCTCCTCGCTACGATCTGCAGCCTGGGCCTGCTGACTGCTAACGCGTATGCGCAAGAGCGCACGCTGCGTGTCTACAACTGGTTCGACTACGTCGCCCCGCAGACGCTGGACAACTTCAAGAAGGAGAATGGCGCAAATCTGGTCTACGACATCTTCGACAGCAACGAAACCCTGGAGGCCAAACTGCTTACCGGCCACTCCGGCTATGACGTGGTGGTGCCGTCCGACAGTTTCCTCGCCAAGCAGATTCAGGCCAACGCTTTCCAGCCACTTGACCGCAGCAAGCTCCCCAACTGGAAGCATCTGGACCCGCAACTGATGAAGCTGATCGAGGCCAACGATCCGGGCAACCGCTTCGCCGTGCCTTACCTGTACGGAACCGTGCTGATCGGTTTCAACCCGGCCAAGGTCAAGGCTGCGCTCGGCGAGAGCGCGCCGGTGGACAGCTGGGACCTGATATTCAAGGAAGAGAACATTGCCAAGCTCAAACAGTGCGGCGTGGCCCTTCTCGATTCGCCGACGGATATGATCCCCATCGCCCTTCACTACCTGGGTCTGCCGCCCAACAGCACTCAGGCCAAGGACTACGAGAAGGCCGAAGAACTGTTGAAGAAGATCCGCCCCAACGTCGCCTACTTCCACTCCTCCAAGTACATGACCGATATCGCCAATGGTGACATCTGCGTGGCCGTGGGTTATTCCGGCAGTTTCTCCCAGGCGGCCAATCGCGCCAAGGAGGCCGGTAACGGCGTGGTGGTGGACATGCGCTTGCCCAAGGAAGGCGCACCGGTCTGGTTCGACGTGCTGGCCATCCCCAAGGATGCGAAGAACCCGGAGGATGCCCATGCCTTCATCAACTACTTGCTGCAGCCGCAGGTGATCGCCCCGATCAGCGACTTCGTCGGTTATCCCAACCCGAACAAGGACGCCACTGCCCTGGTCAGCCCGGAAATCCGCAACAACCCCAATCTCTACCCCGCCGCCGACATCCAGACTTCCCTGTTCCCGCTGGTGCCACTGCCGTCCAGTGCAGAACGCGCTCGCACCCGTGCATGGACCAAGCTCAAGTCAGGAACCTGACAGTAAATTGCGCTGTGTGAGCGTACACATTTCTGGGTCTGCTTCAGTTAAACCGCATTGAGAATCCCATGCTAAATGACAATTCAATAATCGATCAGGCGATGACGCGTGACAGCCTGTATGGCACCGACGGTGAACCGACCTACGGTGGTATCACCAGTTTTATGCGGCGTCGCTACACCCGCGATTTGCGTGGCGTGGATATCGCCATCAGCGGCATCCCGTTCGATACCGCGACCAGCAATCGACCGGGCAGCCGCTTCGGACCACGGGCCATCCGCGAAGCATCGGTACAGTCCGCCTGGGCGCGTCACTGGCCTTGGGAATTTGACCCGTTCGATCTGCTGGCGTGTGTCGATTATGGCGACTGCTATTTCGATTACGGCACCCCGGAGCAGACCCCGGCGGCGATCAGGGCCCATGCCGAGCGGATCCTGGCGGCGGGTACTGCGATGCTGACCCTGGGTGGCGATCACTTCATCAGCTATCCGCTGCTGCAAGCTCACGCGGCCAAGTATGGTCCGCTGTCATTGATCCATTTCGATGCGCACCATGACCTGGAGTCGGACGGCGAGGACAAGCGTATCGACCACGGCTCGATGTTCTATCACGCCGTCCGCGAAGGGCTGGTGGATCCTGCACGGTCCATCCAGATTGGCCAGCGCACGACCAATGACGACGTCATGGGCTTTCAGGTGCTCAATGCCAGCGAAGTGCATGATCGCTCTAGCAAGGAACTGGCGCAGATTATCCGGGCGCGCGTTGGCGACCATCCGGTCTATCTCACCTTCGATATCGACTGCCTCGACCCGGCGTTTGCCCCAGGCACGGGGACGCCGGTCTGCGGTGGACTATCGAGCCATCAGGCCTTGGCGATTCTGCGAGGTCTGCGCGGTATCAACCTGATCGGCATGGACGTGGTCGAAGTGGCACCGCCCTATGACCACGCCGAGATTACTGCGCTTGCCGGGGCCGCGCTGGCGATGGAGATGATCTGCCTGTATGCCGCGCGGCATAAGCTGTAAACCAGGGGGCTGGGCAGGCAACCCCGCCCGTTGAAACACCGCGTCCTGCTTAGTACCCAGGGGCTACAGAGGAGTGAATGAGCTCCGCAGGCCTGAGGGTAGTTTTTTATAGCTGGCCGGGCGCCCCGCAACAGATCGAAGCCTTCGCGCAGACCTACCGGGGCTTCGCGGGTGTCATCTCCTCGAAGGTGCCGGCCACTGGATACAGCGAGAACGCGCATCAGTGGTCAACGAACTGCTGTTGGGCTTTCTGAACGAGCCTTGATGAAGCAATTGAATGTCTATCCCAAGTGGGAGGGTTGTCAGTTAGCTGACCTGTCACGCTTATTTTTCCCTTTCTTTTCCGATGACCAGAAAATGCTCACCTCCATGACCAACCAGACAGCCCCCCTTGAATAAGCGCGAAAAGTGCCAGCTCGGGACTGCATGCTGCACACCTGCTTTAATACTCACCTCTCATTCATCCTGCAGTAGGTGCCATCATGGACATCAAGCAACTCAAATTCCTGATCGCCCTGGAGCAGACTCGACACTTCGGCCAGGCAGCTGCGCGCTGCCACATTACTCAGCCGACGCTGTCCATGCGCTTGCGCAATCTTGAGGATGAACTGGGTCTGGAACTGGTCACCCGAGGCCAGCGTTTTGAAGGATTCACCCAAGCGGGTGAACGCGTGCTGGCCTGGGCCAGAACCTTGCTGGCCGCCCATGACGGGTTGTTCGCCGAAGCCGCTGCGTGTCGCGGTCAGTTAGTCGGTAATTTGCGCCTGGGCCTGGTGCCACTCAGCGGCTTCAATCCAATCGGCTACATTCAGGCGCTTGCCAAAACCTTTCCGGAGCTCAAATACAGCCTGTCTTCCATGAGTTCAGACCAGATCATCGAAGCCCTGGGCACCAACCAACTGGACTTGGGTGTCTGCTATCTCGACCATGTGAACCCCAATTACCTGGAGTTTTTCGAACTGGGTGAAACCCGCGTCGGTTTACTGTACGACACGCGCCACTTCCATTTCGAAGGCACTGAAATGAGCTGGGAAGATGCCGCCGAACTGCCCTTGGGGATGATCAGTAATGGCATGCACTATCGAAAATCCATCGACCTGAGCTTCCGCAGCCGCGGGCTCGATCCGCAGCCGATTCTCGAAAGCGATTCGACGTATCAGTTGTATCAGGCAATCCACGAAGGTTTTTGCTGCTCGATCATGCCGCTGGACAGTGTCCTGGAAAACCCGATCGAGAATCTGGCCTTTATCAACCTGCCGGATGCCAGCGTGCTCGCCCCCCTGGGCCTGGTCATGCGCAAAACCGAACCGCGCTCGGCCATCGCCGAAAAATGTTTTGCTGAAGCCCGAAAGCTGTTTTGCGCACAGTCTGGGAGCTGATGCCGACTTCCCTAAAGCCCGCCTCGCGGGCTTTTTATTCCCTGCCCTCTGAACGTCTTACCGCCATTGGCGTTTTTTCTTTTTGGCGCTCTTGCGTTTTACGCCAGCAGGCTCAGCGCCTGGCGCTGGATCCTTGAGGGCAACCGTGGTCGATGGCCGCCGGAATCGATCCAGATCCCTGGTCCCCTTGCGCGCCACTTTGGCAAACAGCCAATAGAAGACGATGAGCAAGGGCACTGGCATGACCGCCATCAGCAGTGCGTGTTTGACGTCCGATAGACCGCTGGAGTCCACGTCCTCCAGCAACGAGACCAGTAGAATCATGGTCACCAACCACGAAAACAGGTTGCACATGCAGAGGGTCATCAACCGATAAAAAATCCGCCAGGGCCTGGAGGGATGATCGATGTTCTCGGAAGATGGCGGGATGACTTGTTGAGGTATCACGACACAGCAGCCAATGATTCCGGCGGCAAACTGAAAGGCTAAAACGTAAGGTGTCAGTGTCATGAGGAGGGGCAATCAAGTGCAGTGGCGAGGAGCACGCTGAGGAGTACACATGCGCTCTGGGCTTGAATCAGGGTCATATTGGCTATGACCCTGAAGCTCTGTTTCTGGAATTGTTTACCAGCGCATGCCTTTAAACGGATTCCATCCCTGTTCGCCTTTTCGTTCCTTGAGGTAGTAAGCGTAGTTGGTCGAAAGGGCGTAAAGCAGATTGAAGCAGAAGCCCACGGCAAAGTTGATTTGCTTGGCAAAGCTGACGTCGACGAGAGCGAAGACAACGTCCAGCGCGAGGGAAATGGCAATGAGGATCGCAAGCAGCGTCAGGTTTTTCTTCCACAGGCCCAGCACAAACAGGTAAATCGGCCCAAAGAAGAACGCAATGATGTTGGCGTTGATCTTTATCTTCTGTTTGAAGGGAAGTTGCTGCATTGCCGATTTGTAATCCGGTGCATTGGGCGCACCGTGAGCATCAAAAAACGCGAAACGCTCCTGCCATTTTGCGTTGTACTTGCTGCTGTCTTGCACTTGATCTGTCGTGTTCATTCAATAAGTCCTTTAATCCCTGAATGGTGTGTCTTCCAGATGTCCTTGGTGCTGCGTTGTATCTGGCCTGTTTCATATAGCCATTGCCAGTGTCATGAATGACCGGCAGATATGTCAAGTAGCCACCAAGCCACCGTATGAGCGCTCCTCCCGAAGTAAGTTCCCACGCCAAACCTATTTTTTACACACCCTGTTCGGCGCTGGCGCTACTACGATACCGGACTTGTCCGCTTGCCCGCCGGGAACCAGGCCGTGCTGGTCAATGACCGGCAGGATGGTTCGGGAAATCAGATTCCACTCGTCGTTGATACTGAAAGGCAGCACCGGCCGGATATTGATGACGCTTTGATAACCCTCCCCGCGGGGGCCGAGTTTCTGGTTCCAGTTGTATTGAATAGGCACGCTGTAGAGTGCGGCCACCGGGTTGAGCGATTGCTTGGCCAATTCTGCCTGGCTATCGGCTGACAGGCCGATATCGGGATAAATGAATGCAAAAGCCACCACCGGTGTGTAGCGATTTTTTTATTCATCAGCAACGCTTCCCGACTTGGAGAACATGGACTACCACTTGATAGGTGTGGCTGATCCAGGCCGGTTCAGCTTAGTTCAGGTTTTCTCGACTATAACTAAACGAATTGAGAAGGACAGCGCCGCGCCAGCGGGCTGAATGCCGATCTCTGGGTATTCATTCGCAGTTGCGCCTGATTGAACGGCCAACAGACGTTGGCTCAATACACTTCCAGCAGAGGATGCTGACATGCCCCCGTCTTCATCGCTTCGACTCTCAAGATGGCAGCGACCGTTGCTCGTCGCGGCCCTCGTTGCCAGTGTGCTGGCGTTAGGTGCCTGCGCATCGGTAGATGCACAGACCACAGCTTATGTCGGCGTCGAACACCCTGAGCCGACCCTGCCCAATGAAGTCCAGGTGCTACGCACTGAACCGACAAGACCCCATGTGCGGTTGGGCGAAATCCTGGTCGATGCCTCGGTCGACCCGGCACCGCCGATCACCGAGGTCGAACAAAAACTGCGTGAAGAAGGCGCCAAGCTTGGCGCGGACGCCGTGGTTGTCGTTTACGACCGCATTCAACCCGTCGCGGCCTATGTCACTGGGCCGTTGTGGAGCCGGGACATCGAAACGATTCAAGGACGCAAGCTGAAAGGCATTGCAATCAAGTACCAATAACGAGGTGAACCGCAAGGCAGTTAAGCTGTACCTGCCTTCTGCAAAAATCTTGTAGGAGCGAGCAAACTCGCACCTACAAGACCTCCCCCGGCAAATAAAGCAAAATTGCCATGTGTTCCCCTCGTTCTTTCATACGTCGCAGTGTTCACTGCCCGTTTTTGTCTGTCTGGAGTTTTCTCGATGTCCTCGCCCAATTCCCTGCCCGCAGCGCTGCTGGGGCTGGCCCTTGTCTGTCCGGCCATGACCCAAGCCCAAGGCCTGGAACTGGGGCAAGTGCTGATCGGCGCCGAGGATCAGAGCGACGAAGACCAGACGATCGAAGACGCCAAGGCCCGGCTGGCCGAAGTGCCCGGCGGCACCAACGTGGTCGACATGCGCCGTCCGCTGCAAGGTCGCGTCGCCAGCAATCAGGATGTATTGGCCTATCAGCCCGGGATATACGCCCAGTCTGCCGGCAACGAAGGCACCAAGATTTCGATCCGCGGATCGGGGATCAACCGTGCACCGGGCGCCCATGCTTCGGGGTTGTACGCCATGCTCGACGGTCTGCCGTTGACCGGTCCTGGCGGTACGCCCTATGAATTGCTGGAGCCGCTGTGGCTCGATCATGTGGAAGTGTTGCGCGGCGCCAACGGTTTCGACAGGGGTGCATTGGCCTTGGGCGGGGCCATCGACTACATCAGCCATACCGGCTACGACGCGCCGAAATTGCAGGTGCGCTACGCGACAGGCAGCCACGGTTATCAGCAGCGTCAGGTCAGTTCCGGGCAGGTGTTGGGAGCGTTCGACTACTACGTCGCCCTGACCGATGCGAACACCGATGGTTATCAGGACCACACGGCCAGCAAGAGCCAGGGCGTCATCGCCAACTTCGGCTATCGCTTCAACCCGAACCTGGAAACGCGCTTCTACCTGCGCCATCGTTCGACCGACAATGACCTCGCCGGCCGCGTGACCAAACACTCCATCGAACACGACCCACGGGCAGCCAACCCCGCCTACGTGAAGCGCGACGACAGCCGTGACCAGCCGGGCAGCACGTTTATCGGTAACAAGACCACGTTCTACATCGATGACGATTCAAGCATCCAGACCGGCCTTGTCTACCACGACTACCCCATGGACCTGCGCGAAGGGCCCAACCGCCTGAAGGTCGCGTACACCGATGTCAGCGGCACGTTCGATTACAAACGCCGCGACACGCTTTGGGGCCTGGCGAGCAACAGCACGATAGGCCTGCGCGTCACCAAACATTTGCCCAATGCCGGCGCCAGCGAGTTCGTGCGCATCCCCACCGGCAACACCGCCGGTTATGCCCCGGGCACGCTCATGCGCAACTTCACCTATCAAGGTTCGGACACCGTCCTGCATGTGGGCAATGATCTGGAAATCGCCGATGACCTGTGGCTGACCACCGGCCTCGCCGCGATCTACACCCGTCGTGAAAGTGATGTCACCTACCCGCAAGAAGGCGGCAAGACCAGCCTCAACGATTGGGACTACGCCCCGCGCGTGGGCCTGCGTTATCAAGTGACGCCGGACCTGCAACTGTTCGGCAACCTGAGCCGCTCGGTCGAGGCGCCACACCCGTGGTCGCTGATCTACAGTTCCAACATTCGTTTCCCGGTCGGCAGCGGCCCGGCCACCGGCACTCAGCGCGACCCGATCGAGCTGCAAAACCAGACCGCGACCACCCTGGAACTCGGCGGTCGTGGCGACAGTGCGATGGGCCAGTGGAGCCTGTCCTGGTACTACGCTCAAGTACACCACGAATTGCTGTCGGTGCTGCCAGATGCCAACGCCACCACGCCTTACGAACTCAACGCCAGCCCCACGGTGCATCAGGGCGTGGAAGCCAGCCTGCAAAGCAACCTGTGGTCCGGCGACGATGGCGGCCAACTGAACTTGCGCCAGAGCTACACCTTCAGCGACTTCCACTACAGCGACGACGATCACTTCGGCGACAACCGCCTGCCGGGCCTGCCGATGCACTACTACCAGGGCGAACTGCGCTACGACTGGACGCAGGGTTTCTTCACCGCGCTCAACACACAGTGGGTGTCCAAGGTCGCGGTCGATTACGCCAACAGCTACTACGCCGATCCTTACGCGATCTTCGGCGCGACCCTGGGCTACAACGCCCCCAAGGACGACTGGCAGACCTGGCTGGACATCCGCAACCTGACCGACAAGCACTACGCCGCCACCGTCACGCCGGGTTACGACGACAAAGGGTTGGACGCGGCGCGGTCGACGCCTGGCGAGGGAATGGCGATGTACGTCGGGGTGTCGTGGAGCCTGCGCTGAGGCCTCGCTGCACAGCTGAAATGTCGCTGAACAAACGGGGAAAAACAGGTTTCGATCATCGAAACTTGCGAAAAGCGACAGTCAGCTAAGCTTAGGCTCAGCTAATTGCCCACGATGCTCGCGGCGGCAGTGTTTGGATTTTTCTGGAGAGCGTCTGCAACAGCTATTCAGAGAATTCCAACATTAGCGCAGGACTGCCGTGATGACCGAGCCTCTCCTCAGTTTTGACGAACTCAAGCGTGCTGCTGCCAACGGCGAAATCGACACCGTGCTGGTGTGCATGGTCGACATGCAAGGTCGACTGGTCGGCAAGCGATTCCAGGTCGAGTTTTTCATCGACAGCGGCCATGAAGAAACCCACTGCTGCAACTACCTGCTGGCCGACGACATCGACATGGAACCGGTGCCAGGGTACGCGGCCGCCAGCTGGAGCAAAGGCTACGGCGACTTTGTGCTCAAGCCCGACATGCGCACCTTGCGCAAGGTGCCGTGGCTCGAATGCACGGCGCTGGTGCTGTGTGACGTGCTCGATCATCACCATCGGCAAGACCTCCCCCACAGCCCGCGGGCGATCCTGAAAAAGCAGGTCGAGCGCCTGCGCGAGCGCGGCTACACCGGCATGTTCGCCTCTGAACTGGAGTTCTACCTGTTCGACGAAAGCTACGAGGCCATCCACAAACGCAATTACCTCAAGCCGAAAACCGCCGGGCACTACATCGAGGACTACAACATCCTGCAGACCACCCGCGAAGAACCGGTGTTGCGGGCGATCCGTAAACACCTGCAAGCCTCGGGTATTCCCGTCGAGAATTCCAAGGGTGAATGGGGGCCGGGCCAGGAAGAGATCAACATCCGTTATGCCGATGCCATGACCATGGCCGACCACCACGTGATCATCAAGCACGCCTGCAAGGAGATCGCGCAGCTACAGGGCAAGGCGATCACGTTCATGGCCAAGTGGCGTTATGACGCGGCCGGTTCCAGCAGCCATATCCACAATTCGCTGTGGGACAAGAACGCGAAAAAGCCGCTGTTTTATGACGCCAAGGCCGAGTTCGGCATGTCCATACTGATGCGCTCCTGGGTCGCCGGGCAGCTCAAATACGCCAACGACATCACCTGTTTTCTCGCGCCTTACATCAACTCCTACAAGCGTTTTCAGGCGGGCACGTTCGCCCCGACCCGGGCGGTATGGAGCCGTGACAACCGCACCGCCGGCTTTCGTTTGTGCGCCGAGGGCAGCAAATCCATCCGCATCGAATGCCGCATTGGCGGCGCCGACCTCAACCCGTACCTGGCCTTCGCCGCCCTGATTGCGGCAGGGCTGGCCGGCATCGACGAAAAACTCAGCCTCGAAGCGCCCTTCGAAGGCGATGCCTATGTCGACGAGCATTTGCCGGAAGTCTCCAAGACCCTGCGCGAGGCCAGCGCCGCGCTCAAGGGCTCGAGCATGTTGCGCGAGGCGTTCGGTGACGAAGTGATTGACCACTACGTGCACACCGCCGAGTGGGAACAGAAAGAGTACGACCGACGGATCACCGACTGGGAACTGCAGCGCGGCTTCGAGCGCTATTGAGTAGCTCATGACTTCAATCATTCAACTGATCTCACCGGTCGATGGCCGGGTCTATGCCGAACGTCAGTACGCCGATGCGGCCGCGATCGAACAAGCGCTGGCCGCCGCCGCAAACGCCCAGAGCCAATGGAAACGTCGACCGCTAAGCGAACGCGCGGCGTTTTGCAGCGCTGCGGTGGACGCGATGTTGGCCATGAAGGATGAAATCGTCCCGGAACTGGCCTGGCAGATGGGTCGCCCGGTGCGCTTCGGCGCTGGCGAACTGCGCGGTTTCGAGGAGCGTGCACGGCATATGATCGCCATTGCACCTGACGCACTGGCGGCGCACGAACCCACGCCCATCAACGGGTTTCGACGGCTGATCAAACGTGAGCCACTGGGCACTGTGCTGGTGGTCGCCCCGTGGAATTACCCGTACCTGACGGCGGTCAACACGATCATCCCGGCACTGATGGCCGGCAATGCCGTCATCCTCAAGCATGCCTCGCAAACGCTGCTGGTCGGTGAGCGTTTCGCCGAGGCCTTGCGTCGCGCTCATCTACCCGATGGGTTGTTCCACAACTTGCTGCTCGATCATGCCCAGACAGCCGCGATCATTGGCTCCGGATGTGTGCAGCAAGTGAATTTCACCGGGTCGGTGGATGCGGGCAAGGCCATGGAAAACGCCGCCTCGGGACACTTCCTCGGCGTGGGTCTGGAGCTTGGCGGTAAAGACCCGGCCTATGTGCGAGCGGACGCCAATCTGGAGCATGCGGTAGAAAACCTGGTGGACGGCAGCTTCTTCAACTCAGGACAGAGTTGCTGCGCCGTTGAACGGATCTACGTCGATGAAAAAATCTACCCGCCGTTTATCGAGCGCTTTGCCGAGTTGACCCGACAGTACGTGCTGGGCAATCCGCTGGATGAAGCCACCACGCTCGGTCCGTTAGTGACACCGGGGGCGGCGTTCTTCGTCCGTGGGCAGATCGCCGAAGCGTTGGCCCAGGGCGCCAATGCCCTGATCGATTCGCAAGCCTTTGCCGCCGACGTGCCGGGCAGCGCCTACCTCGCGCCGCAGGTGCTGGTCGACGTGACCCACCAAATGTCGGTCATGCGCGATGAAAGCTTTGGTCCGGTGGTCGGCATCATGCCGGTGAGCGGCGATGACGAAGCCATCGCCTTGATGAACGACAGCGAGTTCGGGCTCAGCGCGTCAATCTGGACCCAGGACCTCGATGCCGCCGAACACCTGGGCAACCTGATCGACACCGGCACCGTCTTCATGAACCGCTGCGATTACCTGGACCCGACGCTGGCCTGGACCGGGGTGAAAAACAGCGGGCGCGGCGTCACGCTGTCGCGCCTCGGCTACGAGCACCTGACCCGCGCCAAATCCTTCCATTTGCGCCACGAGATTTGAGCCATGAGCCTGACTGGAAACTGGAATTACCCCACGAGCATTCGTTTCGGTGTCGGCCGCATCAGCGAGCTGGCCGAGGTCTGTCGCAGCCAGGGTATCCAGCGACCGCTACTGGTCACCGACAGTGGCCTGGCCCGGGCCCCGATCACCACGGCCGCACTGAACGCGATGCGCGATGCGGGCCTGGGGGCCGAGTTGTTTTGTGACCTCAAGCCCAATCCCGTCGAAGCCAACCTGGCCGGTGGGCTCGACGCCTGGCGTGCGGGAAAACACGATGGCGTCGTCGCCTTTGGCGGCGGCAGCGGCCTGGACATGGGCAAGCTCATCGCCTTCATGAGTGGCCAGACCCGCCCCGTCTGGGACTTCGAAGACATCGGCGATTACTGGACCCGCGCCGATGAAAGCCGCATCGCCCCGGTCATTGCCGTGCCGACGACCGCCGGCACGGGCTCCGAAGTGGGCCGCGCCGCCGTGATCATCGACGAGCTGACCCACACCAAACGCATCATCTTCCATCCGAAAATGATGCCACGCGTGGTCATCAGCGACCCGGCCCTGAGTGTCGGCATGCCGGCCAAAGTGACGGCTGGCACCGGCATGGATGCCTTGTCGCATTGCCTGGAAGCCTACTGCGCCCCCGGTTTTCACCCGATGGCCGACGGGATTGCCGTGGAAGGCATGCGCCTGGTGGCCCAGGCGTTGGTGCGCGCGGTACTCACCCCGTCCGATCTTGAAGCACGCGGGCAAATGCTCGCGGCGGCGGCGATGGGCGCCACTGCATTTCAGAAAGGTCTGGGCGGTATGCATGCGCTCGCGCATCCGATCGGCGCGCTGTACGACACCCACCACGGCATGACCAATGCGACGCTGATGCCCTACGTTCTGAAATTCAATCGCCCGGCCATCGAAGAACGCATCACCCGTCTGGCTGCGTACCTGCGTCTGCCCTCCCCGGGCTTCGACAGTTTCATGGCCTTCGTCCTCAAGCTGCGCAAGGACATCGCCGTGCCGCACACGCTGTTCGAGTTGGGAGTGGATGAGCAGCAGGCCGAGCTGATCGCGGACATGGCAATTGTCGACCCTTCCGCCGGGGGCAATCCGTTGCCCTTGACCAAGGCCGGCGTGACGGAGATTTTCCAGTCGGCATTCCACGGACGTTTGTAGGCGCGAGCTTGCTCGTGATGGACTCAAGGGCGACGCGGCTATTCAGAAAGCACGCGTTATCGTTGACGTCCATCGCGAGCATGCTCGCTCCTACAGACAGGTTTATCGGTTGCAAACAGGAGCAGTACGACAAGGGGTTGAAGGCCAGACCATCCGGTATTCCGGATGGATGCGTATCAAAACCTGAAGGGGCACACAACATGAACCCAGCAAGCCAGCCCGGCACCGGCGCACCGCCAGACGACGACACCAAGGTGCTGCACAGCATGGGCTATGCCCAGCAGCTCTCGCGAAGAATGGGCGTTTTCTCCAACTTTGCGATTTCCTTTTCGATCATCTGCATCCTCTCCGGTGGCATCAACTCTCTCGCCCAGGGCACTTCCGGGGCGGGCGGTGCCTCAATCGGCATCGGTTGGCCGATCGGCTGCCTGATCTCCGGGGTGTTCGCCCTCGCCATGGCGCAGATCTCCTCGGCCTACCCCACCGCTGGCGGCCTGTATCACTGGGGTTCGATCCTTGGTAACCGCTTCACCGGATGGCTGACGGCCTGGTTCAACCTGCTGGGGCTGGTCACTGTGCTGGGCGCAATCAATGTCGGTACCTATTACTTTTTCTTCGGTGCCTTCGGCCCGGGATTGGGCATGGAGGACACCACCACGACCCGGGTGATTTTCCTGGCGATCCTGACCGGGGTGCAGGCCTTGTGTAACCACTTGGGCATCGGCCTGACGGCCAAGCTCACGGACTTTTCCGGTTACCTGATTTTCGCCACTGCGCTGGCGTTGACCATCGTTTGCCTGATCTCGGCACCGAGTTATGAGTTCGCCCGACTGGTGACGTTCGCCAACTATTCCGGTGAGGCCGGCGGCAGCGTCTGGCCAGCGGTGTCCAACGGCTGGATTTTCATGCTCGGCCTGCTGTTGCCGATCTACACCATCACCGGCTACGACGCCTCCGCGCACACCTCCGAAGAAACCCGCAACGCCGCCATGTCGGTGCCACGGGGCATGGTGATGTCGGTGGTCTGGTCGCTGCTGTTCGGCTGGGTGATGCTCAGCTCGTTCGTGCTGATGCTACCGAACATGGATGAGGCTGCCAGCAAAGGCTGGAGTGTGTTTTTCTGGGCCATGGACACTCAGGTGAACCCGACATTGAAGCTCGCGTTGTATGTGGCGATTTTCATCTCGCAAGTGCTCTGCGGATTGGCGACGGTCACCTCTGTTTCTCGCATGATCTTCGCCTTCTCCCGTGACGGCGGCCTGCCGTTTTCCAAAGCGCTGTCTTCGGTCTCCCCGACCTTCCGCAGCCCGGTCGCGGCGATCTGGACCGGTGCCACCCTCGCCGTCCTGTTCGACTGGGGTTCGTCGGTGATCTCGGTCGGTGCGACGCCGGTTTATACGATCGTGGTTTCCTGCACGGTGATCTTCCTGTTCTTCTCCTTCATCATTCCTATCGTGCTGGGTCTGTTTGCCTACGGGACACCGAAATGGCCGACCATGGGGCCCTGGAACATCGGGCGCTTCTGGTACACCGTGTTCGCCCTGCTCTCGGTGCTTTCGATGGTGATCATTTTCATCATCGGCATTCAGCCACCAAATGATTGGGCGCTGTACATCACCATCGGTTTTCTGGTGTTGACCGCCATCGTCTGGTTCGGCTTTGAAGCCCGGCGCTTTCAAGGCCCGCCGGTGGGTGACATGATCGTCAAGCGCCAGGCCGAGATTGCGGCGGCGGAAGCGGCGTTGAACACGCGCGCGGGTGGCTGACGCCATTGCGTTCGGCCCGTTGGCGACACAGAGGGGGAAGCAGGATGACTGGAATAACAGAGCGCAAAGGCTCGACCTGGGGCCTGCTTTCCCTGCTCGCCATCAGTCTGGTGTTGATTCCGGGCTGCTCAGGCAACAAGTCCACGACTCGCTATGCGGCCCCCCGCATTGGCTCGGCGTGTTATGCAAAAGCGCTTCCCACTGTAGGTGAAGGCGGCCTGGCCTGGGGCGACACCTTGAGCATGGCGCGGCAAAAATCCCTGAGCAATTGCGCGCGCTTTGCGGGGCGATCCGGTGGAACGCCGAGTACCTGCCAAGTGGTGCTGTCAGAGTGCAAGCATTGATACAGCGGATTTTCGTTTGTGCGCCGCTTTTGCCGTTCTGTGCGACAGATCGCCTTTCAGGGGCTCCCGCATCACGCCCTCACGGTGGTAGTTTTGGAAATATCTGATTAAACGATCAGACTTTTCCCACAAACCGCCTGCAAAGGAATGCCACCAGAAATGGACTTTTCACTCAAGCACCTGGCCGCGGCCAGCCTGATGCTCGCCAGCCTGTCGTCGTTCACCACGGCCGCGCACGCCAACATCACCCCGCAACAGAGCGCGATCATCCTCAAGACCTTCAGCGATGCAAAGGTCACGGATTTCCGGCAGTTCCTGGGCAGCCTGGCCAAGAGCGACATCGCCAAATCCGACGACCTCGGCCCGGCCATCCGTGCCTTCCTCGACAACAAGCCGTTGACGGCAGAGCAGCAAAACGAAATCCATCGTTTGCTTGGCCTCTATGCCCGTGTGAAGTACGGCAGCGCGGCCACCGAAACCTTGAAGGAACTGGTGGCCATTCCGACCGTGCGCGTGGACGGTGTTGAGCAGCACGACAACCCCGAATTCATCAAGATTGCCGAGAAGATCAAGGGCCTGGCCAAGTCGTTCAACCTGAACTTCCGCAACATCGACAACCGCGTGTATGAAATCTCCCTCGACGGCACCGGCGATGAAGTCGTGGGCATTCACGCCCATGCCGATGTCGTGCCGGTCACGCCGGATAACTGGGTGTTGCAGGACGGCACCCGCCTCGACCCATTCAAAGTCACCCTGATCGGTGACCGCATGTATGGCCGAGGCACCGAGGATGACAAGAACGGCATCGTGGTTTCGCTTTACGCCATGAAAGTCATCAAGGAAGAGAAACTGCCGCTGGCGAGAAACTTCAAGCTGCTGGTCGACACCACCGAGGAAACCACGGGCGACGCCATCCCCTACTACTTCGAGCGCAACCCGACGCCGAACTACAACCTGGCGCTGGATGGCGGCTACCCGGTGGTGATCGCCGAGAAAGGCTACGGCACCGTCATGGCCAGCTTCGCCAAGCGCGCCGCGCAAGGCAAAGGCGCAGAAATCACTTCGATGACCGGCGGCCTGGCCACCAACCAGATTCCGTCGACATCGGTCGCGACCCTGGTGACAGACAAACCCGCAGAACTGGCGGCTGACCTGCAAAAGGCCGGCGCGGAGTACGCCAAACGCAATGGCGGCAACTTCACCGTCGTCGCCAAGGTCGAGGGCAAGGACGTCAAACTGACAGTCACCGGCGTTTCCGCCCACTCTTCCGAGCCCGAGTCCGGCGTCAACCCGGTCGCCAGGATGCTCGACTTCATCAATGGCCTAGACGGCAAGGTTGCGTTCAAGCACAACGAGATCACTGACGCTGCCCGCTACGCCGCTGATAACTGGGGCCTGGATTACCTGGGGGGCAAATTGGGGGTTGGTTTTTCCGATGAGTTCATGGGCCCGCTGACCACGTCCCTGACCTATGTCGGCATGGATGAAAAAGCCTTCAAACTGGCGATCAACCTGCGTGTACCGAAGGGCAAGTCGCCTGAAACGCTGAAATCCGAAATCGCCGGAAAACTGGATGCCTGGAGCAAGAAGAGCAAAATCGCCCCGGCCTTCGACTACGACATTGCCGAACCGATGTTCCGCAACCCCGAGGGTGAATGGGTCAAGGCGTTGCTCGCCGTGGCCAGCGAAAACCTCGGCATGGAACACAAGTTCGGCACCTCTGCCGGCGCCACGTCGGTGCATGAACTGCCCAACGGCGTGCAATTCGGCCTGGCCATGCCAGACGTCAAATACACCGGCCACAACGACAACGAGTTCAAGACCACCGAGCAGTTCCTGCTGGACTTGCAGATCGTGACCGAAATGATGGGCCGCATCGGGCAATTGCCGAAACTCTGATATCCCTTCGGACCCGCCGCCCTGGCGGGTCCATTTGCCTTCGCTTCCACTCCAAATGACATCCCTTCCCCAGTAGGAGCGAGCCTGCTCGCGAAAAACCAGAGGACGCCGCATTGCGTCTGGTTTCCCGCGTCATCGTTGGCCTCCATCGCGAGCAGGCTCGCTCCTACACGGGTGGATTCGGCGGATTGATGAACAATCCTCATGAACCCTTGCCGATTTACCCGTCTAGTTTCTAACCCTTCGCTCACTTACTGTTTGCACGATGTCAGTCACGATCCATCACGCTGCACGATTATTCAGGAGCAACATTGATGAATCCCCTGATCGCCCCATTGGTTGCGTTATCGCTCATGGCTGGAGAAACCAGCGCCCGGGCCGCCAGCGAGATCCGCATCACCAACGCGGGTTCCCAGCCCTCAATCAAGGGCGCGGCAGAAAACTTCACCGGTACGGTCCGGGTTGACGGCCTGTTCAAGGGCGATGCCCCTGCCCGCATCGGCGGTGGCACGGTGACCTTCGAACCCGGCGCACGCACGGCGTGGCACACCCATCCGCTGGGCCAGACGCTCATCGTCACTGCCGGCGTCGGCTACGTGCAGCAAGAGGGCGGCCCGCGTCAGGAAATTCGTCCGGGTGACATTGTCTGGATCCCGCCGCAGACACGTCACTGGCATGGCGCAACGGCCGCCAACGGGATGACCCACATCGCCATCGCCGAAGCCGAGGACGGCAAGGCTGTCACCTGGGCGGAAAAAGTCTCGGATGCGCAGTACCAAGGGCAATAGCCTGCGCAAGACCTGTAATGGATGGAGCTTTTTACGATGACCACTGACTCACCGAATGCACATCGCAAGACCGGCCCCCTCCCCGCGCTGATAGCCCTGTGTCTGGGTTTTGGGTTGGTGTCAGGGGTTGCCACTCGGAACGCCGAGGCATCGCAACCCATGGTCAGCACACAACCCGCATCAGAAACGTTGTCGACCCGGCAACAGGCCATTCCACTGATCGCCGCGTTCATGGCGACCAGCGACATGCCCAAGCTCAACGAAGCCTTGAACCAGGGCCTCGACGCGGGCCTGACGGTCAGTGAAACCCGGGAAATCCTGGTGCAGCTCTACGCCTACGTCGGTTTCCCACGCAGCCTCAATGCATTGAATGAACTGATGACGGTGGTGCAAGCGCGCAAACAACGTGGCATTCACGATGAGCCTGGACGCGAACCAAGCCGTGCCATTCCCACCGGTGAGGCTTTGCTCACGGCAGGCACGGCCAATCAAACCCGAATTTCGGGCGGGCCGGTCAAGGGGCCGGTGTTCGAGTTCGCCCCGGTCATCAACCAGTTCCTGCAAACCCACCTGTTCGGCGACATCTTCGAGCGTGACAACCTCGACTGGCAAAGCCGTGAACTGGCGACCGTCGGGGCGTTGGCCGCAACGCCGGGGGTGGAGTCGCAGTTGCGCTCGCACATGCGGGCGAGCCTGCGGGTCGGGCTGAGCGCAGCGCAATTGCGCCAGCTCACCGAGCTGCTGGCAAAGGGCGACGAACCCGCCGCCAAACGTGCAAGCACGGCCCTGGCACAGGCGCTTGACGCCTCGGGAGGTTGAACATGAAGACCGGAAAAAACCTGCTGAGCGCTGCGTTGCTGAGCTCGCTTGCCGCCTGTGCAAGCCATGCCAATGCCGCCGCGCCCTTGATGATTCAGGAGCAAGGCAGCTTCGCCGCTGGCGGGACGATGATCACCGCACCGGGCACGTTCGATCCACGCAAACCCATGACGCCAGATGGCCAGACTTACCACGGCGACCATGCCTACACCTTCTACCAAATCCCGGTCGATACGCGAAAACTGCCCATCGTCATGTGGCACGGCGCAGGCCAGTTTTCCAAGACGTGGGAAACCACCGCTGACGGCCGCGAAGGTTTTCAGAATATCTTTCTGCGGCGCCAATACGGTGTGTATCTGATCGACCAGCCGCGCCGGGGCGATGCCGGGCGCAGCATGGTCGAGGCGACAGTCAAGCCTGTCCCGGACGAGCAACTGTGGTTCAACCAGTTCCGCATCGGCCTGTGGCCCAACTATTTCGAGGGTGTGCAAGTTGCCAAGGATGCGCAAACGCGCGACCAGTTCTTCCGTGCGATGACACCGAACACCGGGCCGTTCGACATGAACGTGGTCTCCGATGGCGTGTCGGCGGTCTTCGAAAAAATCGGCCCGGGCATCCTGTTCACGCACTCGCAGGGTGGCGGGCCGGGTTGGTTGACGGCGATCAAGAACGACAAGGTCAAGGCCATCGTCGCGTTCGAGCCGGGCAGCAGTTTCGTCTTCGCGCAGGGTGAAGTCCCCGCACCGATTCCCAGCGCATTCGACACGGTGCAAGGCGCAGCGGTGCCGATGGATCAATTCATGGCGCTCACGCGCATTCCGATCCTGATCCTCTACGGCGACAACATTCCGGAGCACGCCGTCGACCTGCCCGCCCAGGACAGTTGGCGCGCCCGCCTCACCATGGCCCGACTTTGGCGCGATGCCGTCAACCAGCATGGCGGTGATGTGCGGCTGATCCACTTGCCGGAGATTGGCATCAAGGGCAACACGCACTTCCCCATGTCGGATTTGAACAACGTGCAGATTGCGGATCTGGTGTCCGGGTTTCTGACAGAAAAGCATCTGGATTGACGGCTACAGAACTTTTTTCAAACGGCCTTTTTAGTGCTCCGGAGATGCTTATGAGATACACCCTTTTGAAAGCTTCGCTGATGGCCGCCATGGTTGGTATGTCTGCTGGCGAAGCCGGTGCCGCCGACTACAAGAAGAACCCGTTCACCCTGGCCTACGACGGCGCCATTGCCAGGAATGAACCCGGCAAGGTCAACATCCATCCGGTCACCTACAAGCTCAATGACCTCGACATTGCGGCCAACGTTTACACCCCTGCCAACTACGATGCGAAGAAGGCTTATCCGACGGTGGTGGTGGCGCATCCGAACGGCGGCGTCAAAGAGCAAGTCGCCGGTTTGTATGCCCAGCGCCTGGCGGAACAAGGCTACATCACCATCTCCGCCGATGCCGCGTATCAAGGCGCAAGTGGCGGACAACCGCGCAGTATCGACAAGCCGGGGTACCGCATCGAGGACATCCACGGCATGGCGGATTTCATCACTCAGTATGCCGGCGTCGACGGCAAGCGCCTGGGCCTGCTCGGTATCTGCGGTGGCGGTGGCTACTCGCTGGCCGCCGCGCAAACCGACAAGCGATTCAAGTCGGTGGCGACTGTGAGCATGTTCAACTCCGGCCGGGTGCGTCGCAATGGCTACAACGACTCGCAACTGGACACCCTCGCGCCACGCCTGCAACAAGCTTCCGCTGCCCGCGCCCAGGAAGCGGCCGGCGGTGAAGTGCTGTATTCGGGTGATGCCAATCTCACTGACGAGCAGATCGCCAAGCTTCCGTTCGAGCTGTATCGCCAGGGTTATGAGTACTACTGGAAAACCCATGCCCACCCAAACTCGACGTTCAAATACACCACGAGCAGCCTGCTGGATCTGGTGCGCTTCGACGCGACCAACCAAATCGAACTGATCAATCAGCCGTTACTGATGATCGCCGGCAGCAAGGCCGACAGCTTGTACATGACCCAGGATACATTCCCCAAAGCCACCGGCACGAAAGACAAAGAGTTGTTCATCATCGACGGCGCCACGCACATCGAAACCTACTGGGTGCCCAAGTATGTGGACGCTGCATTCGGCAAGTTGACGCCGTTCTTCGCAAGAACCTTGTGACGGGCTCGTCGGGGTCGCGCATCCATGCGGAACCTGATTACATGGAATAATCCCGCGCTCCGCATGAGAGGCTCTCATCAATGTCCCGCGCCAACCTCAACGACCTGCAAGCCTTCGTGGTCATCACCCGCGAAGGCAACTTCACTCGCGCCGCCGCACAACTGGGCGTCTCGCAGTCCGCGCTGAGCCACACCATGCGCGCGCTCGAAACCAGGCTCGGCGTTCGCCTGCTCACCCGAACCACCCGCAGCGTTTCCCCTACGGAGGCTGGGCAACGGCTGTTTCTTTCGATGGCGCCGCGGTTCGAAGAAATTGAACTGGAGTTGGCGGCGGTCAGCGAGTTTCGCGACACCCCGGCAGGCAACGTGCGGATTTCAGCTTCCGAACATGCGGCGAACAACATCCTTTGGCCCAAGCTGTTGAAGGTCCTGCCCGACTACCCGGACATCAAGGTCGAAATCACCGTCGACTACGCCCTCTCCGACATCGTCGCGCAACGCTACGACGCCGGCGTGCGCCTGGGCGATCAGGTGGCCAAAGACATGATCGCCGTCCCGATCGGCCCCCCGTTGCGCATCGCGGTAGTGGGGTCGCCCGAATACTTCAAACAGCGGCCAATTCCAAAAGAGCCAAGGGATCTGGCCGCCCAAAACTGCATCAATCTGCGGCTGCCCACCCACGGGAGCCTGATGCAATGGGATTTTGAAAAGGAGGGTCACGAACTCAAGGCCCGTGTCGAAGGACAATGGACGTTCAACAGCAGCGTGCCGATCCTGCGCGCTGCCGTCGCGGGATGCGGCTTGGGGTTCCTGCCAGAAGATATGGTCGCGAAGGAACTTGCGGACGGAAGCCTTGTGCGGGTACTCGAAGATTGGTGCCAACCGTTTGCCGGTTACCACCTTTACTACCCCAATCGCCGTGAGCATTCTTCAGCGTTCGGCGTCGTGGTGGATGCGCTGCATTACAAGCGCTGAAGCGTCCATCGCTGAAAATGGCTCGTTACTTTGTCTCGTCCTTGGGGGTGCAGACGGTGTGGATATGGAACTGCACCCCGTCGAGTGATGCCTTGACCTGATCGGCTGCGTGCTGACAGGCCTCCTTGTTCTGATACTCGGCATGGTCGAGCGCCGGCGCTGGCAATGGGCTGTTTGTGCCAAGAATGATCCAGAGAATGTAATTCATGTTGCCTCGGATGCTGCGGGTAGATGAAGGAGTCTAGCCGTGGATTGATGACCGCGACACCGGGCATTTTTGAGTCTGTAGTCGATACCCGTCATGCAGGGACGTGGGCCGAGGCTGAGGGCCTGAGCCCGGATGCGATCGAGAAAATGTACAGCGGCCTGGTGAACCACGCCATTGCAGAAGAGTTGAAACACTGCGGCCCATCAACCCGACACCTGTCGCTAGTGTCAGGACTATCCGCCATGGATCGATCGCAGCCCTTCGCGACAGGCAACAATCGGCCAAAAACAGCCCGTCAGGTGTGCCTATGAAACCAGGACCGATTCAGAAGTCGCTCTGCTGGCGATTCAATATTATGATCGAAAGGCCAGCGAGGCTTGTACGATCGTGGCAGGCCAGGAGTTAGAACGGTTTGCCTAAGCCTTGAGAGCGCTTGCAAGGTCGCTCTTCACCCTCGCATTAATATTGAAGAATGTTTATGCGATTAGCGGTGACTCCTGCAGTAGACAATAACTATCGAGGGAGCGAAACATGAATGGTGATGGGGTAATGGAAAACAAGATTGGCAAAGGACAGTCTTTTGCCAAACGAATCTACCTGCCACGCCTTATTGGCCTGGCGATTGGCATGCTGAGCGTACTGGCCGCCATTGCGCCGCTGGGCCTGCCGGGATGGGTATGGGTACTGTTGCTTTTCAACGGCTTGGTTTGGCCGCACCTGGCCTATCAATTGGCCACCCGTGCTAGTGAGCCATATCAGGCGGAGCGGCGCAACTTACTCTACGACTCAGTGATGGGCGGGTTCTGGACCGCGACCATGCAGTTCAATCCGTTGCCTGCCGTCACCATTCTTTCGATGATGACGATGAACAACGTCGCTGCAGGCGGCCAGCGTTTATTCGTGCATGGCGCGCTGGCCCAAGTTGTCGGAATTCTGCTTGCGATAACACTGTTCGGCCCGCAGGTGCAACTTACTGCAACCGCCCTACAGATCTACGCCTGCTTGCCAATGCTGACGCTCTACCCATTAGCGCTGGGCTGGGTCTGTTATCGCCTGGCCATTAAGCTCGCCGACCACAAGCGCCGTCTTAGCGCCCTGAGCTGTACCGACAGTCTCACCGGCCTGCTCAATCATGGGGCGTGGAAGGATTTGCTTCACCTGCAGTTTTTCGCCTTCCGGCAGGAGAGCTTCGAAACGGTGATCGCGATCATTGATGTCGATCACTTCAAACAGATCAACGACACTTACGGCCATCTCGTTGGCGACAGCGTGCTACGCCAGCTGAGCGCCGAACTTAAGAAAAACCTTCGCCAAGGTGACCTAGCCGGTCGCTTTGGTGGAGACGAGTTCTGTGTGATCCTGCCCAACAGCCCACTGAGCCAGGCTGGCGAAATTATGGAACGACTGCGAGGGGCAATGGGCAACTACCGCAATGAGCAACTGCCTGAGCTGCGAGTCACCCTGAGTATCGGCTTGGCATCGTGCTGCAGTGCAATGACCGACGCCGCAGACTGGCTCAACGAAGCCGACAAGGCACTGTATGCGGCCAAGAACAGTGGGCGCGACAAGGTCCATTTCACCTTAGGCGACATCGTCAACGCACCTTGAATCACAGTGGATTCGCTAGACACCTAGTAAACCAATTTTTTGATCTGTAAACCAATGAGGTTAACAACTCAAAAAAGTGGTTTATAGCAACCAGGTAATTTCCTCGTGGAAACTGCTGGGATAATGCCCCGATGGAGCTCGTGTTTCGCAGCTTGAAAACGGAATGGACCAGCACACGCCGTAGTTACGACCGGCAGAGAACGGCCAATAGCGGTCACTCAGGTAAACACGAATTCGCACCTTGAGCCGGGTAGCTCGCAGATCCTCATGTTGTAAAACAATACACCTAAGAATGTGATCGCCAGAGCCCACCTAGCTTGTCGACAATGACCAGAGCCACCCACTATGGTTTGAAGTTGATATTGAAGTACCAACAGGCCAATTTAAAAGGCTTTTTTTGGCGCTGGACGTCGATACACGGAGCAATAAACATCAAGATTCTGCATCCTCGAGCCTTTCTGGTGAAATGCGCGACCGGTTAAATCAGTTCAGATCAGTCGTTTCCTTTGTGCCTGCTTTCTTCTCGGCAGGATAGATCTCGTACAGCCCGATCAATCCGCATAAAGACTCAATATGTCGTCATACTTGCCGCTCTGTTTGATCTGGTCGAGTGCCCGTTGCCATCGAGCCACTTCCGAACCAGGTGTGCTTTTGGACAGTGCTATGTATCCATCGGAGGTGAGGATCGTCACCGGCGTTAGACGCAATGCAGAGGCAGAGACCTTGGCTTCGGCCAGCTTATGTTGTAAGCCCCATATCGATGAAGCTACAAGCAGCACTCTGCCCGCTTGCAGCATCTTGAAGCAGCCCGAATAGCTATTGCTACGGATGATGGCAGTAAAACCTTGGCTCACAAGGGCAGCATCATCCACGTTGTGGTTCAGCACACAGACGGGTAAATGGCGAGCATCAGATAGCGTTTTGATTCCGGTTGGATGTTCGGCGCTTTCATATAGCCGATCCGTTTCGCTGGAAATCGGCCCTACCCAATTGACGGTCGATTCCCTGTCCGCCGTTCGGCTTACATTGAAAAAGGCAATGCCTTCGTTTTGTTGTACCAGCGCCAGGCCTCGAGCCAGTGGCACTTCGGTAATCTCCATAGGCTCGCCGAGCTCTGACAACAACGCTCGTACCAGCTCTAGGTAGAAGGCGCGCTTCCCACTATGTGGCAAGCCGCGCAGGCTCCCGCTCGTACGGGACACCTCAAGGCCGGTACTGTGCGTCAATACCTGCCACTCATCGGCCAGGACATGGGATGAGCTGAAAGCCAGAATCGCGGCCAACATCCTCCTTTTCATACATCCCACTCGGGCCGCTCCTGTTCATCCTTCGAGTCACTATAAACGCGTCACCAGATGATTCAAGTCGACAGCGAGCATCGACAACTCGCCCTACGGTCATCGATTGGTGCCAGCGTTTTCAGGCACTCAGATTGGGCCTCCGATTCCCATCGAACGACGACAGAGTGCCAATGTTTTCTAACGGGCGCCATCTGAAGCCTCGTCTAATCCCGTCAGCAAGTGCAAACGGTCGGAGGGTATTTATTCAAAGAAATAGATTGTGCTTGAGCACGCGAGGACAAATTCGAGCCACCTTCAGAGGTTGGGTTAGCCAGTTGGACAGCAGCATCCTTGAAGTTTGTCTTACACCAAGCGTAGCTGATCAAATCCTAGGTGCATTGAATGTAAAGCCTTCCTGAAAATCTATCATTGACTGCCAGCCACGACTGGCAGCAATGGGTCGACTTCTGCCGGTCATGAAAGGCAGAAACCGGCCAATAACGAACGCTCGATTACAACCAATTCACCTGCTGAGGCGCTAAGGCAGCCCAATGGCGTGCTCATGCAGACGACGCAGATGGAATTCGTCGATGAGGTCGTTCGCTGGAAAACCAGTGAGCTGCCGCACTGATATTTTTTCAATCAGCTGCATCCGGTCGGTCTTCTGGCGGGTAGTACAGATAGTAGCCACAGCGCTGCTGAACTGATCACCTTTCTGGAGAGAAGGCATGAACGCTAAACGAATGCTCTGCATTGTCAGCACTACGCTGGCTGCAACCTGCTTGTTGGGCA
Source organism: Pseudomonas sp. C32 (assembly GCF_030417915.1). Taxonomy (NCBI): domain Bacteria; kingdom Pseudomonadati; phylum Pseudomonadota; class Gammaproteobacteria; order Pseudomonadales; family Pseudomonadaceae; genus Pseudomonas; species Pseudomonas sp. C32. Next base: position 191,465 of record NZ_JAUHUK010000006.1, on the reverse strand, counting down.
CAACGCCCACTGCCTACGCGCAAACAGATCTGCCCGACAGCATCAAGGTCCCGGACGGTCATAAGATCGCGCTGGAAACCGTGGGGACGGGCGAAATCACCTATGAGTGTCGCGACAAGGCTAACGCCGCTGGCCAGACCGAATGGACGTTCGTCGGCCCCAAAGCGGTACTCAGTGACCGCAGCGGCAAACAGGTTGGCACTTACTTCGGGCCGCCTGCTACCTGGCAAGCCAAAGACGGCTCGAAAATCACCGGGACGCAACTGGCAGTTGCCCCCTCAAGTACTGGCGACCTCCCTTATCAGTTGGTAAAGGCCAATCCGGCTGAAGGTAAAGGCGCTATGAGCGGTCTCAGTTATGTCCAGCGTGTGGCCGTTAAAGGGGGTGTGGCGCCCATGACAGAGTGCTCCGCCGCAAATAAAGGCAAACGGGAGGTCGTGCAATATCAGGCGGATTATATTTTCTGGGCCGCAAAATAAGTCGCAGGTACGGAGCAGGTTGTCAGCGCACAAAGTCGTCTACGCTGCTCCCATGGAACCCCGGCCTTCGGGCTGGGGTATTGACCTCACGCTGACGGCTGAAAACCTTGTCCTTGCCTGAATCCCTTTTTGACTATGAGGCCTGCCTGATTGCTTGCGCCCGAGGCGAGCAACTGGCACTGCGCAACTTATATGAGCAGGAAAGTGCGCGTCTTCTAGGGGTTGCCAAGCGAATCGCTCGCGATGACGCCCTAGCCGAAGATATCGTGCACGATGTCTTTATCAGGATATGGACCCGTGCCGCCAGTTTCGATCCGCAACGAGGCTCCGCGCGTGGCTGGATCTTCAGCGTGACGCGGCATTTGGCGCTCAACTTCATGCGTGATACCGCCAGGGAGGTACACGTCAGCGAGCAAAGCGAAATGGCGCAGCAAGCGTCAGCCTCCATGGAGACATCGCGAGAGAGTATGGATCGCTTCGATTTTCAGGCCCGCTCAGGGCGTATTTACAGTTGCCTTGAGCAACTGGAACCAGTGCGGCGTAACTGCATACTTCATGCGTATGTAGACGGCTATTCGCACTCGGAAATAGCGCGAAAGCTGGATGCCCCATTGGGGACTGTCAAAGCCTGGATCAAGCGCAGTCTTGTGGCATTGCGCGAGTGCATGGGATGAGCATAAACCCGGAGGGTGAAAGCCCCGACCGCATTGACGAACTGGCCAGTGAGTATGTGTTAGGCACCTTGCCAGCCGAGCAACGCATCGAGGTACAAAAGCGTCTCTCTCAGGACGCCGATTTGCGCGCGGCTGTGGACGCGTGGGAACAGCGGTTGCTTGCCTTGACCGAACTGGTTGAACCGAAAACACCCACTCCACTGCTCTGGGGGCGAATCGAGCGCAGCTTGAACAGCAATGACCGGCGTGCGCCACGGGTGACCGCCGCTACGCAGCAAGTCTCATGGTGGAACCTTGTACCTTTATGGCGTGGGCTCGCGGCAGCAGGTTTTGTCTCAACCTTATTGCTCGGAACAATTCTGCTGACACGCACTGCTCCGGATACCACCTACGTGGTTGTTCTGGTGGCTCCGCAGAACCAGGCGCCCGGCTGGGTCATTCAGGCGAGCAACCCAAGGGAAATCCAGCTGATACCGTTAGGGGTAGCGCAAGTCCCAAGCGACAAAGTACTTGAGTTCTGGACCAAAGCGGATGGTTGGCAAGGGCCGGTATCCCTTGGGTTGGTCAAACCCGGGCAAACGCTTTCTGTCCCTTTGGATAAATTGCCAGCACTGGAACCCAATCAGCTTTTTGAGCTGACCTTGGAAAACCCCAACGGCTCGCAGACTGGCAAACCCACAGGACCGGTACAGTTCATTGGTCGGGCGGTCAAAGTGATTTGATGAACATATCGTGACCTGGCTTTCGATTTTTACTTTGGATCAACTTAGTTACTGCGACAGGCAGAAATCGGCCAGAAACGGACCCTCCAAATTCTCTCGCTCTGCGCTCGAAATTGAAGTATCTCCTTCCCGCAAGGGCGCGCAGATAATCCCTCCGTCCGCCGAACCTTGCATAGGTATAGGGGGTATGCCTATCATGCGCAATGTATAGGTAGGGGGGGTATCCCATGGGTCATATTGCAGCAAACAAAGACGATCTTCTCAAGCGCGTAAAACGCATCGCCGGACAAATCCAAGCCGTTGAGCGGGCATTGGAGTCGGACCTCGATTGCGCCAAAACACTGCACCTTGTTGCCGCTACTCGCGGAGCCATCAATGGCTTGATGGAGGAAATCATCGAGGAACACGCGCGGGAGCATGTCGCGAACCCTGCTCTCAGCGAAGAGGAGCGTAACCAAGGCGTCGAGGAACTTCTTGAAGCCATTCGCCGTTACTCCAAGTGAACGCATCCAGGAACACGCTCATGAAGAGCACGAACATCAACTACACACACGACCATGTGTTCCTTGGCTCAGCGCACGACGAAAATGCCAAGCGTACGCTTTGGGTTGTGGCACTGACCGTTGTGATGATGGTTGGCGAGATCACCGCTGGCTATATCACAGGCTCGATGGCGTTACTGGCTGATGGCTTTCACATGGCAACTCATGCTGGCGCATTGGGCATCGCGGCGGCGGCTTATGGATACGCAAAACGCCACGCTTCCAGCCAGCGCTACAGTTTCGGTACCGGAAAGGTTGGAGACTTGGGCGGATTCGCCTCGGCGCTGATTCTCGGTATGGTCTCCCTGGGAATTGGCGTTGAGTCTGTCATGCGCCTCTTGCAGCCAACGGAAGTTCAGTTCGGCACCGCTACGCTCATCGCGATTGCCGGTTTGATCGTCAACATTGTCAGTGCCCTGCTGCTGGGCCACGGGCACAGTCATGGGCACGATCACGATCACGATCACGGCCATGCCCACGCCCATCACGGGAACGACAACAACCTGAAATCGGCCTACGTCCACGTCATTGCAGACGCGCTGACTTCCGTTCTGGCCATTGCTGCACTGCTCGCCGGCCGGTATCTCGGCTGGGTGTGGCTGGACCCGGTCATGGGCATTGTCGGCGCCATTGTTATTGCGCGCTGGGCATGGACCTTGATGGGGACCACCGCAGGAGTACTGCTGGATCAGACAGACGCACACGTTGCCGAGGAAATCCGCGAACTGGTTGAGAAACCGGGGGATGCCACTATCACGGACTTGCACGTCTGGCGGGTTGGACCGCAAGCCCATGCGGCCATCGTCAGCGTCCTTGGTGAGGCCACTGCGAACGCCGATAGCATTCGTGAACGTCTCAAGCCAGTTCACGAAGTCAGTCATCTGACAGTCGAGTTTCGACCTCTCTGATTCAGCACTTGCCCACCATTGTCTCCAAAGGAACCCGTAATGCCTCCAGGGAAACGTGAACTGGCACGAATCGAACGTCGGTTGATAACCACGCTCACCGAAGCGTGCGAAACAGCAAAAGGTGAAATCAAAGGCTTTGCTTGGCTCACCCACATCGCAAACCTGAACGCGTTGGCTGAAACCCTGAAGGTAATCTGGGTATTCGAGACCCTGGCTGACAGAAAGAACGCCCTGGTTGACGCTAAGGCGCGCATCTTCGAGTTGACGTCCATCGCGTTGAATGACGCCAACATCGACCTGATCCCTTCAGACCACAGTGTCCGATTCGACTCTGAGGAGGAGTGTCTGCGAACTCACGGAGGCGACTGGAAAATCCGCCTGACTCAATCACGTGCGGCCAAAGGTGGCTGACAATGGCTAAAGAAATCGAGAATCCCTGCATCTCAGTTTGCCAGCTCAGTGGTGATTTGTGTGTGAGCTGCGGGCGAAGCAAGGAAGACATCAGAAAGTGGAAACGCATGAAGCGGCCTGAAAAAATGGCCGCGGTGCAAAGGGCGAATGTGCGCTTGAAAGGGCTGAAGAAAGCACAGGGATAGTCACTTGTTCTGGATGACCGCTTTGGGTCGATGCTGTTGAAAAAGTCGGATTTTCAGCTCACCTGAACTCAGGCACGGCCACCAGCGGAGAACCTACTCACCACATTGAGTGGTTTTTCAGCCCTTCGTTGACCTTTACTGCTTTGTTATTGGGTTAATTTGAGGTTTTTTGCTTGGTGCAGGCGCGTGACTGGTGCCCCTTGAGAGGTAAGTTTGGCCAGCCGTCGCAGGTTCTGTACCGCGGCAGCCAACGTGAACTCATCGGTCGCGCCACTCATGCCACGTAGTCGCAAGCGATCCAGTTTCAGGATGCGCTTGAGGTGGGCAAATAACTTTGGAAAAGGTCGAGTGGTTGGGGACTTCATCTTAAAACAGTCGCTCCTGCCCACTTGATAACTGTCCCATCATGCTCTGTGATCCCCCGCCGGCCAATGAAGCAATTTTGCCGCAGGTCAGACAGGGGAGCTACTTTTTCAACAGAATCGCCCCATAGCGGACATTGGCGAAACTTAGGTGTACGAGTACTGAGTAAGCGTCCGGAAATTCACTTTCCGAACGGTGAGTAGCCGTTTGAAAGTCGCTAGCTGGCCCAGTTTTTGTTGCTGGCGCTTGCTGTAGCGTATGCCTACACTCCAAAAGCCTATCATTCCAGTACAGGGCGGCGGACAAGCTCGTGCAAGGGCGCTCACAAGGATATGTCGAGTTGGATCGTGAGCAATTACCTACCAGCAGGTGCATATTGAAAACAAATCCGTGCTGGGGAGCGTTGCTTGCGCTGGGAGGCTTGTTGGGGCTGGGCATGCCCTGCGTGGAAGCACGTACGCTGTCCCAGATTCAGGAAAGCGGCGTCCTACGCATATGCGTGGCTGGCTCAAGCGCTTCCTTCTACCGGACTAATGCGGAGGCGTTCGCGCAGTCACTCGGTTTACGCCCACAGGTAACGGAACTGCCGAGTTTCGATGCGCAGTTTCACGACGATCGGGGCGAGACCGTACGCGGGGAAAGCTACGACCCGAAGCTACTCGCCGACGGCCGCTGTGATCTTTATCCAAATGACTTGCATATCATCCCTTGGCGCGAAACGAAGATGTTGCTCGTGCCCTACTACCGGGTACGCAACCTGGTCATCGTCCATCGCTCCAACCAGCCCCAGGGCAACGAGGTGTCTGATTTGCTCGGTCTGACGGCGGCAGTGCAGAAGGGCACGGACTACGAGCAGTGGATCGATGAAGCCAACCGCGGTCCTCTCTCCAGTCAGCCGGTCAGAATGGTCTATGCGCCAACCGAACAGGCGGTGAAACTGGTCGCCGATGCGAAGGTGGATTTCACGGTATTGGGTAGCGAAAGCGCGCTGCGCTGGGCTCGTGAAGATCCCGAACGTCTCTCCATTGCGTTTCCGGTCAGCGAAGCGACCAGCGTTGGGTGGGGTGTTGCGCGCAACGCCCCGGATCTCGCGCGAGCGCTGGAGCGTTTCTTCCAGTCCAGCAATCGCATTGATTCGCCGCTCGATGCGAGCTGGCGGCGGTACTATCGCGTATCGCTCATGGAATACCGGCTGTTCGAGGATTCCTTCAACGAGGATAGCCTCGATATCAAAGCCGTAATGAGCTGGGCGATCCCGAGCTTGGTCGCGGTCCTGCTGTTGCTCGGCGCCATGCTGGCCTGGAACCGACGCCTCAACCGGGAAGTGGACGAGCGCAAGCGCGTTGCCGCAGAGCTGGCCGAGCGCGAAGCTTTCACCCGCGCGCTCATGGATACCAGCCCCGCCAGCCTGGTGCTGGCAGATCGGAACGGGGCCGTCAGGGAAGTAAGCCAACGCTTTTCACAGGCGACCGGTTATGTCAGCGAGGACCTGCTCGGGCGCAACGCCACGAGCCTGTATGTCGATCCTGAGGAGCGCGAACGCTTCCTCGAACTGCTGACACGAAACGGCAAGGTCGAACACTTCGAGACCCGCCTGTTGCACAAAAATGGATCAATTCTCTGGGTTCTGGTCGGTGCATCATTCGTGACAATCCACGGTGAGACCCTGGTCGCCAGCTGGGTGCGCGATGTCACGGATCATCATGCGGCAGCAGTGGCGCTTAGCGAAGAACGCGCACGGCTGCAGGCAATCCTCGATACGAGTCCAATCAACATAGCCTTTTCTACCCAGGGCGTGATCCGCTTCGCCAACCCCCGCTTCTGTGAAACGTTCGGCGTAGGCGTCGGTGACGCTGCTTCGCAGATTTACGCGAATGGGCATGATCGCGAAGCCATCGTCGAACGACTCACGGACGACGGCATCGCAAAGGGCCAGGAAGTACCGATGCGTGACCGGCAGGGGCGCGAACGCACCATGCTTGTCACCTACCTGCCAATCCAGATCCAGGGGGAGCAAGGGCTGCTCGGCTGGCTGCAGGATATCACCGAGCGCAAGGCAGCAGAGCACGCGCAGCAGCGGGCGAAGGAGATTGCTGAAGAGGCGACGCGGGCAAAAAGCGACTTCCTTGCAAACATGAGTCACGAAATCCGCACGCCCATGAATGCGATCATCGGCATGTCCTACCTTGCGCTGAAGACTTCGCTGGACCAGCGGCAGCGCGATTATGTCTCGAAGATCCATAAGGCGGGCACTTCGCTGCTTGGCATCATCAACGACATCCTCGACTTCTCCAAGATCGAGGCCGGCAAGCTGAGCGTCGAGGCAGTGCCGTTTGAGATCGATGCGGTGCTCGACAACGTGTCCTCGCTGATTGCGCAAAGGGCTTACGACAAGGGCATTGAGCTGCTGTTCGACCGGGCGTCGGACGTTCCCAAGACGCTGCTTGGAGATCCGCTGCGCCTGGGCCAGGTCATCCTGAACCTGGTAGGCAACGCAGTGAAATTCACCGAGCATGGGCAGGTGACAGTCGTGGTTCGCAACCTGGGCCGCACCGGCGGCAAAGTTCAGCTGCAGGTTCGTGTCCGCGATACCGGTATCGGCATGACTCCCGAGCAAACCGGGCGACTCTTTGAGGCCTTTGCCCAAGCCGATAGCTCTACCACGCGACAATTCGGCGGTACCGGCCTGGGCCTTGCCATCTCGAAGCGCATCGTCGAGCTGATGGGCGGAACGATCGCGGTGAACTCCGAACCGGGCAACGGCAGCACGTTCTCTTTCAGCGTCTGGCTTGGTCTTGACCAGCATATGCGTACGCAGCACCAGATTGTCCCTGCGGAGCTCGCCGGAGCGCGCGTCCTGGTCGTCGATGACAATGCCGACGCGCGCCAGATCCTTTCCGACATGCTTCGCGTAGCGGGGCTTTCGCCGGTCGCGGTGGCGTCAGGCGAGGCTGCTTTGGAGAGCCTTCGCGGTGCTGCGGCCGACGACCCGTTCCGGGTGCTATTGGTGGATTGGCAAATGCCAGAGATGGATGGCATCGAGACGACGCGCCGGGCGCTTGGCCTGCAGCCTGCACTGTACGCCGTCATGGTCAGTGCATTTGGGCATGACGAAATGCATGCCGCTGCGCAAGCGGCCGGCATTCGCGCGTTCCTGGTCAAGCCGGTCAACCAGTCCTCGCTGGTAGAGGTACTGGTCAACTTATTCGCGCCGCAAACGGGCGTGGTGGCGCTAACCGTACCCAATGCGCAGGCGCAGGTGCTCGCCGGAGTGCGCCTGCTCGTCGCGGAGGACAATGAAATCAACCAACAGATTGCCAGGGAGCTTCTCGAGGCTGCCGGTGCCCTGGTGGAAGTTGCCGGCAACGGCTGCGAGGCGCTGTCAATGTTGGCTGCAGCGCAATACGACGCGGTGCTGATGGACGTACAGATGCCGCAGATGGATGGTCTCGAGACGACCCGGCGTATTCGCGTCGAGCCTCACTGCGCACAGATCCCGGTGATTGCTATGACCGCACATGCCAGGGTCGAGGACCGGGAGCGCTGCATCGAGGCGGGCATGGACGACCATGTGACCAAGCCCGTGGATCCGCAAGCACTCATCGCCACGGTTCTGCGCTGGGTCGTACCTCGGTCGGCGGCAGTGGAGCCGTCCAGCGCCGCATCGGGCGAGGAGCGCCTACCGGACATTCCAGGGCTAGATAGCGCCGACGGACTGAGGCGAGTGGCGGGCAATCGCCAGCTATACATCAAGCTGCTGGGTCAATTTGCCGACCGCTGGGCTTTGGCAGGGCAAGCGCTGGGGAACGCGCTGCGCGCGGGTGATCGGGCGACGGCCGAGCGAATGGCCCATACCGTGAAAGGCGTTGCAGGCAACCTCGGCTTCAGCGGCCTGCAAGTCATGGCCGGTAAGCTGGAAACCGCGATCAGGGCGCACGCTGAGTCGGACGCATTGGTGAATGAATTGATCGAAGCGCTCTCGCTGGCCGTGCATGCGATTCGCCAAGCGCTGGGTAGCGGCCAGGCAGCACCGGCAGTGGTATCGAGCGTCGACTGGGCACAGCATGCCATAGCGCTCATGCACCTGCTGGAGGCCAATGACGGAGCAGCGCCGGATTATCTGGAGCAGTATGCGGATTCGTTGCGCGGAGCACTCGGCCAGGACAGTTTCGAGCAGTTGCTGAATGAGGTGGACAACTTTGACTTCGAGGCCGCACGGCTAACACTCAAACGTGCATCGACGGCCCGCGATACCCCGTGCTGGAGGGAGCATCATGAGTGAAACGCTAAACTACTCACTTAGCCCGATCATCCTCATTGTCGATGATACGCCGGAGAACATTAAGCTGATCAATGGCCTGCTGAAGGACATCTACCGCACGCGGGTGGCCATCAGCGGTGAGCGCGCGCTGAAGGCAGCGGTGCAGGAGCCTCGCCCGGATCTGATTCTGCTCGACATCATGATGCCTGATCTGTCGGGGTATGAGGTGGCAGAGCAGCTCAAGCGCGATCCGCGCACCGCTGATATCCCGATCATCTTCATCACCGCCATGGCGACAATGGAAGACGAGATCCTGGGTTTGCAGATGGGCGCCGTGGACTACATCACCAAGCCGATCAACCCACCCATCGTGCTGGCTCGGGTGGAAACCCAATTGAAGATCAAGGCGGCCGCCGACTTTTTGCGTGATCAGAAGGCTTACCTTGAGCAGGAAGTCCAGCGCCGCACCGCCGAGCTCACCGCCATCCAGGATGTGACCATTCAGGCCATGACCTCGCTGGCCGAAACCCGCGACAATGAGACGGGTAACCACATTCGACGAACTCAGCACTACGTCAGACTACTGGCCGAGATGCTTCGCGAACATCCGAGGTTCCAGCATTTTCTCAATGACGAGAGCATCCGCCTGCTGTTCAAGTCGGCTCCGCTGCATGACATCGGCAAGATCGGCATACCCGATGACATACTGCTCAAGCCGGGGCGCCTCACGCCGGAAGAGTTCGAGACGATGAAGACCCATACGGTACTGGGACGCGATGCCATCCGGCATGCCGAAGAGCAGTTGGGCATCTCGGTGGGATTTCTGTGCCTTGCCAAGGAGATCGCCTACAGCCACCACGAGAAGTGGGATGGTACCGGTTATCCCGACGGGCTGAGTGCCGATGACATCCCCATCAGCGCCAGGCTCATGGCGGTGGCGGATGTCTATGACGCGCTGATTAGCCGACGCGTATACAAGAAGGGCATGTCACACGATCAGGCGCTGGAGATAATCCGCCAGGGATGTGCTACGCATTTCGACCCAGAAATCTGCGAGGTTTTCCTGGCCAACCATGAGCAATTCCAGGCTATCGCGGTGCGTTTTGCTGATCGCGGTCAGGATGGTTAATCAACGCGTCGCCGTGAAATCAATGCCCAGGGCTTCACCGACAACAACGGAACACGACTTTTTCGTGGAGTGCCTCCCTATGACCTTGGCCCGCAAACTGTTTATTGGCGTCGCACTGGCCGGCCTGCTACTCGGCGGTTGCACCTCCCAAGTCACCGAACGCGAGCAGTACTCGGGCTTCCTGTCCAACTACGACAACCTGCAGGAAGTGACCACCACCACGGGCGAGAAGGCCATGCGCTGGGTGAGCCCGTCGTGGAACCCGAATGCCTATGACACCATAGCGTTCCGAACGCTGGAGTTTTATCCCGCGCCCAAACCCAACGAGCAGGTCAATCAGCAGACGCTGGCCGAGTTGCAGGACTTCATGTCGAGGAAGGCCAAGCTCGTGCTGGGCCAGAAGTACCAGAGGGTGTCTAACGCGGCCGCTGCACCGGCCGGATCACGCACTCTGATCCTGCGTGCGGCCATCACTGGCGTCAGCGCTTCGAACGAAGGCATGAAGTGGTATGAAGTGATGCCGATTGCGGCGGTTGTCGGCGCGACACAAGCCGCCACCGGATACCGGGACCAAGACACTAATCTGTTCATCGAAGCCGAGTTCATTGACGCGAAAACCCATCAGACAATCGCCAAAGTGGTGCGTAAGGTATTCGGCACGCAGCTGAAAAACGAGAGTCAGCGAATCACCACCAAGGACTTTAAAGACGCTATCGAAAATCTGAATACCGACCTCTGGACGTTCATTCACCGTTGACCATTACCTGGCTTCCACCGGATTACAAGGGTGACGTGCCTGCGGTCAACATGGAAAACGTCGGCGCCAAGTACCCGGCCACCTTCGTCGATGCCAAGGGTGAGTTCCTCTCGGGCAGCAATGCCTACGCAAACCTGGAGATTTGCAAAAGCAGTAAACATGAATGCCTCGGAGATATGAGCGTAGGAGCGCTCATATCTCCGAGTAAGTGGCTTGAAGTCATTAGGGGCGGTTTTTACCCACCGTTACCTAACCTCGTACGAAAGCGAGCAAATCGGCGTTGATCGTATCGGCGTTCGTCGTAGGCATTCCGTGTGGGTAGCCCGAGTAGATTTTCAGCGTGCTGTTTTGCAACAGTTTGGCTGACAAGAGTCCAGAATTTTCATAAGGCACGATCTGATCATCATCACCATGCATCACCAGCACGGGGATCGTGATGCTTTTCAGGTCTTCGGTAAAATCGGTCTGAGAAAAGGCCACGATCCCATCATAATGTGCCTTTGCGCTGCCCATCATCCCTTGTCGCCACCAGTTCAAGATGATGCCCGCTGACGGTTTGGCACCAGGGCGGTTATACCCGTAGAAAGGTCCGGTCGGGATATCGTGGTAGAACTGCGCGCGGCTGGCCTTCAGCTGTGCCTGCAAGTCATCGAAAACCGATTTTGGCAGCCCGCCGGGGTTGTTGTCGGTCTTCACCATCAACGGCGGTACGGCGCTGATGATGGCGGCCTTCGACACTCGGTCTTCGCCGTGGCGAGCAATGTAGTGGATGACTTCCCCACCGCCGGTGGAGTGTCCTACATGGACAGCACCTCGTACGCCAAGATGGTCGACTACGGCCGCAACGTCATCGGCATAGTGATCCATGTCGTGCCCGTCCCAGACCTGACTGGATCGCCCGTGGCCGCGTCGGTCATGTGCAACGACCCGGTAGCCGTTGGCCAGAAAAAAGAGCATCTGCGCATCCCAGTCGTCCGCACTGAGTGGCCAACCGTGATGAAAGAAGATCACTCGGGCATCGCGCGGCCCCCAGTCTTTGTAAAAGATCTCAACACCGTCCTGCGTAGTGACATACCCCATGTTCGCATCTCCTGTATGAAATGGAGGCCATGATCAGAGTCGTGTTCTGATCGTGTCCCTTATTGAACAAAGTGCAGCCCACCCAACAGGCGGTCAGAGGAGCCGATCCTGGTCTGGCTCACTTGCCCCTGAGTTCCATTAAATCTGCGCCGCTTGGCCGCCAGATCACTTAAGGTTTAAAGTCAGCTTTAAGGTCAATGGCTTTTTTGGGTGGAATATGAGAATAGGCGAACTGGCGAAAATCAGCGGATTGGCGCCTTCACGCATCCGTTTCTACGAAGCGAGCGGCCTGATCATATCTGTCGAGCGCAAAGCCAACGGCTATCGGGACTATGCACCTGACACGGAGCGGGTTCTGGGAATCATTACCGGCGCACAGGCTGCGGGGTTTTCATTGGAAGAAATCCGCCAATTACTGCCGATGAATGCGAACGGTTGCCAGCATGACGCGTTGCTCAGTGGGCTCAGGCGCAAGGTTGAGGAAATCGAGATCCTGCAGCAGCGGCTGGCCCTGAATAAAGCGCAACTGCTACTGGTCATCGAGGGCGTCGAGAGCAAGCCCGAAGGCATGGGTTGTGCGGACAATACGCAGATGCTGTTGCAACGTCTGCGCGAAGAAGGTGTGGCGGCAGTTTCAGGCAAGCCGTGATGTGCGTCTTCCAAGTGAAGGCAACCATGTCCGGAGTACATCCGATCGAGAAGCGGTTGTGAAGCAAAGTACCGCTTAGAATGTTTCTACTCCTTTGTCGGTCGCCGAAAGTGCAAATATATATAAGCTCGCCTGGTTTGCGTCAGCAAGCAGCTGGTAAGCCGTGTGAAGGTGCCCGCCTTTCTATTTATAGAGCGATTGTGTATTGGAATATGGGGAATGCTTATAGATTGGAAAGACGGGATGCTTACCATTCGCGGCAGCAGCGACAAGCTGAGGTGTAGAGCTTGCCGTGATGAGCCGGGGGCTTGCGAAGATGTGCAGAAAAAACCAGTTTTGTCTGATAGACACGCGCAAGTTGCTGAGGCACATTGGGCAAGGATATCTATTTAGTTAGAAATATGAGGGACTTGTGAAATCGCATAGCATTTTGAATTGCAACTGGCAATATTCAGCAAGTGATTTTGCAGACTGCCGAAACATTGCCAAGGGCGCTGTTTTCATTATTGCGTCGGGGAGTTCCGCGAAGGACTTTCCTATTGAGCGATTTGCAGACATTCCGATGATTACCATGAATGGCGCAATCTCGATGTTTGCTAAAACAGATATCAGGCCATTTTTTTACGCGTGCACTGACTTAGGTTTCCCCCGTCAGCAACCAGAATTATTTACCGTGGCGCTGAAGCTCAGCCAGCATGTTGCTCTGTGGAAAGATCAGCTGGACGCATTGCCCGTAGTACCGGCCGGAAGAGTCTTTCCACTGAAAAAGGTGAGGGATCCATCCTTGCTGGAGGCACTGGTAACACGCGAAAAGGGCCTGATACGCAACCGTGCATTTTGGGGCAAGCGATCTAGGTCACTGGGGTTCAGCAAGGATCTATCACTCGGGTTTTTCGATGCCCGCACCGTAGCCTACCTGGCCTTGCAGATTGCTTATCATGTCGGTTTCACCAAAGTGTTCCTTGTAGGTGTCGACCTGAACCAATCTGTGGGTCGCTTCTATGAAACCGGCAAGGTCGCTGTATCGCCCTGCGGGTTGGATCAGCACTTCCCTCGAAGAATTCTGCCTTCATTGCAGCTAATGGCCAACAAAGTGATGGGCGATCAGTTCGCCGTTTACAATCTTTCCCCCACGTCACGAATTCCGAAGTCAGTGATTCCGAAAATTGGCCTTGATGACGTTGAGGCTCTGCTCAGGCATACATAATGTGTCTTTAAATGCAGCACGTGACCAACGCAGCACGGTACAACTGACCGAATTTTTCGCTTCAACAATAATAAATGCGCAGTTCCACCCAGGCAGAGCGCCCGATTGAACATCGATACCCGAATCAAGTTCCGTCATCTGGTGTGTTTTCTCGAAGTGGCGCGCCAGGGCAGCCTGGCCCGTGCTTGCGACAAGTTGGCCATCAGCCAGCCCGCGCTTTCCAAAACGCTGAAAGAACTGGAATCCCTGCTGCAAGCCTCTCTGTTTGAACGCAGTAAAAAGGGCTCGACACTGACCGAGGCCGGGGTGGCCTTTTTGCGGTATGCGGGCCCGAGCGTGCAATCGCTGCGTGAAGGGGTCAACAGTTTGCGCTCCGGGGTACATGAACCCATTACCGTGCAGCTTGGTGCGCTGTCCACGGTCGAAAGCCTGTTGGTACCTGAAGTGGTCGCCCGACTACACGAGCGGCATCCCGCGCTGGTGGTCAGTGTGGTGACCGGGCCCAGTGCCTACTTGCTGTCCCGACTGCGGGTCGGTGAACTGGATCTGGTGGTCGGCAGAATGACCGATAGCCCATTGATTCTCGGGCTGGCGTTCGAACACCTCTACAGCGAATCCATGACCCTGGTGGTCCGTAGCGGCCATCCATTACTCGCCGATCCACTGGGGCATAAAAATCTCGAAGACTACCCGCTGGTATTGCCGTCGGCAGGGACGACGATCCGCAAGTTCGCCGACAGCCTGTTTGTGCAGCACGGGATAACGCCATCCCGACAACGCCTGGAAACCCTTTCGGTGGCCCTGAGCCGACGCTATGTGCAATGCAGTCAGGCCGTCTGGGTTGCGCCATTTGACGCCGTCAGGCAGGACTTGAGGCAAGGCGATTTGATGGAGCTGGACCTTGGGATGCGTGAACCTGGCGGTTCCGTGGGGCTCTGCACAAATCCGGTGTTGCCCGTGACACCCGCAGCCCAGTGGTGCGTGGAAGCGTTGCGCGAGGTCGGTGAGGAATACCGGGAGGGCAAATATCCATAACCATATGGATATGCTTCAAGTCGTTTTTTTCAATTTTTGGTTGGGTCGCACAAGCGGAAACTGGGTGTCACGTCGCTGCCAAGGCAGTGCCCGCCTCCGTCCAACCATAACAACAGGAAAAACGACATGTCTGATGCGCACGACAGCCGCTTCGTCATTCGTGACCGTAATTGGCATCCCAAAGCCCTGACTCCGGACTACAAGACTTCCATCCTGCGGTCCCCTCGCCAGGCACTGGTGAGTATCCCCCAGTCTTTATCCGAAACCAGCGGCCCGGACTTTTCCCATCTGAAGATGGGTCAGCACGACAACGATCTGCTGTTGAATTTCAATCACGGTGGCCTGCCCGTTGGCGAACGCATCATCGTCGCCGGCCGTGTGTGTGATCAGTATGGCAAGCCGATCCCCCATACCTTGGTGGAGATGTGGCAGGCCAATGCCGGCGGTCGTTACCGGCACAAAAAAGACAGTTACCTGGCGCCCCTCGATCCGAATTTCGGCGGCGTCGGCCGTGCCTTGACCGACCGCGATGGCAACTACAGTTTCCGCACCGTCAAACCCGGCCCTTACCCATGGCGCAATGGTCCCAACGACTGGCGGCCGGCGCATATCCATGTCTCCATCAGCGGCCCGTCCATTGCCACGCGCCTGATTACCCAGCTGTATTTCGAAGGCGATCCTCTGATCCCCATGTGCCCGATCGTCAAGTCGATCGCCAATCAGGAAGCGGTGCAAAGCCTGATCGCCAAACTGGATATGAGTATGGCCAATCCTATGGATTGCCTGGCTTATCGCTTTGATATCGTTCTGCGCGGCCAGCGCAAGACCCACTTCGAAAACCGCTGAGGAGGCCTGCACATGCCCGTTCAACTTCTGCCCGAGACGCCGTCGCAAACCGCAGGCCCCTATGTCCATATCGGACTGGCACTGGAAGCAGCCGGAAACCCGCCGCGCGATCAGGAAATCTGGAACCTGATGGCAAAACCTGGCGCGCCAGGTGAGCACATTCTATTGATGGGTCACGTTTATGACGGTAACGGCCACTTGATTCGTGACGCATTTCTGGAGTTCTGGCAGGCCAATCATGACGGCCTCTACGACAACGGTTTCGACCTCGAAAAGCCCTTCAACTGCTTTGGCCGCACCGCCACGACCGATGTCGGTGAATGGACGATCAACACCGTGAAACCGGGCGTAGTGAAAAATGCCTCGGGTGTTCCCATGGCCGCGCACATCAACGTGGCGCTGTTTGCTCGGGGCATCAACATTCACTTGCAGACCCGACTGTATTTCGACGACGAACCCGAGGCGAATGCGGTAGATCCCGTGTTGAACCTGATCGAACAACCCCATCGGCGCGAATCCCTGGTAGCCAGGCGCTGCACGGTTGACGGGAAGCTGGCCTACCGTTTCGATATTCATGTTCAAGGCGAATCGGAAACCGTGTTCTTCGACTTCTAACCACACTGAGCAGGTGTTGAGACGCCAGCGCTCAACACCCGCTCGGCGCCTTCTTATGCTCGCTGCAAGACCGACTCGCCCGCCTTCGGCGGCAATCGCAGGTTGTCCAGCAATGCAATCCCCCCAATCGCCGCGACACAAAGGAACGCCAGCTGGAAGTCCACTGTCTGTGCCTGCCCGGTATTGCCGTGGATGGTCATGGCGAGTCGCAACAGCAACGCGCCCACGGCAACGCCCATCGCCATGCTCAGTTGGAAAAACATACTGAACAGGGTTGAAGCATCGCTCATCTGCTCCTTGGGCACATCCGCAAACCCCAGCGTATTGAAAGCCGTGAACTGCATGGAGCGTGACAAGCCCCCAACGAACAGAATCAACAAGACAAGCGCCCTGCTCATGTGCTCATCCAGCAAGGCACAAGCCGCGATCGCCAACACACCGAGGACACCATTGACCATCAGCACCTGACGAAACCCCCAGCGTTGCATTACCGCCGAGGTGAACGGTTTCATGGCCAGATTGCCCGCAAACACGGCCAGCACCAACAGCCCCGCATCCAGCGCGGAAAGACCGAAGGCCAGTTGAAACATCAGCGGCAGGAGAAACGGTAAGGCGCTGATGGCGACCCGAAAAATCGACCCGCCGCACAGGCAGACGCTGAAGGTACGGATGCCCAAAACACCCAGCCCCAACAATGGCTGAACATGACGACGCATATGTCGCCAGGCCAAGACCCCGAGCACCGCACCAGCACCACTGAGCAACAGTGCCTGAAGCATATTCGCCTGGCCTTGCCCCAGCATTTCGACGCCAAACAGCAGCGCAGCGCTGGCGCTGCCAGTCAGCAGAAAACCACTGAAATCGAAGGTTCGGGCAATGACGTGTTCTTGCTTGGGAATCAGGAACAGCGCGGCCACCAACGCCAGCACGCCCAACGGCAGATTGAGGTAGAAAATCCACGGCCAGGAAGCGTGGGTGACGATGAAACCGCCCAAGGGCGGCCCGAGCACCGGAGCGACCAGACCGGGCCAGGTAATAAAGGATATCGCCCGCACAAGGTCTTTCTTCTCGGTGGTGCGAAGCACGGCCAGGCGTCCGACCGGGACCATCATCGCTCCGCTGATGCCCTGCAACACACGCGCAGCGACAAAGGTTTCCAGGCTGGCACTCATTGCGCACATCAACGAGGACAGGCTGAACAGCACGATCGCCGAACTGAACACAAGCCGTGAACCAAAGCGATCGGCCAACCAGCCGCTGATGGGGATGAACACCGCCACCGCGAGCATGTAGACGCTCATCCCGATGTTCACATCCACCACCGGCACGCCAAACGTACGGGCCATGTCCGGCAGTGCCGTCGCGATCACCGTGGCATCAAGGTTCTCCATGAAAAACGTGACAGCTACCAACAGGGCAATCCACATCGAACGGCGTTGAGACACAGTCACCCCCATCCATGAGCCTCCTCAATAAAGTGCAGCACCGCGCTGGAACGCTCATCGATGCGTGAAATCAACGACAGTTCGCTGACCATTTCCGCTTGAACCAGCGGCACGATCCGAATGCCGGGCATGGTCAACCGGGTCATCGTTTCGGGCACGATACTCAAGCCGATACCGGCAGCCACCAACCCGGGGATGCTCATCAGTGACGGCACATACATGATGTTCTCGGGGTGCAGCTGGTTTTGCCGGCACGCCTGGAGGGTGTGCGAGGTCAGGCCGATGCCGGCACTGTCCTGCAAAAACACGAATTTCTCGTGGCGCAGCGTCGCCAGTTCACCCGTGAAGCTGTCCGCCAGTTCATGGTTGTCCGGGATCAGCAAAACCAGCCTGGATTGACTGAAATGATGGGTGCGCAGACGATCCGGCAGGTGATCCTTGAACACCCGGGCAAAAGCCAGGTCGAGTTTGTGGTCCAGCAACATGTCGAACTGTGCGCGGATCCCCGCGTCCACCAGCGACACTTTGACTTCCGGGAAAGTACTGAAGTAATGGCGCAGCAATTGCGGCAGGTTGGCCTCGAACAACGCCGAGTGGTAGCCGATGTTGATCTCGCCAACCTCCCCGCGCCGGGCACGCCGTGCGGCGGCAATCGCCAGTTCGCTGGATTCGATGGACTGCCGCGCATGGGGCAAAAACGCCTCGCCCGCAGCGGTCAACGCCACTCCTCGATTCTCCCGGCGGAACAGGGCCAGCCCCAGCTCGGACTCAAGTGTGCGCATCAATTGACTCAGCGCCGGTTGCGCAATACACAGTTGTTCAGCCGCCCGGCTGAAGTGCTGCAAGTCGGCAGCGACAACAAAGGCTTTCAGATGACGCAGTTCCATGAATCCCACCCATAAGGCCAGCTTATCTATTTGTCTTGATTTCGATAATTATTCTGTAGAGGGGATGCGCTAATGTCTACTCACTTCGACGTTTCCTGCCCGTGCCTATGCTCGAACGGAATCGTATGGGTATCCCGTAACCATAAAAACAATGACGAGCACCTCAATGAGCACAACCAGTCACGAGACTCATGATTCGCGCATGCCTCGCAAAGCGGTGACCGCCGCGACCGTTGGTACCGCTTTGGAGTGGTTTGACTTCACGCTGTATGGCGCGGTGTCGGCGACCATTCTGCCCAAGCTGTTTTTCCCGGCCATGGAGCCGACCGCCGGCCTGCTCGCCTCGCTGGCAACGTTTGGCGTTGGCCTGGCCGCCCGTCCATTGGGCGCGATTACGTGTGGTTACCTCGGTGACAAATTGGGCCGCCGCAATCTGATGCTGGCTACCGTGACCCTGATGGGTCTGGCATCGGTACTCATGGGCCTGTTGCCTACTTATGCTCAGATCGGCATTTGGGCACCGATCCTGCTCGTTCTGCTGCGGATCATTCAAGGCTTCGCGCTGGGCGGTGAGTCCACCGGGGCACAACTGATGGCGCTGGAGCACGCATCTCCCGACCGACGCGGACGTTATTCCGGCTTGCTCGGCTTGTGTTCGCCCCTCAGTCAGATATTAGCCAACGGCGTATTGATGGGCCTGGCCGCGACACTGTCCAGCGAACAATTCGAAAGCTTCGGCTGGCGAATCCCGTTCCTCATGAGTTTCGTACTGGTGGTGGTCGCGATTTTCATCCGCCTGAAAGTCGATGAAACCCCAGCCTTCATCGCCTTGAAAAAGACCCCCATCAAGCAGGAAAAAAGTCCGCTCAAATCCGCCGTGGGCAGCCACTACAAAACCATCCTGCGTTTGATGTTTTTCTTCTGCTCGCCCGCTGCGCTGTTCTATCTGATCGTGATTTTCTCCCTCAGCTACCTGACCAAGCACCTGGGCTTTAGCCAGTCGACGGGCTTCATGTCGCTGATGGTGGCAAACATGTGTGCAATCTTCGGTGCGCTGGCCGGTGGTTATCTGTCCGACCGTTGGGGCCGCAAAAAGGCGCTGGCATTTGGTTCGTGCATGACCTTGCTGATCCTGTTCGTCTACTTCCCGATCCTCAACACGCTGAACGTTGCCGCCATCATGGCAATCATGGGGCTGTTCCTGGGCTTCACCCAGTTTCAAAGCGGTATCCAGCCGGTGGCATTCGCCGAAGCCTTCCCGACCCAGGTCCGCTATTCGGGTTCGGCACTGGCGTACACCGGCGCCAACCTGGTGATCGGCGGTCCTATGCCAATGATCGCCGTGTATCTGATGAGCCAGTCGAACAACTCGCCGTGGCCTCTGGTGACGCTGTGCGCCGTGATCAACCTGATCTCGCTGGCCATGATTCTTATCGGCCCTGAAACCCGCGGCATCGACCTGAACGCCGTCGCGGCACCTGATGCGGACACGACTGCCGCTCCAGCCCTTCTTTCCAAATAACGCAGCAGGACGACCATGAACCGCACCGTCTTCATCCTTAACGGCCCTAACTTGAACCTGCTGGGTCGTCGTGAGCCGCACATCTATGGCCACACCACACTCGATCAGATTCGTCAAAGCAGTGAACGGCTGGCCGAGGAACTTGACCTGGTCTGCGACTTTCGCCAGACCAACCACGAAGGCGTGATGGTCGACTGGATTCAAGAAGCCTTCGAGCAAGGCGCAGCCTTGATCATCAACCCGGCCGGCCTGTCGTTTCATTCGATTCCGGTGCTCGATGCCCTGAAGCTGCTCAGCGCACCGCTGATTGAACTGCATCTGTCGAACATCCATGCACGGGATGAACTGCACCGCCACTCCATCATGTCCGGCGCGGTCAATGCGGTGATCTGCGGTATGGGGGCCGACGGCTATCCGCTGGCAATCAGGGCCATTGACGACCTGCTGCGTCGTCAGGTGGCCAACAGCTAACACCCCTCTTCGCCAAACGCTTACACGGCGGTCTCTCGGCAGATGGTTGCCAGAGCCGCCTGCGCCTGAAATTCAGTCGCACGCTGCAAAAAACCGCCAAAAAAATAATAATTCACTGCGAGAGAATCCTCATGCATCACTCTGTTTTTCGCCGTAACGTGCCCGCACATTACGCATTGATCGGCCTGACACTGGCACTCGGTGCAGGCGTGGCGACTGCGGCTCATGCCGATGAAAATAGCGGTTTCATCGAGGGTGCAACCAGCACGCTCAACCTGCGCAACGCGTACATCAATCGCAACTTCGTCAACCCCGCCTATCCGCGTCCAGCCGCACCACAGAACAAAGCTGAGGAGTGGACGCAAAACTTTATTCTCGATGCCCGCTCCGGCTATACCCAAGGTCCGATAGGGTTCGGCGTGGACGTCCTGGGACTTTATTCGCAAAAACTCGACGGCGGTAAAGGCACCACGGGCACGCAACTGTTGCCTGTCCACGACGATGGACGCCCTGCTGACAATTTCGGACGCTTGGGTGTTGCGGCCAAAGCCAAGGTTTCAAAGACAGTGGTGAAAGTCGGCGAGTGGGTCAGTACCCTGCCAATCCTGCGTTCGGATGACGGTCGGTCGCTGCCGCAGACCTTTCAAGGTGCGCAGATCACTTCCCAGGAGATCGGCGGGCTGACGCTGTATGGCGGTCAAATCCGACAAAACAGCCCGCGCAACGACGCCAGCATGGAAGACATGGCGATGAACGGCAAAGCGGCGTTCACTTCCGACCGATTCAACTTCGGTGGCGGTGAATACACGTTCAACGAAAAGCGCACTACGGTTGGGCTCTGGTACGACGAACTTCAAGACATCTACCAACAACAGTACTTCAGCCTCAATCACAGCCAACCGGTGGGCGATTGGACGCTAGGCGCCAACATGGGCTACTTCGTTGGCAAGGAAGACGGTGCCAGCCTGGCCGGCGATATGGACAACAAGACCGCTTTCGGCCTGTTCTCCGCAAAACTGGGCGGCAACACGTTTTACGTCGGCTTGCAAAAGCTCACCGGCGATACCGCGTGGATGCGGGTCAACGGTGCCAGTGGCGGGACCTTGGCGAACGACAGCTACAACTCCAGCTTCGATAACGCGCAGGAACGTTCCTGGCAGGTTCGTCACGACTTCAACTTCGCAACCGTCGGCGTTCCTGGCCTGACGCTGATGAACCGTTACTTGAGCGGTGACAACGTGCACACCGGCGCTATCACTGATGGCAAGGAATGGGGCCGCGAATCTGAATTGGCTTATGTGATTCAGTCTGGCGTCCTGAAAAACCTGAGCGTCAAATGGCGCAACTCAAGCATTCGCAGAGACTACAGCACCAACGAATTTGACGAAAACCGGCTCTTTATCAACTACCCGATTTCGTTGCTGTAGTGCGACTCGCATAAACACGCTGCGACCCTCCAAGTGGATGTGAATGAGACCAGGTTGATCTGAAAGCGGGGACTTAGACGATTTTCTTTGTCGAGTCCCCATTCACCGTCCGACTATCATCGGCCGAAAACGGCCTGCCACGTTCGCTATAGGCAGCAACTGCCAATAGCGGACGCTCCCCGCTCATGCGCCCGCCTATACACCGATTTACGGATGATCTGGAACAGGTGTGGTCGTGATGTCGAACGCTTTGTGAAGATCGAGTTCTGACAAACTTCGGCGAAATGTTCCCGAGTGCCAGTGACCGCCACCAGATACTTTGGGAAACCCCGAAACGCCTGTTCGGCTTTACCGCCTGACCTGAAAAATCACCGATCACTCAGAACGGCTCACGCTCTCGCGAGGCCACCACCGTTATCCCAACAGTGCGTGCTTTCATCCAGACACCCCGCGGCCGCCTGATCTCCACTGATGGTCAGTTCAAGCAGCAGCACTCGCTCAATGGCTGGCACAAATTCAATGAACAGTGGTCGATGGGCGGTGAAATGGTCTACGGCCATCAATCGGGCGACGGCAAGGCGTCGACCGTGGACATCGTCACCAGCCCTGGTTTTGACGGCGCGCACTGGTGGGGGCCAACGTCGCGTTGACTTACCAGCAACGCAAGGACTTGTCGTTTTCGGTGCGGGCCGAGCATTTCGACGACCCGGACGGCTACGTGCTGTTCCCCTCTTCCACCGCACGCGGCGCCTTCAATGCGCTGACCACGGGGCTGCGCTACGATTTCAACAAGTACCTGACCCTGCGCCCGGAACTGCGCTACGACTGGTTCGATGGCCGCGATGACGCGCGTCCTTTCGGCCAGGGTGATGCACGAAATCAACTGACCGGGACTGTGGAAGCACTGGTGTATTTTTGAGGTCAGCAGCCTCGGAGAAAAGCTCAGCGGCAGAAAGGCTACTCGAGGCCGACGGCGAACTCACCGTCGGCCTCGAGCGGGGTAACTGCAGGTGTCATTGCAACTACCTGACGGAAAATCGACGATCCAAACTACGACCCGGTTACAGGATTTTAAAGGGAACGTTGATAATCAAACGGAACTCTTCGATATTGTTTTCCAGTTGCAATGGGCTGGACCGGTGCCAGACATAACCGCTCATCACACTCGCCCCTTTGAAATTACCGGACTGCAAGGTGTAGCTGGCCAGCGTGCCGACTTCATACTCGTTTTCGTCATCCTGTTTTTTAAAGTCGGCGTACATGCCGTTTGAGCCGCCATTGTAGTGGGTGGCATCGATACCCCAGCCCTTGATGTACCACACCGAGGTCTTCAAGCCTGGTACGCCGTAAGCGGCAAAGTCGGTCATGTAATTGATCTGGTACGACTTTTCGTTTGGACCGTTATAGTTCGAGAGTGCGACGTTAGGCAGGTTGATTGCATTCGACTCACCGACAAAATCGAAGAATTCGTCGCCATCGATTTTCTGCAGGCCAAACTTCAGCGTATGGTTTTTCCAGGTCGGTGCGACGCTCAGGCCGTAGGCCTGCTGATCGATGTAGCCGCCCTTTTCGGCACCACTGGACTGGGTGTTATAGACATCCAGCTGCATGTCGGTACTGATCGGGCCCCACTGGTATTTCTTGCCCAGGCCAAAGTACTCACGGTCCCAGATATCGTCGAAGCGCGACAGGTAGGCACTGGTGCGCCATCCGCTTTGGGTCACGAAATCTGCACCACCGTAGGCGATGAAGTCGCCGGTGACGTGCCGGTACGTATAGGTCGGCGTCAGATCCTGAGTGCCCGCGCCAGTTCTGGGGGATGCCCTGTCGAAGTACCCGGACTTGATCGTCAGGCCGTCGATATCACGGCTTTCCAGCGAAACACCGTCGAAGGAAGCGGGCAGAGTCCGGGTGTCTGCGTAACCCATGACCGGCGTTCTGGACATCTGCTGCCGACCCACTTTCAGCGTTGTCTGCGCGAGCTTTACCTTCAACGCCGCCACGCCGATTTTGCTCCAGTCGTCGACCACATTGCCGTCCTTGTCCACCAGCACGCGATTGCTGCCGCCAGCCGTTGTCAGCTGGCTGCGCTCCAGCGCCACTGCCGAATAGGTTGAGACGTCGAGACCGAAACCCAGGGGGCCTTGAGTGAAACCGGATATGTAATCCAGCTTGAACCCCTGCACCCAGGCAGTACGGTCTCGCACCGCACGGGGGCCATCATTGGTCTGTGCGCGGAAGTGAACAGCCTTGCTGCCGATTTCATGGGAATACCACTGACGCGTATTGAGCGTCAGTGTGCTGTCTTCGACAAACCCATGTTCCTCTGCAAAAACCGGCGACGCTGAAATAGCGGCCGCGAGCATACCCGCCGACCATACTGGAAGCTTTTCTGTGCGGTACATTGACTTTGCCTATAGCGGAGTTATTGGCAGACGAACGTCTGAAATTATTGTTGTTGTTTTATCGCGAGGTCGAAGGCGCTTTATCTGCGCACTCCAACCTTCTGCTTCGCATAAATGCAATATTGCACGGGGTGCCAGCGGTTATTCCTGAACGTTGGTGTCACGTGATTCAGGCAGCATCCGCATGGCAATAAGGCTAACGATGCTGATACCGACCAGGTACCAGGCGGGGGCCATGGGGCTGCCGGTTACAGCAATCAGCCAGGTGACGATGAACTGGGTACTGCCACCAAAAATCGCGGCACCAAAGGCATAGGTAATTGACAGGCCGGTGCTGCGCACAGCGATCGGCAACAGCTCCGGTACCTGGACGATACCCGCCGCGCCAAACATGGCCGTCAGGGCTGCAAGTACCGCATTGACGGTCAGCAGCGTGACCAGACTGGGTGACCCCGTGAGCCACAGGAACAGTGGGACGATCAGCAAGGTCAGCGCGACCCGAGGTAAAATGTTGGTCAGGCGCCGTCCGTAACGATCACTCAGATGCCCGCCAATCAGGGAAAAGACAAAGGTGACGATCCCGCCGATCAGCACACTGCTTTGCGCGACCGCTGCCGGCAGCTTCAGCACCTGTACCGCGTAGCTCACCATGTAGTTGCCGATCTGCGATGCGACCGCGATCGAGGCGAACAACATCATGCCCAGGATCAGAATCTTTTTGTGGTTGCGCAGCACTTCGCCGACTATCGCGCTACCGCTGCGTTCATCGGTGCCCTCGTGGGTCTCGGGCAGGGACTTGCGCATGTACACCACCAGAGGAATCAGCACCAGGCTCAGCAGGAACGGAATCCGCCAGCCCCAACTGGCCAGTTGCTCAGTGCTCAGACTCAGGGACAGCACCACCCCGAGCATGCCGCCAACGGCAACGGCCAAGCCTTGGCTGGCGACTTGCCAACTGGCGTAGAAGCCACGGCGGCCGGGAGGTGCAGCTTCAATCAGCAACGAGGTGGCAGGACCCAGTTCACCGCCCAGGGCCAGGCCCTGCAGCAGGCGGCAAAAAACCACGAAGATGGGGGCCGCGATACCAATTGACTCGTAGCTCGGCGTGATGGCCACGCCCAGCGTGCCAAGGGTGATCAGGGCCGCGGTCAGGATCATTGCCGGTTTGCGCCCGGCCTTGTCGGCAAAGGTGCCGATCAACACACCGCCCAGTGGCCGCGCGAGAAAGCCGACGCCAAAGGTCGCTGCCGCAGCCATCAGGCTGCCGTATTCGCCTGATACCGGAAAAAAGGCTTTGCCGATGTAGATGGCGAAATACGCGTAGATGACAAAGTCATAGAACTCGAGCGCATTACCTGCCACCGCGGCGGCGACTGATTTCTTGCTGATGGTGGGGTGTGGAATTGCCCCTTCAGGGCTTTCCTCACTTGGGTTTTCAGTGATCGACATTGTCGAGTAGTTCATGGATCAAGATCTCTGTATTTATTAGAATTTATCTTAAACAGGTCCCTGTTTTCCGAGGTATGCCCTTACCAGTTTTCCAGTCCTTGCAGTGCCTGAGCCACGACATGGCTGGCTTGCGTCCAAACGGGTGTTTTCCAGTCCGCGTGGTTGGGGTAGAACAAATCCTTGAGTCGCTGGGTGATCTCGCTGCTTTGCGCCGTGTTCTGCTTGCCGTGGCGGAAAACCCAGTGGTCGGCCCGCAGCGTCGTGATCACTTTCTCGATCGGGTACGTGCCGAACTCCAGGCAAATGCCAATGTGTTTGGCCGACGGGCATTCCTGCGAAATGGCCACCTGAATCGGGCCGCTCATCGGCACGCTGGTAGAGCTGCCGGCATGTACATCGGTGATCTCACCCCACCAATTCCTGGCTGTCTCCAGGGTGCAGATGTCACGGGTGGCGAAGATTTTTTCCCCGTAGCCGTAGGGGCCAAGTCCAGTATGGACGTCGACAGAAGCGATGACCGTAGCGTTTGCGGCATAGGTACGCAGGATCTGCCGGAAGGTGGTGTTGCTCCAGGTCGGCGTCTGTCCACCAAAGAACATGCCGTCCGGGTAGTGGTATTGGCCCAGGGAAATGGCGCACTGGAACTTCTTGTCACCATGGGTCATTCGGTATTGCTGCAATACCTGATCATCCTTGGGGGGCCATTGCGCAGGCAGCAGTGCCTCATGGATTTCGTGATAACCCTCGTTTTGAGGGAGCGGACCGTCGAACTGAATGAAGTTACGGTTCAGGTCGACGTTTTCCTGGGTCACTCGCCGCAGGTGGGAAAAGCCGTGCGGGTTGATCGCGTGAACATAGAGAATCGCCGTATCGTCCGGCTTCGGCGTATCGAGCCGCAGCGTGCCTGTCTGCACGGCCGAACCAGGAAAGCCTTCCACGCCATGCACGCCGCTGAGCACGATCAGCACTTTGGAAGCGTCCCTCGGACCGTCGAACACGACATCCGTTGCCAGCGTTTCGTCATTGGCACCTTTGAGATTCAGCTCATAGCTGTCGATCGACAGCCCTCGCTGGTGGGCAGCCGCAAAAAACTTTTCGCGTGCTTGTGCATACGAATCACTGAAAAGATCGTCGATGTGTTCTGCGTTCATCATGAAATCGAGGTCTCGGCGTCTGCAGCTTGTACGATCGAACGCAGGCGCGTTTCGCGGCGTCGTCGGCAGGCATCACCAAATGCCTTGAATATGTCGCGGGACAACGGGTCATCGTGCACGCGCATCTCCGGATGCCACTGCACCGCGAGGGCGAAGCTGCTGGCGCCCGTGACTGAAAACGCCTCAATCAACCCGTCCGGTGCGGTGGCCTCGACCGTCAGGCCGGTCCCGAGCCTTGCGATGCCTTGATGGTGCAGGGAGTTGACTTGCGCATCATCCGTGCCTCGCAGCCGGGACAGCAGCCCACCCGCAGCAACCTTGATGCCGTGACTGTATTGGTACCACTCGACGATGGGGCGGGAATGGTCACCTTCGCGATGGTCAATGGCCCCGGGGCGCTGATGAACGGCACTGTCCAGCGTGCCACCCCAGGCAACGTTCATCTCCTGGAAACCTCGGCATATCCCCAATACCGGGACCCCCGCTTCGACCAGCCTTCTGACGAGCGGTAGAACCGTTGCGTCTCTGGCCAGATCCAGCGTCGAGACGTCCGGCGTGGCGGTGTCGCCGTAACGCAGCGGCGAAATATTTGACGGGCTGCCAGTGAGCACCAGCCCATCGATATTGGCCAGCAGGCTCTCGAAGTCAATGGCATCGGGGTCAGCGGGCAGCGCCAGGGGCAGTGCGCAAGCCGTGCTCGCCACTGCGTCCACGTAACCGTGCAGCAAGGTATGCGCGGGATGTCCATAGCGATCCACGCGATCGGTGGCGATGGCAACAAGGGGTCTGGCGCCGTCCGCGAATAGTGGCGATCTGGTCATGATCAAGTCCCGTAGGGGTAAACGAAAACCCAGTCTATGAGATCGTTTAATCATGGTAAATTGCATAATAAATTCTAATTTCATGCATTAACTGCAAGTGAGAAACCCGTGAACACTCGACAGTTGCAGCACTTTCTCGCCCTGATGAACACCGGATCGCTCAGCGCTGCGGCCGATGCGGTGCACCTGAGTCAACCGGCGCTCTCCAGAAGTATCAAGGCGCTGGAGGACGAACTGCGGGTGTCGCTCTTTGACCGGACTAATCGTCGATTGCACCCCACGCCATTCGCGATGGAATACCTCGAGCGGGCAAAGCGCATCGTTTTCGAGGAGCGTGAAGGGGCGCGAACGCTAAGCCTGATGAAGAATGGGGCTTATGGCCCGCTCGTGTTCGGCCTGGGCTCGTCGGTGGCCCATGACTTCCTGGCCTCGTTGATCCGGCAACTGCTTGCCACGGGCCCGGGCCTGAAGATCCAGGCTCAGGTGCACAGTACCGATGTGCTGCTCGATGCCCTGCAAAAGGAAAGGCTCGACTTCTTCATTGGTGACGTGGGTGCGGCCGCCCGCTACCCGGAGCTAATGGTCGAGCCTTTGTACACCTGCAGTTTTGGCTGGTTCGCCCGGGCCGGGCACCCGCTGGCCGGGCGCAAGGGCCTGACCATGGATGACCTGAAAGAGCACCCGTTGATTGGCTCCGGATACATCAATGAGATGTTGGCAATGAAAATGGCCCATCTCTATGGCATGCAAATGCCCATCGAGACCAACTTTGCCGCGAGCATCAATAACATCGAGACGGCGCACGACCTCATTCTGAGTACCAACGCGCTTTTCCCCACCACGTTCCTCGCCATGATCAAACTGCTGAGGGAAAAGTCCGTCGCGATCCTTGATGTCCAGCCACCCTTTGAGTTGGACCTGACCCTGGGCATCGTGACGATCCGGCATCGAACACAGACGCCCGCCGCGAAGCAGTCGTTCAACATCATCCGGTCGTATTTCCAGGAGGCGGAGCAGGAGATCGCGGCGTATCTATAGTCGTGCCTGACGGGGCGCATTACCCACCACGGGTCCATACTGGTTGATTGCATCGACCCAAAAAGTGACTCAGACAGTCACTCGATCAACTGGACAGGGAATGGCAAGCGCTACAGAAATACTGAGGAAACGAAAATGAAAAAGCCATTGTGTTTCGTCATGCTGTTGCTGACGACAGGTCCCGTGCTGGCCGCCAGCGCGTCATCTGTCGCCGATACTCAGTACAAGTATGGGATGCACCTGGATATCGCCGAGGTGGTCTCGGTGACGGCAACGCCCGTTGAGGACGCAGTGTATCCGGCGACCATGGAGTACATCGACCATCAAGGCCAGACGCAACGGCTTGCGTACTTCCTGACGGACACCACTTGGGGCGGTCAGTAGTTCTGGTCAGGTCGCGCGTCGCGATTGATGCGGGTGCATGGAGTGACCGGCAAGGTCGCGGCCGCCTTTGCTGCGCCGCCTGAATCAATGGGGAGTTGCGGTTACGCAACGCGACGTTGCGACCAGTATCAGAAATGAGCATCGAGAAAGTGAGTTTCAAGAAGGGTCAGCACTCAGACCTTTGGCTATTCAGGCACCGTCCTCCAGAACTTTTCTCTGTTTATCGGTCTATGTGGATAGGCACATCCGCTCCGTCAGCACGCCCCCACAGGCTGACCTCTGTCAGATGGCCACATGCCCAATTGTCAATCAGAGGTTGTCTTCGCTCATGAAATTCCATGTCCCCCGGATGGTGCTCCTCGGCCTGTTCGCGTTCGCGGCAGTGGGCTCGGCATCAGCCACACAGTTGAAGACGTCAACCCCTGTTTTCGCCACTGAAGTCGCAGCCGTTCAGGCTCCTCTCCAGCCCGCCAGCAATCCTTGGCCGACCTTGGCCAGTATGGCTGGCACGCAACAAGCGCCTTTACTTGCCCATGACGACCGCCGGTACTGGCATGACGGCCACTGGCATGATCGCAGAGACGATTGGCGCCGGGACGACTGGCGTAGAGATAAATGGCGTAGAGAACAAGCCCGCCGAGAAGCCGAACGCCATCGTGATTGGGAACGCCACCAGGATCGGGCCATGCGGCACCGTTACGAGGACGACCGCCGTTACTATCGCCGCTAGTGCAAAGTGCCGCTCTCTTTCCAAGCCGATGCTCAACTGCGAAAGGCCTTATCTAAGCAGGGTCTATTGCTGCTCTTCATGCAGGACAGCAATCGGCCAAAATGGCCGGTGGTCGTTGCATTACGATTGTCCCCGGTGTTTGGCTAAGCTTAATAAATCAGGGTGAAATCAAAACTTAATCAATAGCGGCCATCAACGGATCTGGATTGGCATCCAGGCGGCACTCCAAAGGGAGACGGCTATGTATGCAGTGATAAGAACCTACCTGGGTACCGGAGCAAAAGAGCTTTTCCAGCGGTTGGAAGAGCGCCATGTCGACGTCGAAGCGACCCTGCGCACAGTGCCTGGCCTCGTCAGCTACACACTGTTGAATACGGGTGATGGCGGCACGTCGGTAACGGTTTGCACGGACAAGGCCGGCAGTGATGCGAGCCTGAAAGTCGCGCGTGAATGGGTTCAGAAAAATGCATCGAACATCCACGCAAACCCGCCGATCGTAACGGAAGGTCCGGTCATTGTGCAGATCAGCTAGCGGCCAATCCGCAGGGTGGTGAGTGCTATACTTTTTTCAGATTGCATGAGGTGTGCAACTACGTTCCCCACAGTACAGCTACCGACTGCTGCAGGACAGAGGAGGTCTACAGCAAACCCGAAACGGGAGGTGTGGCATGAACCGACACTATTACATCAGTGACAATCTCAACGATCTTGAAACCGTGGAATATGAACTGGAAGCCAGCGGCATCAATTCCGAACAGATACATGTACTCAGTGAAAAAGTTGCTGATGTAGAAGACCATCACCTCCACGAGATCAGCTCTTTAATGGAACAGGATGCGGTTCACTCGGGTGAGATTGGTGCGGTGATCGGCGTGCCGCTCGCGGCGCTGGTCCTGGGTGGCGCCTATTGGATGGGCTGGACCGAATCCGCCGCAGGCTGGATGCCCTTTATCTTCCTTGCCATTGTTGTATTGGGCTTCTGCGTCTGGGAAGGCGGTTTTTTTGGCTTCCAGGTGCCGAACACTCACTTCCGCAATTTCAAACAGGCCGTAAAAGACGGCAAACATATCTTCTTCGTGGATGTTGAACCGAGTCAGGAATCGGTACTGGACCAGGTCATCAAACAGCATCCGAAGCTGAAGATCGCCGGCACGGGAACGGCTGCCCCCCACTGGACAGTGGCCTGGCAGCACAAATGGCATCAGTTCAAGCGAGTGATATCGGGTTAGCATCTGGAGACAAGGTCATCCGAACGTTGCTCACTGGCCAAAGAAAATGCCCCGGCTGAGGAAAATATAGTCTGCCTCGGTGGCCATCAGCCCGATGAGCACCAGTAAACACAACGGTGGCACCAGTATGGCGTAGACCAAGGCCAGGCGCTCCCATGCCATGTGCATGAAGATGGAGACAATCAAACCCGCCTTCAACAACATGAAAGTGATAATCAGGGACCACCGAAGGTAGCCTTGGAAGTGGAAGTAATCGACCAGGTACGACAGCGTACTGAGGACGAATAACAGCCCCCAGATCTTGAGGTACAAACTGATTGGATGTTGCTGACCCTGAGCAAGTGCCATCACTCGTGCTCCTCTACCATAAATAGAAGAATGCAAAAATAAACACCCACACCAAATCCACGAAGTGCCAGTAAAGCCCGGCTATCTCGACGTTCTGATAGTTTCCGGAGCGCTCATAATCTCCACGCCATACCTTCAGCGCCACAATGCTGAGGTAGAGAGCGCCGATTGACACATGCAGTCCGTGAAAACCGGTAATCATGAAAAAGCAGGCACCAAACTGCGCCGCGCCCATGGGGTTCCCCCAGGGACGCACCCCTTCTGCGATGAGCTTGGTCCATTCAAACGCCTGCATGCCGACGAAAGTCACCCCCAGGGCAGCGGTTGCCAGCATCAGCGCCGTGGTTTTCGCGCGATCACGCCGATAGGCGAAATTGACGGCCATGGCCATGGTGCCGCTGCTACTGATCAGCACAAAGGTCATGATGGCGATCAGAATAAGCGGGATTTCCTTGCCGCCGATCGTCAATGCGAACACTTCACTGGGGTTCGGCCAGGCGCTGGTGATGGTCA
Organism: Pseudomonas sp. C32; assembly: GCF_030417915.1. Classification (NCBI taxonomy): domain Bacteria; kingdom Pseudomonadati; phylum Pseudomonadota; class Gammaproteobacteria; order Pseudomonadales; family Pseudomonadaceae; genus Pseudomonas; species Pseudomonas sp. C32. Next base: position 159,779 of record NZ_JAUHUK010000006.1, on the reverse strand, counting down.
TGCGTACCGACATGTAGCCGGTCAGGAAACAGGTGAAAATAAACGTGTCGCTGAGCAGGAATATCCACATCATCGCCTTGCCCCAAGGCACCTGCTTGAAGGCCTCTTTATCCGAGGACCAATCGCTGGCGATGCCCTGCCATCCCGGTGCAGGCGGCGTACCTGATGGACTGGACTCGGCTTGGGCTTGTGGGTGCAATGCCATGGCTGTTCACCTCAGGCCGCAGAATCTGGCGATGGCTTCATAGGTTTGCGGCGTGCTGGTCAGCAGCGCGAAGAGCACGAACCAAAGGCCCAGCAAGTAATGCCAATAGATGGCACAGAGCTCTACGCTGGCGCTGAGTTGTGCCAGTGGCACATGCCGCAAAAATTTAGCGACGGTCCAGCACCAGACGATCAGCCCGCCCAGCACATGGAGCCCATGCAGACCGGTCAACAGGTAGAAGAAACTGTTGGCCGGATTGCTGGCGACAACGTAGCCCCAGGCGACAAACTGCTGCCAGAGCCAGAGTTGCCCTGCCAGAAAGGCAATGGCAAACACGCCCCCCAATGTAAAACCAATGACCGTTGCGCCCCGCCTTGCCTGTCGGGCGGCCATGCGCGAGCACTGCAGTGCGATGCAACTCAATACCAGAAAAGCCGAATTCAACCAGAGCGGCCAGAGATCGCCTAACGGCGCCCAAGGCTCTGTCAGGGGGCGCCAGTCGGTCATTTGTGAACGGGCAATAAAGGCAATCAGGAAGAGGAAAAATAACGAACTCACCACCACCAGAAACAAGCGCAGGCCTACCTTCGCGGTTTGCCTTCTATCGGCAACCTCGGCGCCCTGAATACCCTCAGGGTCGCGACTCCAACTGCCGCCGGGATCAGCGCCACCGATGTTTCTCAATAGCAGCCTGTTCATGTCTTGATGTCCGCTATTTTAGGTCCGGCACTGAGTTGCCGCATGTGCTCCAGCGCCTCGGCGGAGACCGTTTGCGGCACAAAATCCTGCTCGATCCCCGGCACACTGTAGTCATAGGCCCAGCGATGCACGACCGGCAATTTCTCTCCCCAGTTACCGTGTTTCGGCGGGGTGTCCGGTGTTTGCCATTCCAGGCTGGCCGCGCCCCAGGGATTACTGCCTGCGGGTTTGCCCTTGAATGCACTCCAGGTCAGGTTGAACAGAAACAGCAGCTGAGAAACGCCGACCGTCAATGCGACCACCGTAATGAAAGCATTCAAGTCTTGCGCGGACTGCGGGATGAAGGCGTAGTTTTCATAGGCGTAATAGCGACGTGGCATGCCCTGGAATCCCAGGTAGTGCATGGGGAAGAAGATGGCGTAGGTGCCCAGAAAGGTAATCCAGAAATGCAGCTTGCCCAGGGTGTCATTCCACATGCGCCCGGTGACTTTCGGGAACCAGTGATAAATGGCACCGAACACCACCAGGACCGGGGCGACCCCCATGACCATATGAAAATGGGCCACGACGAAATAGGTGTCCGAGAGCGGGATGTCCACGATCACATTGCCGAGAAACAACCCGGTCAGACCACCGACCAGGAAGGTGACGATAAAGGCCAGGGCAAACAGCATCGGTACGGTCAGATGGATGTCGCCGCGCCACAAGGTCAGTACCCAGTTATAGACTTTCAGCGCGGTCGGCACTGCGATGATCAACGTGGTGACGGCGAAGAAGAAGCCAAAGTACGGGTTCATTCCGCTGACATACATATGGTGCGCCCAGACCACAAAGCTCAGTACGCCAATCGCAATAATGGCCCACACCATCATTCGGTAGCCGAAGATGTTTTTACGCGCATGGGTACTGATCAAGTCGGAGACCAGACCAAACGCAGGGAGCGCAACGATGTAGACCTCCGGGTGGCCGAAGAACCAGAACAGGTGCTGGAACAATATCGGGCTGCCACCCTGGTGATCGAGCTGCTGCCCCAGCGAAATCATCGCCGGCATGAAGAAACTGGTGCCCAACAGCTTGTCGAACAGCATCATCACCGCACTGACAAACAACGCTGGGAACGCCAGCAAGGCCATGATCGAGGCCATGAAGATGCCCCATACCGAGAGCGGCATGCGAAACAAGGTCATGCCGTGCGTGCGCGCCTGCAACACCGTGGTGACGTAGTTCAACCCGCCCATGGTGGCCGCGACAATGAAAATCGCCAGTGAGACAAGCATCAGGACAATGCCCCACTCCACCCCCGGTGTGCCCTGGGTAATGGACTGTGGCGGATAGAGCGTCCAACCGGAACCGGTCGGGCCGCCAGGGACAAAAAAACTGCTGAGCAACACCACTACCGCCACCAGGTAAAACCAGTAGCTGAGCATGTTGACGTAGGGGAAGACCATGTCGCGGGCGCCCACCATCAGCGGGATCAGGTAGTTGCCGAAGCCCCCCAGAAACAACGCCGTGAGCAAGTAAATGACCATGATCATGCCGTGCATGGTCATCGCCTGATAGTAAGTACTGGCATCCATGAACGCCAAACTGCCGGGGAAGCCAATCTGCATGCGCATCAAGCCGGACAACACCAGAGCGATGAGCCCCACGAAGATCGCCGTCAACGAATATTGAATGGCTATGACCTTGTGGTCCTGACTCCAGATGTACTTGGTCAGGAAACTCTTGGGCTCGTGCAGTGCTTCTGTTTCAGCTTGCTCCGCATAGGCCATCACGTCATCCTCCTGCCGAAGTTTCAGTGTATTTCTGGCTGCTTTACGGCTACTTCCCTGGCTCCGCCTTGTTTGCGTCAGCGTCAGCATTCGCTTTGGATTTGATAAAAATTATTAGGGCTTTCAGCTCCTAGTCACTCGGAGCCGCCGCACCCAGTGACTTGATCAGGGCGATGACAGCACCCAGTTCATCGTCTTTGAGAGTATAGGCCACCATGACCGGCGGGTAGCCCTGCACCAGTCGGGCCTTCGGATCGAGAATCGACTCTTTCAGGTAGGTTTCATCGACCTGCACACTGCTGCCATCGGCAAGCTGTTCAGTGCGGCCGTACAGCCCTTTCCATCCCGGGCCGAGACTGGCACTGCCATCCTGGCTATGGCAGGCCTTGCAGCCGAGTTGTTCGGCTAGCTGGCGGCCTTTTTCCAGCACGCTGTCGCGACCGGGTTTGGCCGCTGTCGTCAATGTCTGCGCAAAAGTCGGTTGGCCTTTGAGCCATTGATCGAAGTCGCCCTGCTCTTCCACGATCATATGGCCGCGCATGTTGTAGTGACCTACGCCACAGTATTCAGCGCAAAGGACTTCGTACTTTCCGGTTTTAGTCGGCGTAAACCAAAAGTACGACACCATCCCTGGCACCATATCCATCTTGCTGCGAATTTGCGGCACATAGAAATCGTGCAGGACATCTTTAGCGCGCAGCAAGACTTTCACCGGCCGATCGAGCGGAAGGCGAACTTCATTATTCATGACAAGCACATCGTCCTGCCCTGCAGGATCCTTGGGATCAAGGCCGAAGGGATTGGCGGAATCAATAAACCTGATATCCGATTTTCCCAGCTTTGCGTCCTGGCCGGGAAAGCGAAAAGCCCACTGCCACTGCTGGGCTACCACTTCAAGTTCGTAAGCTTCTTTCGGCACACGGATGAAATCGTTGTAGACAACCAGGCCTGGCGCCAACATCCCGGCAATGCCGACCGAAGTAATGATAATCAACCATAATTCCAGCTTTTTACTTTCTGGCTGATAGGCCGCCCTGGCGCCCTCCTTGTGTCGATACCGCATCACCGCGACCGCCATGAATACCGTGATGGCAATGAAAAATATTCCGCTGATGATCAGGGTGATGAACAGGGTGGTGTCTATGGATCCCCAGTTGGAAGCGGCCGGCGTCGCTTGCCAAGGCGCTAGTAGATGGAATAGCACTGATGCAATAACGATTAGTATCAGGACAATTGCTATTGCCATTTGCTCTTCATCCTATTCCTGTTGTTCATTGGTTATGCATAAGCATCGCCACTGACCTACAAGCAGGGCTGACAAACACCACCCATCCGGGCGGTAAAGTCAGTAAGAAGTATAGAGCCCATCGGGTTGTACCGTGGGGTTGGCAAGCGAGGCGCGGTGACCGGCTATACTGAAATTCTGATGGCGGACAGCAGAGATCGGCCAGAAGCGGCGCAAAAAATCGAACCCTGCCCTTGTGCAGTCATCCAACATACGCGATGGCGTTGAGCAGGAACGATAACGACAGATTCCAGCAATCCACATGGGAGGTTTCGTCATGAGTGCCCTGACGATCGAAGGCTGGTGTAAAACCAGCGGCGCCCAAAAGTCCACCCCGATGGGGGAAGTCCATTTCTATGTCGACGGACCGCTGCATGTTCGTCTGGAGCAGGCCGAAGAGCGCTTGCAGAAGTCCCACGAGCCGGAAGCCATGGTCGATGTCGACATGGACTCGATGGATTTGATCATGCCCGAGGGATACGCACCCTTGTCCGACTGCCAGATGCGTGTCTATCTGCAACACGAACGCGGACAGTTCCACCTGGTTGGACACCGAGCGAGTGACGGCAGCTTGATCTACACCAACGCGGTGTTGATTGATCAACTGCTTGAGTAGCGGCTACGTGAATTTGGTACCGAACTAACATCAATATCGGGTACTGCTTTTGATTCACCGGTATTAGCCACTGTAGCGGGTCGACGGCAGTGTTTTCGCGCACTGCCGTCTTCTTGTAACGGTGGTGTCGCTGAGTCAGCACCGTCGTGAGCAGTAGAATATCGGCCGCGCACCTCGCTGCGGCGCCAGATATTTGCCCTGAGTGGGGGGCCGAGCATCCCGGATTAGCCAGAAATCAGGTTAGAGTGTTCATCAATCTCTGTTCATAGCACCCTCCTCTCGATTCGCGTCATTGCGCCAAGCAATTCCAGCGGACGAACCGGGCAAAAAAAACCGTATATCAATCGTTGTTTGAAGAATGAATCGTCCGCTGTTTGTTTCTCTAGATGGGCCCAAGGGAACCGGCAAAACCACACTGCTGGAGGCCGTTACCAAAGTACTGAGGGCAGACAACAAAAAGGTGATCCGCCTTTGCGAGCAAAAAAGCGATCCCGATAGGGGCGAAACAATGGCCCTCGTGAACAGGCTCGTCAGAAATCCCACCCGGGATCTGGAGTTGAGGGTTTGTGAGCGCTTTGCTGATAGCCGTACCTGGATTTCCCAGCACGTGCTGACTAAACAGCCACCAGGCAGCATCATCCTGATCGATCGCTGGTACCCGTCTGACGCCGCGTTTCGCCGGATAGTCCCGTTTGCAGAGATTCTCCAGTTGAACATTGATCGAAACGTGCGAGTGCCAGACCTGCATGTCGGGGTTGTCACCGCCCCTGATATTTCATGGGCCAGGGCAACGGCACGACGGCGTGGGCTGAGCAGTACCGTGATCCATAAGCTGGAAGAACATGTCGCTTGTACCAAGGCATTCGAGCGAGCGATTGCAGATCACGGCTGGGTTTTATGCCGTAATGAAGGAACGATCGAAGACGCAACGATGCAGGTGACTTCTGAGATCTATAGAGTCCTCGATGCCCGTTAGGCGAAGTTCGCTGCGCCGGCCTGTTCCGGGTTATGCGCCTTACGGTACTAGCGATGGTTGCGATAGCGTTCGGTCAAGGACTGCACGAGGGTGACGTAGGATTGCGTCTCGGCGTAGGGAGGCACCCCGTTGTACTCGACCACGGACGCTTCGCCAGCGTTGTAGCCTGCCAACGCCAGCATCTGGTTGCCGTTGAAGCGCTTGAGCAGCCAGGCCAGGTAGCGCACGCCGCCACGAATGTTCTGTCGTGCGTCGAACGGATCGTCCACGGCAAAGCGCTGGGCGGTGGCGGGCATCAACTGCATCAACCCCTGGGCGCCGGCTTCGGAAATGGCGTTGGGGCGAAACGCCGACTCGGCATGTATCACTGCGCGGACCAGCGCCCTGTCGACACCATAATGACCCGAAGCGGCTTCGATCTCCCGCCGATAGGATTGGGTGTCCAGGCGCAGTGAGGCAACCTTGAAATTCTTCGGCGCCATGCACAGATAGCAGCCCTTGATGACATATAGCTCAAGGGCATCGACCCGTGCGGAGATCCCGACGGGGCGCCGGCTGACATATTGACGAACACCCCTGTGGATGAAGGTGAACACCCGAATCCGCACCGCGCCTGAGTCGTCGTCCCGCACAAGCGGCAGGGCCATTGCCTTGGCACCGGCGCCCGTCATGCCATTCAGGCGAGTGCAGCGGGCGCTGGCGATGGCTTGGCTGGTGTAGCTGATAGCGCCGTCCCTGGTTTGGCACTTGAACATGGCGCTGGCGCACAGTGGAGTGACCAGCAAGGCCAGTTCGATGCAGCCAAGAAGGCTCTTGCGAGCCCATCGCCGTGCTCTGGAACTCATCACATCGCTCCGCGCCGAATGCGCCGATCGGGCCTGGGGCGCCTGGCCCGGGTGCTGCCTTTGCAGGGCTCATTCTGGGTGAACCGCCCTTTGTTCTGTTATACCCCTTGTAACCGGCCTTGGAACTTGCGTTGACGTACGGGCTGCCGGCGTGGCCGTTATTTGCCCTTCACGACAGGCGGAAACCGACCAGTAGCCGACCTTGCAAACCTCCATCTGAAGTGGATGGCCGCATTAAGGTCGTTTCACTGTCGGTCGCAGATCTTGTTACACGATGCGAAGCAAATCTGATACGAAATGCGTCAGTCAGCAGAGTGATCCATTATCGATTCCTGCTGACTGAGCTTTAATTGACTGACTCTGTGTTCAACGCTGAATACATTACTGGACTTAGTGCCCCAGTATTTTCGACAGGAAGAGTTTTGCCCGCTCCGAAGATGTCCCGTTAAAGAATGCTTCAGAGGATGTGTCATCAATGATCATCCCCTCTTCCATGAACACCACCCGATCTGCCACCCGTCGAGCAAAGCCCATCTCATGGGTGACCACCATCATCGTCATGCCGTCCTTGGCTAGCGACACCATTACGTCCAGCACCTCGTTGATCATCTCAGGATCCAGCGCCGAGGTTGGCTCATCGAAGAGCATGATGACCGGATCCATCGATAACGCCCGGGCGATGGCAACACGCTGCTGCTGACCTCCAGAGAGCTGTGCCGGATACTTGTGGGCATGCGCGCTGAGGCCCACACGTTCAAGCAATGCCAGACCTTTGGCTTTCGCATCGTTTGTCGGACGATGGAGCACCTTCGTTTGTGGCAACGTCAGGTTCTCGATGATCGACATATGGGGGAACAGCTCGAAATGCTGAAACACCATACCCACTTGCTGGCGCAACTTTGGCAGATCCGTTTTTGCACTGCCGATCGATTGCCCATTCACCAGGATTTCGCCTTTCTGAAAAGACTCAAGTCCGTTGACCGTCTTGATCAATGTCGACTTGCCTGAACCTGAAGGCCCGCACACCACTACAATTTCGCCTTTACTCACGTGCGTCGAGCAGTCTTTGAGGACTTGCAAATTTCCGTACCATTTATTGATTCCGCGCATTCTGATGCAGTGTGGCTGAACATCTGCAGAGAAGCGGGAAACCGATGCCACTGCGGCGTTAGTCTGAATCATTTGTCGAAGTACCCCGCGCGAATAGAGGCGCCTATCAGATTGACAATCAAGCGTCCCGCCGTCACGCAGGTGAGGTTGCTTGCGTTGTCTTTACCCGGCTGGATTTCAACGATATCCATACCGACTACCCGTCCTTTTTTCACCAATCCGTGAATGAGTTTGCGTGCCTGTAAAAAAGTCACGCCACCTGGGGCCGGACCATCTACAGCGGGCATGATGGTTGGATCGAGGCCGTCGGCATCAATGGTCAAGTAGTAGTTCCCACCATCGGGAATTCGCGAAAGTACTGCGTCCATGCCGATCTCATGCAGTTCATAGGCACTGATTAACTCCGCACCATACTCGCGCGCGACCTCAAGATCTTCGGGGCGTGCGCTACCTTGGGCGCGCAGTCCGATCTGGAAGATTTGGCCGACATGGGCCATTTCGGAGGCACGACGTATTGGGCTGGACAACCCTTCCCGAATCCCGTTCACGTCGTCGCGCCAGTCAAGGTGCGCATCGATATGGATGATGGTGATCGGGTCGAGACTGTCGTAGGCCCGTAAAACCGGCGTAGTAATTCCGTGGTCACCGCCAAGGATGACGGGTAGCGCTCCGGCTTTGAGAAGCTGGCGTACGGCCTGCTCGGCACGCTCATAGTGCTCACCCGGTTTGGCGACATCTGGCAAGACATCACCACAGTCGATGAATCGGATATCGCTACGGCCTTGCAGCAACGGGCCATCGATATCGAAATCATAATGCCGTGGATCACGCACCATACGGTCAGTGAGCTGACGTATTGCTAGTGGTGCATTGGTCTGGTCGTTGGTATATGAGCGCGGGCCGTAAGGCGAACCAAAAGGCATGCCAAGCACCGCAATATCCGCCTGTTGAAGGTTGTCCAGATCGGTCATCAGTTCTGAATAAAGCAGGGTCTGATGGCTGGTACGTGGGGCGACGGTCAGGTTCTTCATAAAAACTCCTAAATGATGGGATTTTCTAGCGATGCCGCCAGTGTCTTTCACGGGCTTCCAGTGCTTGGCCAAGCGCATCGAGGACAATGCTCGACAGCCAATAGAGCAATGCAGCGGTGCCTAACACTTCGAGATAGGCGAAGGTGTCAGCGGTCATCAGGTTGCTCTGATAGGTCAGCTCAGGAAGACTGGTTACCGAGAAGATCGCGGTGTCCTTGAACATCATGATGATCAGGCTGGTCGTAGGCGGGATCAGGTAGCCGAAGCTTTGCGGTACGACCACGTAGCGCTGAACCTGCCAGACGGAAAACCCCAGCGACCGCGCTGCACGCGCCTGGCCGGCAGGCACACTCTTCAAGGCGGCACGCAGGATTTCACTGAAATATCCGGCCGTGTAGAACGCCGTGGCACCAATGGCGATCGCAAACGATGAGGCTTGCACTCCTAGCTGCGGCAGGCCGAAAAACAGCAGATACACCACGATCAGGAATGGAACATTTCGGACAAGTTCGACATAACAACGGGCAAACAGCCTTGGCAACCAATGCTGGGCATCGGCCATGTAAGCGAACAAAGCACCGATCAACATCCCCAGCGGAATTCCTATGGCACTGACCGTCGCGGTGATTTTCAGCCCCTGCAGCAACGCCGGGATTGCGTGGCTGATCACTTCAATATCAATGGGCATTTGGCATTACCTTGGCAATGCGGCGCTCGATGAGTCGCGAGATCGACGAAGCGCACAGCAGAATAAGGAAGTAAACGATCGCTGTTGCACTGAACACTTGCAGTGGCAGATCGCTTTGCAGCGTCGCGTTACGAGCCACGGTCGCAAGCTCACTGACAGCGATGACCGACAGCAGCGATGAGGCTTTGAGCAGTACGGTGTACTCGTTGGTCAGCGGCGGAATGGAACGATGGAACATCTGCGGCAACAGCACGTAACGCCACTTTTGATGAGCGCGCATTCCCAGCGCCTGGGCTGCAGCCACCTGACCTCCAGGAATCGAAGTCAAAGCGCCTCGCAGGATTTCACTGATGTAAGCCGCCGTGTTCAAAGACAGGGCGAGGATCCCCGCTTCGAGTGGTGTCAGCTCAATACCGATCAGGCTCGGCAAAACGAAATACGCGATAAGCAACTGGATCAACAACGGTGTGCCGCGGATGGCACTGACGTAGACCATCACTGCGTATCGGAAAATTGGACCTGCGGCGACTCTAAGGAGAAGTAAAAGGACGCCGAGCCCGAGCCCTATCAGAAAAGCCAGGCTACTTGCGATAAGTGTTGTCGCTGCTCCTTGTAGTAGCCCATCGAAAAAGGGGCCCAGCGCGGTGTGTGCACTCAACCAGCTCGTCATTACCTGACCCTCCCTTTAGAGGGCCGCTTCAGGCAGATACCCTGAAGTCGGTAATGTCATCGTTTCGCCGAACCATTTTTTTTGCAGTTCCGCCAACTTGCCCGTCGCACGCATCTCATCAAGGGTTTCGTTGATAAAGGTGCGTACTTCAGGATTTTTAGCATTGACTACCCAAGCCAACAGCTTGGCATCGCCGACTTCGCCAACCGTCTTATAAACGTCTGGCTGGCGACGCATTTGCACAGCCAATACGTTGCTGGGTAGAACACCCACATCGATCGAGCCATTGGCAATCGCCAAGCCGACATCGGGATAGCCCTGGAACAGCTTGAGGTCAGCGTAGCCCTGCCCTTTGCCGGCCTTGAGTGCTCGCTCGTATTCCTGCAGTGCTTGTTGGGCTGAAGAACCCATCTGGGTTCCCACCACTTTGCCTGCTACATCCTCGGGCTTGCTGATAGTGGTGTTGTCCGCCTTGACGACGAACAATGAGCGGACAATACCGATGGGCTGACTGAATGCGAACCGTTTGGCACGCTCCGGTGTGATCCCGACGGAAGTGGCCACGAAATCAAATTTGTTGCTCATCAATCCGGGAAGCAAACCGTTGAACGGCAAGTTCAACTGCTCCAGCTCGACGCCGAGTTTGGCGGCCATCAGTTCCAGAATATCGTGGCCGTAACCCACCACCTTGCCGTTTTCAACGAACTCATAAGGTTCGTAAGCGGCTTCGGTGCCCACTGTCAGCTTGCCACGCTGCTTGATGTCGGCAAGCGTACCTGCCTGGGCTAATGCGAAGCTTGATGTGCAGATAACCAGCGAGGTCAAGAGCACGGTTTTGACGATGCTTCGGCGACTGAGTGTTGTCATGATGCGGTCCCCCATTTCTTGGAGTGTTGTATTTGTGAAGGTTGCTGGAACCAAATTAGCCAGCGCGAAAGCACAAGTAAAATCACTTTATTGGCAATATGGTCTTGGAATCTGATACCTTTTTTCCCATGAACCGATTTGACCTGACCGAGCGTGACTTACGTTCTCTGCGTATTTTCTGTGCTGCCGCTGAAGCCGGTGGATTTGCTGCGGCTGAACGCCGGCTAAATATGACCAAAGCCTCCATCAGCAGGCATATCAAGGAGGTAGAGGAGCGCTTGGGTGTGCGCCTCTGCGAGCGAGGTCCGGCAGGTTTCAAGCTGAGCGCGGCAGGGAGGGTGGCGCTGGAGTTGACGACTAATGCACTCAACTCTCTTGAACGAATCAAGCCTGAAATTGATGCGGTACGTGCTGTGATATCCGGCACCGTCTCGATTGGTACTGTCGAGCACATGCTCGCCGATCCGAATTGCCGACTGACCGAAGCGCTGAAAGAACTGAGACGACGGGCACCTAATGTTCAGGCAGAAGTCGCCGTAATGACCTTTGCCAATTTGAACCAGGCACTGCGCGAACGCCGGGTGCAGGTGGCCATTCGTGGGATGTACAGAAAAGAGCGAGTCTTTCATTACCAAAAGCTGTTCGTCGAAGAGCACCGCGTGTATGTGGCGAATCAAGCGCGGAGCGAGAAACAGCTTCGCCCTCAATTGGTTTATCGACCGCATCCCTTCGTCGAAGAAACGCTGGCTGCGCATGGTTTTGAACGTGGGCCCGAAGCCGCAGGACTGGAAGCGATCGCGATGCTTGTTGAAGGTGGAGGCTATGCCGGGCTGCTACCGGAGCATTATGTCGAACTCATTGCCCCGCGCTTCGACTTGCGGGAGTTACCGGACAGCCCCGTGTTCCATAACACCATCTGCGCAATAACCGAGGCTTCTCGCCCTCTGTCACGAAGCGCAGAGCTTTTTCTAGAGATCCTTGAAGAATTGCATGCAAGCGACTCGTCCATCTCGAATCGATATGGAGCCAGATAGAAAACGAATGGTTCAGTCAGTCGAGTTGTCACCCTTCGCGAAGAAGGTAGTGAACAGGCAGTCAAGATCTCACCATGAGTCAGATCCTGCGGCGATCTTGGGCCTGATATTTCAAGTGTTGCTCCGCGATTTTTTGCCCTTGCTATGCTCACAGCATCTGTTTCTACAGAGGCGAGCAGCATGGCCGCACAAGGCAAGCAAGTCCCATTCACATTCAAGGCTATGGCTAGCTCGGCGGGTGGGTTCCTTATCGTTTGGGCTGCCATGAAGCTGCTCGACACCTGGTTCGACCTGACGTTGTTAGCCGAGACCAAGGGCTGGCTGCTACGTTTTCGGGATTGGCTTTTGCTGGAAACGCCAATGCCGAATTGGTCTGCGCTGATGCTTGTCGCGATTTTAATCAGCACGCTGTCTGTCGCGCTTTACTACGCCCGCTTCACTGACGGCGCTAACGGCGAGTTACATGAGATAGAACGAAAAGTTTACAAAATGAACAACCCTCAGTTTCCGCAATTGACGGATAACCAAACGCTACTGATGGAGGCGTTGGCCTACCATGCAAACTTCAGAAAAGTTGCAAATTTAGACTCGGTTTGCAAACTTGTCTCGCTCAGTACGTTAGAAGTTGAAACCGGTTTAAATCAACTTCAGGTTAAACGTCTTGTCAGGCGAAAAGTGACACGAGGGACGTTCGGCTCCACCGTCTTTGAACTTACCCTGGAGGGTAAGGATTATGCATTAGAGCGACTTGAGCTAACGTAATATCGACACATGGGTCGTGACCCAGGCTGCTTTTTTGAGTGGCATTGTTCACCCTATGGGCGACATGATTCGCCCGAACGTTCGGTGAGTCAGCCTATCTCTCGAGAAAAACCACAGGACGAGCTATCTACGACCACTGGTCGCATTCGCCGATCACAGGTAGCAAAAAATCAGAAACCCGCTATTACGTTAATAATTGCAATTTCATTCATTGCACATCGCCACAGGAACGCCCCAGGATGCGAAACGCACTCAAGCATTCGAGACTCCGTTTTGGCTTTTTACTTTCTGTTATCTCAATAGGGCTGATCGCTTGCAGCAGCAACGATAATATTAATACACCCAATAAAGAAATGACTCGACCACCTATCGATGATAGCGAGACTTCCTCTGTGCGTGTCACGACCAGCTGGATACGACACTCGCTTAGCCAAACTGACTGCCTGAAACACGCCCGAGCGGCACTTACAAAAGCGAGATACTTTGTTGATGCAGGAGAAAGATCAGTCTTTGGGTTTCGTGAAGGCATGACTTTTTCGATCCGCTGCGACTACGAAGGCGTTGCTTTTTTAGCAGTGGCTTATCGCCAAAGACCCAGTACTCAAATCCAGGATCGGATCTTGAATGAAATAACCAGGTTATTTTAAGGACTAAGGACAGAGGTAAAGGGGCTCGTCCACAGAAAGATCGAATGCAGGTCTGGACGGTACAAATGGCTCTATTTGACTTTGCCGCCTCAAGGATGAGGGCGAATGAGATACCGTGTTGAGCTGTCGATCTGTTCAACTCCCAGGGAAATCAATGCTGAGCTCACTTGTATCGAATGGCCAGTCACTCACGCCGGCCCCATCAGAACGCTCGGTCCCATGGTGGAGCTTTACCAAAACAGTCCTGGCCGTGACGACACTGTCTCTGGTGCGTGATGGGCTGGTGGGACTGGACGATCCGATCCTCGATCAACCTTTCACGTTGCGCCAGTTACTGCGGCATGAGGCCGGTCTCGCCGATTATGGCGAACTGGCGGAGTATCACACTGCCGTTGCGAACAATGAGCCAGCCTGGTCGGCAGATGAAATGATGCAGCGCCTTGAGGGTGCTCGACTTCGATACAGTCCCGGAACCGCTTGGCACTACTCGAATGTCGGTTACTGGATGATTGGAAAACTGATCGAACGGGTGACTGATCTTGCGCTTGAAGAGGCCGTGAGTCGACGTGCACTAACGCCCTTAGGCTTGTCGAGCGTTCGCTTCGCTAAAACGCGAGCAGATTTAGCAGAAGCCTCTCCTGGAAACCCACCGAATTATGACCCCGCCTGGGTCTATCACGGCCTGCTGATCGGTCCTCTTTCACAAGCGGCGCTATTGCTGGATCGACTGCTCACCGGACACCTTCTCCCCACGGACTTGCTCCAGGCAATGCAGACCGCACGAACATTGGGCGGTCCGATTCCCGGACGTCCATGGGTTACACCGGGATATGGCCTTGGTGTAATGCAGGGCACAACTGAAGGCGGCTTGATCCTGTGCGGACACACAGGCTGCGGGCCTGGAAGTGTCATTGCTGTTTACCGCATCAGCGACGGCGACGCCTCGGCTTGTTGCGCAGCGTTTGGGACAAATGTCAGTGAAGGCGCCGTCGAAGCACACGTCGTCGACCAATTGAAACAAGCCTTGAGGAACTACGTTTGAGGCGTCCGCGCCCTCTTCGACTCCGCTCCCTTGATTCTCTCGACGTCAGTTTTTTGGGCCGATTGCCGTCCTTCGTGAAAGGGTTGAAAAAGATATGGCCTCCAAGGAATCGAACCGTCGCCCAGCGGTCCAACGCGGGTCTGGACAACGGCGCCACGCGCCCGAATGATCACCTGCCGACCGTCATTGCCCTTGGAGAGCCTTTTGTCAGCTGTCTTTTCGCGCCAATTTTTCCGGTGGGCGTTACTGCTCTTTTGCGGTGGCGCCACGTCGTCTGCACTCGCCTGCCCGACCGGGCAGTATCAAGTCTGCGTGGTCGCCTGCTTTTGTGCGCCAGGTTCCGAAGAGGACTTTGGGACGATCTTCAAAGACATGAACCAATTGGCGGCCTCGGGATTGGAGAACTGGATCGTGATGTCGCGCAACAACGCGGCAACGGGCGATGTTCTACCCATCCCGCTGAACATCCGGGCCCAACTCGAACCCTACTACGACATTCAAGTGCTCGACACGGCTCGCTACAAGGTCGGGGATGAAACGGAGCTGAACGCTGCCAATACCCTGCTGCAGAATCCCGATATCAATGCCGTCACCCTGGTAGACATCATCGTCTTTCGCGACGCTGAAGATGCACTCAACAATGTCGCGCTCTGGGCACATGAGTTGAAGCACGTGCAGCAATACCAGCAATGGGGCGTTCGCGAGTTTGCCACTCGCTACACCCGTGATTACTCAGCCGTCGAGGCGCCCGCCTACGAGATTCAAACGCAGGTGGGAAATGCCTCGAGAGCCGCCGTCGAGCCGCAGACACCTCGAACACCATGAGTTCTGTCAGTGATCGTCAGAACCACCGAAGCGCAAATCAAAGGCTATGTAATCCGACTGGAAAATATCCTGATCGGGTTTGAAATGCGCTTTGTGCTGTTGCCTGCTCCCGTTGCACGGGCCGTCATCCTGGATGGCATCGAAGGCACTCACACCGGTCAGCTCGGCGTTAAGATCGCCTTTAAGTCGCTCTGCACTCATATTGTTATTTTCCTTACGACTGAAGGTCATTCGGCCGGGCAGCGCACGGCCGATCGAAGATCGAAATGGGGGATCGCCACGCAGTTCGTAGGGAGGAGTTTATCGACGCGCAGCATGTCAACCTTTCTATCGGCGACAACGCGTTAGCATTTCATGACAATTTGTTTCCGCTGATCCGGTCCGCACCGATCAGAGCATTTTCTCCAGACCGATTTTGTCGCTGAGCCAGGCTTTGAAACTGCGCCATGTTCCGCCGGGTTCCTCGTACAAGGTATGCAGTTGATCGTCGTCCTCCGTGACCCAGACGATTTCGCCATTTTCCAGTCGGGCCTGATAACTCATCGCAGGCGCCATGCCCTCAAGCGCCAGCTCGCGCACGTAGCCGGCCAACTCGGCGCTGTCGACCAGCACCCCGACTTCGGTGTTCCAAAACACAGAACGCGGGTCGAAATTGAACGAGCCGATGAACACTTTTTGCAGGTCCATAATCATGGCCTTGGTGTGCAGGCTGGAGTCCGAGCCACCACTGAAGCCAAACGATGAAGCGCGACCGGGGTCGTCCGGCTGGCGCCGCAGCTCATAGAGCTTCACGCCGTGTTCGAGCAGGGTCTTGCGGTAAGGCGCATAGCCGCCATGCACCGCTGGCACGTCGGTAGCTTCCAGCGAGTTGGTCAACAGGCGTACCTCCACACCGGCATCGGCACGACCGAGCAAATAGTGCATACCCGGCTGCTGCGGGACGAAATACGCCGAGATCATGATCAGTTCTTTATCGACGCTATCTAGCTCAGGCCGCAGTTGCGTGGCCATCAATAGCGAGCGGGCCGGCTCGTCGTCGGCCAGTACCTTGCTCGGGGCGTCCCACATTGCCTTGCCGTGGGCCCAGATCAGTTGCTTGCGCCAGGTGGCGAGTTGCGGCTTGGACCGGTAGGTCATGAGATGGTCGTACAAAGCCTTGTTCTCGGTACGTGAAGTCAGGAGCGATTGATCCAGACGCTGGCGGCTCTTGGCCAGGTCTTCGGCGGTTGGCTTGTTGATCAGGAAGTCGCTGATCGGCTGGCTCAGGGTGCTGTTCCAGTACTGATCAAAGCTCACGCCCAACTGCCCGGCAACCGGGCCGATGCACAGCAGGTCCATGTCGGTGAAGTTGAGGTCGGGCTTGGCGTCAAAATACTCATCGCCCAGGTTACGACCGCCGACGATAGCGACGCTGTTGTCGGCCAGCCACAGTTTGTTGTGCATGCGCCGGTGCTGTTGGGAAAGATCGAGCAGACGGCCCATGGCTCGGGTCACCATGGTGCTGCGTCCCAGATGCAACGGGTTGAACACACGGATATGGATGTTCGGGTGCACGGCCAATGTAGCGATGACTTCTTCCTGGCCGTCACTGGCGGTGTCATCGAGCAGGATGCGTACGCGTACACCGCGATCGGCGGCCAGCAGCATTTCACGCACCAGTGCCCGGGTGCTGAGACCGTTGTGCACGATGTAGTACTGCAGATCGACGCTTTTTTGCGCATTGCGGATCAACTCGGCGCGCGCCCGGAACGCTTCACTGCTGTTGGGCAGCAAGCGAAATCCGGAGCGCCCTTCCTGCGGTGCGGCTTGCGCCTGGATCGAGCGCCCGAAAGCCGATTCGCTGGCAGGTATCACCGAGCTGTAGTCATGGGGCAAACGCGTGGGGGTCGCGCAGCCAGCGAGCACCAGTGCGACCAACACGGCGGGAATGAACCGGAAGATGGGCAAAGGCTCGTCCTCGCTGGATGTGTTCTGACCTCAGGAACCCGCCTATGGTTACGACCCCACGGCAATCTGCACGCCTGATTTCAGTAAAGCCCGGTTCAGCCAACGTGTCGAAGTTTCCGACCATTCCCCCCAGAATGGATCAAGACAGGTTTTCGAGTAACTCCAGTGCCTGATCGAAATCGAAGCTCTCCGCTTGCTGAACAACCCGGTGCAACTGCTCGACGACCCGAGGGCCTGACGCCAGCCCCTGCAGTTCGTGCAGGGCGGTCAGCGCCAGGGTGTCGCTCTCGGCCAGCAGATGCCGGACGTGGGCCAATTGCGCCTGCCATTCGCTGTTGAAGGGTGCGGTGACGGCGTCTATGGGCGCTGTCGGTTCGGTCAGCACCGATAAGCCTTCCAGCACGATGGCCAGGCAGCGTTCGACCTCCACCAGCGAATCTGTCAGGTCCTGCCCTGCGCCACCGTTCAGGCACGCCTGTTCCAGGACGCCGGCGTCGTTCGCCAGTTCAATCGCACCGATGTTACCGGCCGTCCCGCGCAAGGTGTGGGCCAATCGGATTGCCACCTTCGGATCGCTGTCAGCTCGGGCCGCCAGGAACTCGGCGCTAAAAGACTGCTGGCTGGCGCAAAACTTGCGCAGCAGGCGCAAATAGAGCTCGACCTTGCCCATACACGTGCTCAGGCCTGCACTCAAATCAATACCGGGAAGGCTGGCCGGCAGCACGTCTGTAGACTCCGTCGTCAGCGGCGAAATGACGGCAACAGGAGCGCCGCGACCCACTCCCGGATGTATCCACCGGGCCAACGTGGCGAACATGTCTTCGACGTTCAAGGGTTTGGAGATGTGATCGTTCATGCCGCAGGCAAGCGCCCGTTCGCGGTCCCCCGCCATGGCGTCGGCGGTCATGGCGATCACCGGCAGATTCGCCCAACGAGGCTGCTCGCGTATTTTGCGGGTCGCGGTGTACCCGTCCATCACCGGCATCTGGCAGTCCATCAACACACCATCGAAGTCCGAGTCCCGCTCCAACTGGTCGAGCGCTTCCTTGCCATGATTGGCCAGCAACAACTCGATACCGGCGCTCTCCAGCAGTTCACACGCCAGTTCGCGGTTCAGCTCATTGTCTTCCACCAGCAACAGTCGCGCGCCACGCAGGCTGGCCATGGCGCTGGTGCTCTGGTCGGTGCGCTTGTTGGCCCGGGTATCGACGTGGGGGATTTTTCCCAGCACGGTGCCCAGCGCCTCCAGCAACGTCGACGGCGTCACCGGTTTCGTCAGTACCACCGGCAATTGAATGCCGTGCCGGCTGGCTTCTTCGCGAGCCTCTTCGCGACCAAAAGCAGTGACCATGATCACTGACGGCGTTTTCACCAGTTTGGCGGCCTGCATCTGCCGCACCGTCTCCACGCCATCCATGCCGGGCATGCGCCAATCCATCAGCACCAGGTCATAGGGCAGCCCCTTGGTTTCGGCTTCCACCAACATGGCCAGTGCGGCTCGACCACTTTGCGCGACGTCCACTTCGACACCAAAACCGCGCGCCATGGTGGACAGAATCTCGCGCGCCGTGGCGTTGTCGTCGACAACCAGCACACGGCTACCCACCAATTCGTCGGCGGTCAACATGCGGCGTAGATGGGCGTCGCGCTGCACGCCCACGCTTACCTCGAAATGAAAAGTGGACCCTATGCCCGGCTCGCTCTCCACCCAGATGGTCCCGCCCATCAGCTCCACCAGATGCTTGGAGATGGCCAGGCCCAACCCGGTGCCGCCGTATTTACGCGTGGTGGAACTGTCGGCCTGGCTGAACGGTTGAAACATGCGCGAGCATTGCTCGGCGCTCATGCCGATCCCGCTGTCGCGCATCCAGAAATGCAGTTGCGCCTGCTCACCTTCGGCGCTTCGCAGTTCTGCACCGAGCACAATCTCGCCCTGCTCGGTGAACTTCGTCGCATTGTTGCCCAGGTTGATCAGCACCTGGCCCAGGCGCAACGGATCGCCGACTAACGCGGTCGGCAGTTCAGGTGCCGTGTTGAACAGCAATTCCAGACCTTTGTCCTCGGCTTTCAGGCCAATCATGCTGGCGAACCCGTCGAGCACGTCCTCGAGATGGAAGGGAATGTGTTCGAGGTTCATCTTGCCGGCCTCGATTCTGGAGAAGTCGAGGATATCGTTGATGATGCCCAGCAGGCTTTCGGCCGAGCGATGGACCTTCTCGATGTAGTTACGTTGACGGTGGTCGAGTTCGGTTCGCAAGGCCAGGTGGCTCATGCCGATGATGGCGTTCATCGGAGTGCGGATTTCGTGGCTCATGGTGGCCAGGAAGTCGCTTTTGGCCCGGGTCGCCTCCTCCGCGGCCTCGCGTGCGCGCTGCACCTCGGCCTCGGCGGTCTTGCGATCGGTGATGTCAAAGTACCAATTGGCATCCATGCCCCGCTCTCCCAGTGTCATCGAGACAGCCGACACCAGTACGTCAAAGCGTTCACCACCGGCGCGCTGCATCGTGGTCTCGAAATTCAGCACCTGACCTTGCGAGGCCGCAGCGAGAAAGCGCTGGCGTGCCTGCGGGTCGACCCAGAACTGCGCCGGATCCGTCCCCTCCAGTTCCGCCAGACGGGTTCCGAACAAACTGTTGAACTGCGGATTGCAGTAGCTCGGACGCCCATCGAAGTCTCTGATCACCATGGCCACCGGGCTGCTGTCGAGCACGGCGCGCAACTGGGACTCACTGGCTTTGAGCGCCGCTTGCAACTGACGGCGCTCACTGACATCACGCACCGAAGCGCACACGCAGGTTTCACCCCCGTCCAGACTCGGCAGGTGCGACAGGCTGATCTCGGCCGAAAAGTGGCTACCGTCCTTGCGCACGCCTTGCAGGTCATCCAGATAGCTTCCCATCTGTCGAGTGTCGCCGTGGGCCACGAACTCCTTGCGCAGACCCACGTGGTGCTCTCGACTGGCGACGGGCACCAGACGTTCGATTTTCTCGCCAATCAACTCACCGGCCGCGTAACCGAACAGTTGATCCAGTTGGCGATTGGTTCGCAGGATCTTTCCGTCGGCATCCACCACCAGCATGCCGTCCGGGGCCGCTTCGATGATCCCGCGATACCAGGCCTCGGTCGCACGCAAGGCCGACTGCTGGGTTTCGAGCGCCTTGGCCTGTTCTTCCAGTTGCAGCGCCTGTTCCGCCATTTCATTGGCCTGGCGACGGGTTTCTGCCAACAGCGTCTTGACCGCCTGGTTACGCTCCAGAATCGCCATCGCGGCAGCCAGGCGTGGCGTGGCCTCATGCAACAGCTGTAATTCGCGCTCGCCCAACGGCTCCAGACCGGCCAGTTCGAGTACGCCCAGCAGCCGCTCGCCGCGCACGATGGGTTGCAGCAGCAAACAACTCGCTGTCATCTCGCCAAGCGGCGAGTGCAAACGCCATTGATGCTCCGGCAGCGCCTGAAACTGACGTGGCTGACGATCCACCGCGCACTGCCCCAACAGACCATCGCCGAACAAGACTTGTGCCTCAGGCGGTCGCTCGGCATCGGTCGCATAACGGCCCATCAGCGAAAGCGTGCCGGCGTCCTCGTTCGCGCTGTAAAGCACCCCTTGGCAGATTCCCTGCAGGCCGGCCATGCACTGCAGAAACACCTGCGCCAACTCGGCGGGCGTTTCAGCCTGTTGCAGATCAACCTGCAACTGGGCGGTATGCGACTTGATCCAGCGCTGGTGCTCCAGCTGTTGGGACTCGCTCTGCAGTTTGGCGATGGCCCGTGCCAGGTCGCCCGTTTCGTTATTCATGTCGGTGTGAGGGATCGGCTGATCCAGCTGCCCGGCGGCCAACTGGTCCACGGCCACCCGCACCCGGTTGAGCGGATTGCGTATCGATTGGCTGACCAGCCAGGCCAGCAGCAGCGCCAGCGACAGGCCTCCGAACAACAATATGTAGGTCAGCAGGGTGCTGCGTTCGGCATAGTCGGCAATGTCCTTGGCCGTGTCGCGAATCGAGGCTTCCTTGATCTGGGCGATCGCGTACAAAAGGGTGTCGGCCTGCTGAGCCAGTTGCTGGAACTCACTGCTATTGAGCAGCACCAACGCCTGACTCTGCTGGCCCTGATCGATCAATTGAAAGGCGTGATCGCCATGGCGCTGCAACTGTTGCAGCAACAGGTCGAACTCGGCGAGACGTGCCAGATTCTCCGCACGCCGCAGGGTCACTTTGGCCTGGGCCAGCGCGAGCTGCAGCCGATTCTGGATGTCACGCAACTGCTGCAGGGATTCGACGCGGATCGATGCGCTGTCGGTGCCTACCGCACGCTGCAGTGCTTGCATCATATGGGGCAGTTGAACCCGCGCTTCATGCAAGTACTCCATGCCCACCAGTTCCTGCAGGTAGAGTTTCTGCATGTCCTGCTCCAGCGAATGCTGGGTCCGCAGGCTTTGTACACCGAGCACCAGCACCAACAGCAGTAGCGCGGAAAACCCCAGAATCAGTTTGTGCAGAAGCGCAAGGCGCTCAAGCAGGGTGCGCAATCCGGCCATGGCCTGTCCTCGTGATCCTGATAAAAATACGGGTGAAGGGAGTGGAAAGTACCGGGTTCAAGGCGTCTGGCCGCTACGTTCCAGGGCGGCCTGTTTGGCTGCCATGTCCTGATTGGTGTCGGCGAAACGCTCGGCAATGGCCTGGAACTGTTCAACGCAGGCCAGGAAAGCGTCGCAGATGTCCGGATCAAAGTGGCTGCCTCGCCCCTGCCGAATAATCTCGACGGCCTGCTCGTGGGGCATTCCGGATTTATAGACCCGACGGCTGATCAGCGCGTCATAGACATCGGCCACCGCCATCAACCGGGCGCTGATGGGAATATCGTCAGCCGCCAGCCCCTGCGGGTACCCGCTGCCGTCCCATTTCTCCTGGTGACTGTAGGCAATCTCCTTGGCCAGAACGAGGAAGTCGACGCGAATGCCGAGCGCATCCTCGGCATGCTGGATGGCGTCACGCCCCAACGTTGTATGAGTCTTCATGATCTCGAACTCTTCCTCGGTGAAGCGTCCCGGCTTGAGGAGGATATGGTCGGGAATGCCGATCTTGCCGATGTCGTGCAGCGGCGCCGACTTGAAGAGCAGCTCGATGGTCTCCTCGCTGAGGAAGGGACTGAAACGCGGATGATCGCGCAGATGCTCGGCCAGCACCTTGATGTAATGCTGAGTCCGGCGGATATGGTTGCCGGTTTCGTTATCGCGCGTCTCGGCCAGTGAAGCCATGGCCTGGATCGCCACGTCCTGGATCGCAGTCACTTCACGGGTCCGGCGCTCGACTTCTTTTTCCAGATAGTCGTTGTGATCGCGCAGGAAGTCCTTCGCCGCCTTGAGTTTGAGTTGGGTATCCACCCGCGCCAGAACCAGCGCCGGTCTGATGGGTTTGGTGATGTAGTCGACGGCCCCGAGCTCCAGGCCATGGATCTCATCTTCGGTTCCGGCCATGGCCGTCAGAAAGATGATCGGAATATCACAGGTGCGCGGGTCGCGCTTGAGCCGCTCTGCCACTTCATGGCCGGACATTCCGGGCATCATGATGTCGAGCAGGATCAGGTCCGGTAGCGTATCGCCTTGCAATACCCGCAAAGCCTTTTCGCCACTATTGGCGGCCTTGACCCGGTATTTATCCTTGAGCAGATCGGTCATCAGCATCAGGTTATCGGGCGTGTCATCGACCACCAGGAGGGTAGGCGCACTGTAACGACTCTGTTCGACACTCATGGCCGGCGGCTCCCTGTCAGATATCGGCATCCCAAGGCGACATTTTCACCCCGGCGAAACAGAGTTTAGCTGCCATACTTGCGTATCGCCTACCCGCGTAGCACATGATTCAGGCAATCAATCGCTTGACGATCAGTATTTGATGTCCCGCGCTGTGCGACGTGTGTCCTGCTTGGTGCTGCGCTTTTCCTGACGACAATCGGCGTTGGTCTTGTCACTGCTCTTTCTGCAATCATCCTTGGTTTGTCGTGCCGTAGAGCGCCCGTCCTGACGGGTATCCCGTGCTTCACGCCGTTGCTCACCCTGCTCGGTCGCGTACGCCGGCAGTGACACCGACTGCACACCCGCGGCGACCAGGAACAGCGCCGCCAGAGTTTTCAAACATTGCTTGCGAATCATGATTCTTTCTCCAATTCGAAATCGCCCGGTTGCGTCTCAGGCCCACCGAGGATGTTCAGGGAAATGTGTCTGACGTTACCCACAAAATTGCTTCGTGGCACATGAGATCTGACGATAGGACCCCAAAGGCAGTCCCGCAAGGAGCGTATTCTGCAAAGATCGCAAAATGGCCATCGACAGCGACTAAGCTTTTGCAATGAAACATCGCCGCCGAGGAGATCTCCATGAGCGTCTCGCTGCCCGAACTCGATGCCGCCCTGCCCGGTCTGGCTTGCAAGATCCGCGTGCTGGACGCCCTGGCCTGGCCGGTTGGGGTCGAGGAAGACTTCCTGGAACATTGGCGCGGCGGTCAGGCACGATTACCCCGCGTCGAGCTGCGCCCGCGCGATCACAGTGCCGGGATCGTCGCCCTGGAAGATTTCGCTGGCCGCTGCGATGAGCAGCACCCCGCCGGGCATCACCTGGCCATGACGGCGCGCAGCTATGCCAAGGCCGGACGGATGCTGGGCGCCATTGGCACGCCCGCGTTCACACAATATTCGTCAGCGTTGTATCGGCGCCCGGATTTTGAGTATCCGCGCCTGAAACTGACCATGGTGGACGCGGCCCGATTTTTCCTCGATACCACCGATGCCTTGCTCGGCGGCACCCGAATTCCGCCGAGCGAAGCGGATATCCCGGCCGAGGCCTTCGCTGCCTGGATGCAACCGGAACTGGACCAGTTCTTTGGTCCGGGTCGAATTACCGTCGCACTCGATCCCACCCTGGCGGCCAAGGCGATCGCGGGTTCAAGCCGCATCCGCCTGCGCGCCAGCGCGATGTTCTCGGAACTGGACAAGAACCAGTTATTGCAACACGAAGCCTTCGTGCATGTGGCAACGGCACAAAATGGTGCACGCCAACCCAACCTCAAAAGCCTGGGCCTGGGGGCGCCCCGCACGACCCAGACTCAAGAGGGCATCGCGACCCTCGCCGAACTGTTCACCGGCAGCATGGACATCAACCGCCTGCGGCGCCTGGCCCTGCGCGTACTTGGGGTTCAGCAGGCGCTGGACGGCGCCGATTTCATTCAGGTGTTCGAAGGATTTGTCGCGGCCGGTCAGTCGCAAGAGGAGTCCTTTCGCTCGACCCAGCGGATTTTCCGCGGCGCCGACCTGCGTGGTGGATCGGCGTTTACCAAGGATGCCGCGTACCTGACCGGTTTGCTCGGCGTCCACACCCTGCTGCGCATTGCGATCCGTGATAATCGACCGGAACTGGTCAGCCATCTGTTTGCGGGACGCATCAGCCTGGGGGACACCTTGCGACTGGCGCCACTGTTCGACTCCGGCTGGCTCCAGGGACCGATTCACGTTCCGGCCTGGGCCAGCGATTTACGTCGGCTCGCCGCCAACCTGGCGTTCTCTGCCTTTATTACCCGGATCCAGCTGGATGTACTCGATCTGGACGTGCTCATGGCCTTCGCCGACGAACACGAAGACGATGCGAGCGCCCTGTGATCAGGGCAGCATGAAGTCCGAAGCTGTCCCAATTTGCGAAGAAACTGTCCTGCTACGCCAATAGCGTCCCATCCGGCCTACCTACTATAGGCCCCGGCACCTCTGCCCATCAGCAGGGGCCTGCCACCTATAGCGGATGCTCAATATTGCGCACCGCCGTACAGCACGGATTGGAGACAACAATGACAACAGTCACCGCAACCCAAGACACTCCTTCACCCCTCACCCCCTCGGCACCCGCGATTATCCGGTCGTCAGTGCGCCAGCATTCGATCAAAGTGGAGATCTGCTCCCCCGCCATCGGCGCTGAACTCAGCAACATCAACCTGGCCGATGCAACCCGGGACCCTGAGCTGATCGCACAAATCAGGGCGCTGTGGTTGAAGCACAAAGTGCTGTTCTTTCGCGATCAGGACCTCACCCCTCTGGAGCAACAGCAATTCGCCGCGCAATTCGGTGAGCTGGAAGGTCACCCATTGGCGCCGAGCCATCCAGAGGCGGACAAGCTGTTGATGCTGTATCGCAACCTTGACCCAAGCAAGCCCAAGACCTATGTCGAAAAGGCCAGTCGCGAAAACCTCTGGCATGCCGATGTCACCTACAAGAAGGCACCGCCCCGTGGAGCGGTATTGCGCTGCGAAATGGGTCCGGAGTCGGGTGGCGACACGCTGTGGTCAAACATGGTGATGGCTTACGAAAACTTGCCACAGGCCATCAAGCAACGAATCGACGGTCTGTACGCCAAACACAGTGCCGAGCATACCTTTGGCGCCCAGTTGCCACGCGACGACCGCCATGCGATGGCCGCGAAAAACCCTGCCGCCGAACACCCGGTGGTACTTACCCATCCGGAAACGGGCGAAAAGGTCTTGTTCGTCAACTCCGCGTTCACCACCCATTTCTCGAACTTCTTCAACTTCGAAGACATCCGCTACGGCCAGGACTTCATGCCCGAGGCTCATCACCTGATGAACTACCTGACGTCTCAGGCCGCGATTCCGGAATATCAGGTACGTCTGAAGTGGCGAACCAACACGATTGCCATGTGGGACAACCTGCAAGTCCAGCACTACGCGGTGGCTGACTACGGCAATGCGCCAAGAAAGATGCTGCGCGCCACACTCGCTGGCACCCCGCTCAGCTGATTCGAACTGCTTCCAGATATATCCAGGGCACCCGACCATCAGAGATGGGTCGGGCGGCCGTGGCTGCCGACGAATACTCGATCTGATACGCCGTAATGGAGATAAACATGTTCTACGAACACGTCGACACCGCCGTCATCGGTGGCGAATCACTGCCGAGAAAAAACGCGAATGGGGGCGCCGGAGCGCCCCATCGTTAGAACTGCCCGAGAAACGTCAGGAGCAGTTCGTTGACTTGATCGGCGCTTTCTTCCGCGGCGCTATGGCCCACGCCGGACAGCAGAACCTTCATCTGTAATCCGGGTAGATAGCTGTCGAGCTGGTCATAAAGGCTGCGTATTTCGATCGGCTCAAGCGAAGGGTCGGCAGCACCACCGATGAACAGGCTCGGCTGGCGCACCACCGCGCCGTCAAGAAACGCTGTGATTTCCCAATTCCGGTCACGACAACGGTAGTAGTTGAGGGCGCCGGTGAACCCTGTACGTGTGTATTCAGCGACGTAGTAGTCGAGCGCCCGCGCGCTCAACCATGACGGGAACTCGCCCTTCGGTTCAGTGAACGCGTTGAGGATAGGCTCACCGGGCTCGATGAACAGACGCCAGCGTTCAGCCCCGACAGCGCTGCCGGAGATTGAGTAGAAAACGCTACGCAATGTTTTTCTCGGATCGCAGGCCAACTCGCGATCCGGCTTTTCGAGTTGCTGGAAATACAGGTGGTGATACACCCTGCCCTTTGCCATTGCCTGTAAACCTGCGGTCGGTTTGACCTTGCCGCGTGGAGGCACCGGCGTATTGAGCATCACGAGACCACAGAACAGATCCGGCCTCAGCATCGCCGCGGCTTGGGCCACCCAGGCACCCAAGTCGTGTCCAATGATCACCGCGGACGTTTCGCCCAGAGCCGTCATCAAACCCACCATGTCGCCGACGGCCTGGCTCATGTCATAGGCTTCAATCGCATCGGGCCGATCGGTCTGGCCAAAACCCCGTTGATCGGGGACCACGACGCGATATCCCGACTCGGCCAATGCCACGATCTGTCGCCGCCACATGTACCAGAGATAGGGAAAACCGTGCAGCAGGATGACCAGCGGGCCCTGCCCCTCGTCGATGTAATGCAGGCGAATGCCATTGAGTTCAGCAAAGCAGTGGTTGAATGCATCAGGATCGTCGGCGTCCACTTGCGTGATCGCTGCGAGCGGCTGGCCGATTCGTTTTGCAGTGCGTGTGTCCATGTCTACCTTCATCTTTTTGTCGTTATTGGCATGAAGGTAGCCGTGACAGGACATCCTGCACTAAGCTCCTCAGGACACAATCTTGTGAAATTGGGACATGTAGATCTATGTTCACCCTGACGCGAAGTGCCAGCCTTACCAACTATGAGCAGGTCTCGCGCTCAGTGGGGCTCGATCCATTTCGCATGCTGCGCCTGGCCAGGTTGCCGGCCAGCGTCCTCGACGATCCGAATATCATGATTAGCACCGACTCGGTGGGGTGGTTGCTGGAGGAGTCGGCCCGTCTGTCCGGCCAAGAAGCTTTCGGATTGTTGCTCGCGCAGACACGACAACTGTCCAACTTCGGCATGCTGGCGCTGCTCATTCGCGAAGAACCGACATTGCGCGCAGCCCTGCAATCGTGCGCACGCTACATGCGGCTGCATAACGCCGGAGTGGAGTTGCGACTTGAAGACATGGGCGACCTGGTGCTGCTGCATGTGGGTGTGAAGATGCAGGGTCATAACGGGGTCTGGCGCCAGGCTATCGAGCAGTCGACAGGTATCGGACTGCGCACGTTGAGCGTGCTGACACGCAATACGTTCCGCCCTGTGCGGGTCAGTTTTACGCACGAGCGACCTGCCAGCCTTGACGTGCACCATCGCGTGCTGGGAACAGCCATCGAATTTTCACAGGAATTCAATGCCATCGTTTGCCGCGCGCGTGACCTGGACATGCCCATTCCCGCAGCTGACCCCGCGTTGCACCGCGAGGTGAAGCGCTCGCTGGACCTGCAGTTGGCCAACCAGCGTGACGAACCGTCGCAGCGGGTACGCCAGATCGTCAAGATGCTGCTGCCCAGCGGACTGTGCTCTGTGGATGGGGTTGCCCAGCACCTTGGCATGCATCGACGCACCCTTAACCGACACCTGGCGACCGAAGGCCAGAGTGTCACAACGATCATCAATGCGGTGCGCGCTGAACTCGCCGAAGAGTACCTGGCCAACAGCAAACGTCGATTGTATGAGGTCGCCGAACTCCTCGGCTTTTCCTCGGCCGGAGACTTTTCACGCTGGTTCCGCAGCCAGTTTGGCAAGCCCCCCTCGGATTGGGCTGCCTGCTACAGAGTGAGCAAGGCGACGCGGTCGGTTTAGCCTTTTCGATCCTTTCGACGGTGTGCAAATTCTGCGTTTTCGGTCTTTCTGACTCGCTTCAATGCTTTTTTAATGTGAACTGAGCCTGACTGCCATGCGAACCTGTCCAGCACTTCTGTGACCCTCTGCTGGCCCCCGCGAAGCCCCCTAATTGTGCGGCGCGCGCAGTTTTGAGGCGTTTAGCCCGTACGGTCCGACTCATCCAGCTGTCAAAACTTTGTCTGTATTATTTTTTTCTTCAGAAAAAGTCATGAAACTGACGCTTTTCAATCCGTTGTTTCTATTTGACTTTTTATTCTGCTGACGGAAATTCAGTGTTTTTTTGCAGCGGCACTTTGCCACTTTTTCGGGTACCTCTTACTAATCTGGTCTGCTCCTTGCTTTGGAAGAGTCGTCGGTGCCGCCAAGGCATCGCCAAGATAGGGCGCTTCGAGAGAGACCTCTGTTGTACCTCCACGGACTGGGTATCTCCTCGACAGTGAAGCGCTTTTCCATCGGCTGACCACAGCCGTTTTCGATGTACCTGCCAAAAATCATTCTTCGACTTTCATAGACGAGTGTCAGGTTATGGCGGGCATCGATAAGGAACCATTGAACCCAGAATGGCCGCATCAGAAGAGGAAGAGTTCTTCGTTTGCGGCCCGCCTGTTCGATCGAACCAGTGCAGCCAAGTTTTTCGGTTGGATGCTCCTGTTCTGCACCCTGGCGTTGATCTGCGACAGCCTCGACCCCGAGCTCCTCGACCCAACCAATCAGAAGTTCATCCTGCTGGTCGGCGGGCTCGGTGCCTGGCGCTACGCCAATGCAGTGATGCACTACGTGCGCGGCATGTATTTCCTGCACTGGAAGTTTCCACTCATGCGACGGGCCGTGGAGCGAATGGGCGACTCCGCCCTGCCCTCACACCTGTTCATGGTGGTGACCAGCTTCCGTATACCGACCCATACCACTTACCGGGTCTATCAAGCGTTGTTTCAGGAGGTGCAACGCCTGCCGGTGCCCTGCACGGTGATCGCTTCAATCGTCGAGAAGGCCGACGAGGACTTCATCAAGCAGATTTTGCGCCGTGAAGTGCGAGACCTCAGTAGCATCCGTCTGGTGGTGGTGCGCGCCCGCGGTACTGGCAAGCGCCATGGCCTGGCCCACGCCTTCCGTGCCCTCTCGCGACAAATGCCGCTGGACGATGCCGTCGTCGGAGTGGTCGATGGGGACACGATGATGCTGCCCGGTTGCGTGGGGAACGCGGTGAAGTTCTTCGCCTACCTGCCCAGCGTCGGTGGCATCACCACCAACGAATTCTGCGAAGTGGAAGGCGGCAAACTGGTACGCGAATGGCATTCGCTGCGCTTCGTCCAGCGACACATCAACATGTGCTCGATGTCACTGTCGCGGCGAGTGCTGACCATGACCGGACGGCTATCGTTTTTCCGCGCCCGCGTGATGATCGATCCGGGCTTTATCCGTGACGTCGAATCCGACTTCCTCGACCACTGGCGGCTCGGCCGCTTCCAGTTCCTCACCGGCGATGACAAATCCTCCTGGTTCAGCCTGATGCGCGCGGGCTGGGACACCTTCTATGTACCCGACAGCAACACCGTGACGGTGGAGCATCCGCCAGACAGCAACTTCTTCCGCGCGTCGCGCCAGCTGATGTTCCGATGGTACGGCAATTCGCTGCGACAAAACTTTCGTACCACCAAGCTGTTGGGCTTGCGTCAGTTGGGAGTGTTCACCATGTATGTGCTCTACGACCAACGCATTGCCATGTGGACATCGCTACTCGGGCTGGCTGCCTCAGTCATCGCCGGGCTGGTACTCGGTATGCAGTTTTTTATCGCCTACCTGTTCTGGGTACTGCTGACCCGTACCCTGGCGACGCTGCTGTTCAGCTTCACACAGCACCCGGTCGATCCGCTCTATCCGCTGGTGCTCTATTACAACCAGATCGTCGGCTCGCTGATGAAGGTCTATTCGCTGTTCCATCTCGACCAGCAAAGCTGGACGCGGCAAAAGACCACCCTCAGCTCCACCGGTTCGTCCTTTGATGTCGCCCTTAACCGCTGGTCCTCGAAAACCATGCTGGTTTCTGCGGTTTCGCTGTTCCTTGGCACAGTCGTTCTCCTGCTTGAGATTACTCAACGTTAGCCCCGAGGCCATCGTCCTATGAGCATCGCCACCAGTCTGTCTGCGAACGTAGTCCATGAAGCCACCGACGAACGCCAGTTCGTGCGAATCAAGATCCCGGCCACGGTAATCTTGCAGAGCTGGGAGGGGCCGCTCGAATGCGAAATCCAGGATATCTCGCTGGGTGGCATCAGCCTGCTCTGCGGCAAAGAGCTGAAGATTGGCTCAATGTACTCCGCCAGCATTCGTCTGAATCTTTCGACGATCAATATCAACATTGACGCCAGGATTCGCGTGGTCTCCCAGCGCGCTGATGAAGTCGGCGCCGAGTTCATCGAGCTCGACGCGCAGAAGCGGGACATCCTGCGCTACATGATCGCCGCCTATATGTCAGGCGAGGTCGCCGACTTCAACGGTCTGTTCAACGTGATGCAACGGGAAAACTACATCAAGGAGAGAAAGAAGGTCACCAGCAGCTCGCGCACCGTCTTCGAACGCCTGCAGGCCATGCTCGGCAGCCTGCTGTTCCTTGCCCTCGGCCTGCTGGTGATGAGCCTGCTGGCATACAAAACCTACCTGTTCTTCTTCCGTGTCTCGGCCGCCCACGCACAGGTCAGCGCCGAAGCCTATCAGGTGAACATGCCGGAAAACGGCTACGTGAAGTTCATGGTCGGAGGCGATGCCGGTGAAGTGAAGGCTGGCGAACCAATCGCCACGGTGTCGACCCAACTGCTCACCAACTTCAACAGCCCTGCGGACCTGCAGGCGCTGGCCAGCTTGTCGCAGAGCGATCTGCAGACGCTGCTCGGACGTTCACTGATCGAGACGGTAATCGCCAGCCCCTGCGACTGCTACGTTTATTTTCCAGGACGCAAGCTGGATAGTTACGCCTACAAGACTGACCCGCTGCTGCACCTGATACCCAAGGATCAACCCCTGGTAGTCAAGGCCAGCTTCCCCTTTGACAAGCTCAAAGACATCAACCGCATCCAGCGCGTCAGCCTGCGCGTGTCCGGTATGCCCGGGGCATTCGGTGGCAAGGTGGTGGGCTCCGCGGTGGATAGCGTCAACCAGATGCTGGTGCTGAGCATCCTGCCAGAGACCACGCTGCCACTGTCGGCGTACCAGCATCCGGTGGCGGTCGATGTGTACCTTGACCTGCCCTTCGACCCAGGTTTCTAGGAGGCTGGTCATGCGCTTGAAGAACGCCTCTGCCTCCCTGATCTACTTGGCCCTGGCGCTATTGCCGGGGCTGCCGGTGGACGCCGCGAGTCTGCCGGAGATCCGCTACCGTCTGTTCAAGGACAGCCAGGCCGACGTCGAGGCCGATCTTCGTGAACTGGCGACCCGTGGCGACTCGGCATCGCAAATGCTGCTGGCAGACCGTCTCGCTGCTTCACCGGACGCAGGCCGCGTGCAAGAGGCCGTCGAACTGTATAAGCGTTCATTCGACGATGGCCTCGGGCAGCTCAACGCGCTGACGGGGCTGGCCCGATTGAGCGAACGCAACCCGCGGTACCGCAACCAGAACCAGGCGTTCTTCAAGCATGCCATCGGCCTCTATTCGCACGAGCGAGACTTCAACACGCTGTCTTCGACACTGGAGGTCTTCCTGGCCTACCCGCAGGAGTTCCAGGGCGAGGAAGTGACGCGGCTGATCAACCTCTACGACCAGGCTTGCGTGGAGAACTGTTTCAGCTTGAGCTACCGTGCCGCGCTGGCGGAACTGCGCGGGCAGTACGCGCAGGCCGAAAGCTACTATCGCCGCGCCATGCTCGACGATGCCCGCGCGGTGGACCGTTACTATCGCTTCCTCGGCGAACGCCAGGAGGAAGTGTTCAGGGCATATGCCAAGACTCTCGAAACCCGAATCCCGAACCTGCCTGTGGACGTGGTGCAGTCCATCGGCAACCACCTGAGCAGCCTCTCCGGCGAAAACGATCCCTCGGTGCTGCTCTGGCTCGACAACGCCATAGCCCGCGGTTCGGAGTCGGCATTGGTCACCAAGGCCAGCTACATGATGTCGTTCGCCGACAGCTACGGCTATGAGGACACCCTGGCCCTGATTGACCGCATCGAGGCCAGTCAGTCGCAGCAGGGCCGCGCTCTGCGCGCCTCCGCCTACATGGTGCGTAACTGGCGCATCCTCGATCCCCACAAAGCCTACGACATCATCCGCGGCCTGCTCGCCGAGGGGTACCAGAACGCCAACCTGAACCTCGGCGAACTCTACAGCATGGGCGGGCTCGATGAGGTCGACCAGCTCAAGGCCATCGAGACCTACGAACGCCTCGCCGATCAAGGCTCGGCCTCAGCCTTCTATCGCATCGCCACCATCTACGGACGCGGGCGCGGCATATGCAACGACAAGATTCGCGCCTATGCCTACGCAAAAATCGCCGTGGACTACGGCGAGCTCGGCGCGATCAAGTACCTGAATGAACTGCAAGCAGAGATCAGTCCGGCAGACATCAGCGCGGCCTTGCAGGCGCGGGTGAACATCATGAAACAGGTCAAGGTACAGCTATGACGAATGGACTCTCCAGCATCCTGTTTCTGTCGCTGCTGACTGGCAGTCTGAGTTCGGTACACGCCGCCGCCGAGGCGGACAACTCAGGCGCTGCGACTGGCGAATCCACTCGGGACGCCACCCAAATACCTCCCGCAGCGGGCACGGAAAACCTCGTCGTGCAGCAGAAACTCACCGTACAGGGTGGCTACGGACCGGATAACTCGACCCTCGGCGAGGATCGCAAGGGCTTCTACAGTCTGCGCTACGAGCCCTCGCTCACCTGGTACTCGCCGGATCGCCAGTTCCCCACATGGCAGGGTTTCGCACGCGCCTGGCTGAACTACGCCTCGGCGCAGACCACCTCGCCCCTCCAGGAGCCGAACGAGCAACAGCCCGAGTATTTCAGTTCCGAAATGCGCGAGTTCTACCTCAAGCGCAACCTGCTGGGCGGCGACCCGCGCTATTCGCTGAGCGTCGGCCGGCAGAAGTTCGCCGACCACTACGGCATATGGTGGGACGATAGCATCGAAGCCCTGCGACTGGACTTCGTCGACACCTTCGCCACTGGCTTCGTAGCCGTGGCGCGCAAGTTCCATAACTACAACACCGACAACAACAGCCTGCGCGATAACGACCGTGACATCACCTACGGGATGGGCGAATACGCCCTGCGTTGGAGTGAAAGAAACTGGATCGGCACGCGACTGATGATCGAGCAGGACAGCTCGGGGGACGACCCGGACGATCGCAGTGATTTTCGCGGAGGCCGCCTCGGTCTGTTCGCCTACGGAGACAACTTGCGCGTCTCGCCGCTGTTCAGCGATTACCGCCTCGAACTGGCGGCGCTCAAGGGTCGTCTCGACCTCACCGACAGCGCTGGCGCAACCAGCAATGAACACACCCATGGCTGGGCGCTGATCGGCAACATCGGCAAGCGATTCGATGAAACGCCCTGGAAGCCACGGCTTTCCCTGCGTGTCGGACTGACCGACAAGCCGTCCAACGAGAACGAAGGCTTCTACCTCAATAACATCCAGTCAGACCGCGTCACCAACAAGGAGACCTACACCAACGGCTTGCTCAGCTCTTTTCTCAGCGTCGACCTGCACAATCTGGCGTTCTACAGCGTCGCAGTGGAAACCCAGCCCAAGCCGCGAAACAGCTTCGACGTGCGACTTTCCGACCTTTATCTGCGCGATGCCGACGGCGGCATCCCGATCAACGTCGCCGATGACCTGACCGCCACCGGCAGCAAGTCTCTCGGACAGATCCTCGACACCAATTACTACTGGCAGATGCTCCCGATAAACCTGCACGGCCAACAGCTGCATCTCAACCTGCTGGCCAGTGCGGGGTATTTCTGGAGCGGGAATGCCGTCAAGGGCCTGGACGATGACTTCCAGGTCAGTCTGGGCGTGGTGCTGCGCTACTAAACATCATGAGAGGAACACCAACATGGTCTTTACCTCGAACATCTTCCTGTACCTGTTCCTGCCACTGTTTTTGCTGGTCTATTACCTGGCCAGAAACTCCTGGCGCAACTACGTGATAGTCGTCGCAAGCTACTGCTTCTACGCGTGGTGGCGACCGGATTTCCTCCTGCTGTTCGTCGGCATCTCCTATTGGAATTATTGGTTCGGCCTGCGCATCAAGGCGCGGCTGGATGCCGACGACAAGTCCGGCGCCGAACGCCTGCTGTGGTTGGGTATCATCGGCAACCTGTGCACCCTGGGCTACTTCAAGTACGCCAACTTCGGCGTCGAAGTGATAGCTGCAGCCCTGGCGCCGCTGGGGATCAATACCTTCACGCTGGAAACCATCATCCTGCCGCTGGGTATCTCTTTCTACGTGTTCCACGCACTGAGCTACATCGTCGATATCTATCGCAAGGATGCCGAACCGACCAACCGCTTCGTTGACTTCGCTGCCTTCGTCGCTTTGTTTCCGCATCTGGTTGCCGGTCCGATCCTGCGTTACAGCCTGCTGGCCCCGCAGTTGCGAGAACGCACCCACTCGCTGGAGCTGTTTTCCCTCGGTGTTTGCCGCTTCATGCTCGGTTTCGTCAAGAAGGTACTGATCGCTGACTCGCTGGCGCCGATGAACACCCTGTTCATGGCCGAGGGTTCGCCGCAGTTCATTGACGCCTGGTTTGGCGTGTTCGTTTCGCTGGTTCAACTGTACTTTGACTTCTCCGGCTACAGCGACATGGCCATCGGCCTGGCGCTGATGATGGGCTTTCGCTTCGCCGAAAACTTCAACCAGCCGTTCCTGTGCAAAAGCCTCACCGAATTCTGGCGGCGTTGGCACCTGACCCTGGCCGACTTTCTACGCGACTACGTCTACCTGCCGCTTGTACGCTCGCGCAAGGTCGGCGGTGATACCGCACTGTTCATCACCATGCTGCTCTCCGGTTTCTGGCACGGCGCCAGCTTCGCCTTCATCTTCTTCGGCCTGTACTTCGCCGTGATCATGGTGCTGGAACGCCGCCTGGGCATCGCCACCAAGGTCAACACACCGTACAACTTCTGGCACAACATGCGCGCGCTGCTCTTGTTGCTGCTGTGCATGCCTCTGTTCATCACCGGCAATCTGAGGCACTCGCTGGAGATCTTCTCCGGCCTGTTTGGCCTCAACGGTCTGGGCAGCCTGGACATGTACTTCCTCGGCACCTCCAGCCTGAGCATGTCCTTCGTGCTGCTGGCGGTTGTCTGGCTGGTGGTTGCCGGGATGATCAACAACCGCTTCTACCTGCGCAACCAGGAGCCCTACTTCATGCAGAGCGTCAGCGGGTTGACTGCACTGATGCTCTGGGCCGGCTTCGGCATCTCGGTCACGCGGCTCGCCGCGAATTCCTTTTCCCCCTTCCTGTACTTCCAGTTCTGAGGAGATCGCCATGTTCCCCGTCATGAAGAGCGCTAGCAAAGTCAATGGCATCGCTTTCTGCATCCTGCTCGCAGTGATGCTGGTGTACTCCATTCCCAAGGTGGTGAGCTTCCTCAGGACGCAGCCCGATGCCCTCGCGCTGTTCCTTGACGGCCGCCTGCTGCGACAGCTGGAGATGACCTACGACCGCGAGTTCGTCCTTCGTGATACCGCCATCCGCACCTGGGCCGACCTTCAATACCTGGTCTTCGGCGAAGGCAGCAAGGGCGTGGTAATTGGCCGTAACGGTTGGCTGTTCACCAACGAGGAGTACATGATCCCCAATGACTATTCGCACGCAGTCGCCCAACATGTGCGGAACATCGCCGAGATCGAGGAGCAGCTACGCCAGCACAACAAACGGCTGATCCTGATGCCGGTGCCGATGAAGCTCGACATCTATGCCGAGTACGCACAGCGGCGCTTCGATGCGCGCACCGCGGGTATCTATGATGACTTCGTGGCGCGCCTCGCCGAGCAGAAAATCGAGACTGCACCGGTTCGTAGCGCGTTCCTCAGTGCCAAGGACAGCACGCAGCTGTTCCTGAAAACCGATACCCACTGGTCGCCCTATGGTGCCAACCTGGCGGCGCACGAAGTGGCGCGCCAGCATCCCGAACTGATCGGCAAGGCGCCCTACGCCACACAGCATGTGGCGCAAAAGGGCTATCACGGCGACCTCCTCAACTTCATCCAGGTCAGCGACTGGCTGGTCCCCTGGCCGTTGCTTGGCGACAACATCCCGGTGTTCGAAACCATAAGCCGCAACCAGTCGCTGGATGATGCCTTTCTGTTCGACGACCAGTCAGAGTCGATCATGCTGGTCGGCTCCAGCTACACCAAGATCGACGACTGGAACTTCCCCGGTTTCCTCAAGGAGTCGCTACAGAATGACCTGCTTACCACCGCCGTGGAGGCTCGCGGGCCCTTCCAGGCGATGGACGACTTCCTTGCTGGAAAGCAACTGAGGAACGACAGCATCAAGACCGTTATCTGGGAGTTCCCTGTGCGCACCCTGCTGGCGCAGAAGCCCAGTTCCAATAGTTGGCAGGCCACCATGAACCAGTTTTTCTAGGCACGGCCTTTTCGCCCCCCCCCCGAAACATGGAGATGACGACGATGAAAACCACGTTCCTTGGTAGCCTGCTCAGTTTGGTGCTGCTCGTCCCAAGCCCCGCCCATGCCGCCGACGGTAACGGTGGCCTCTATGCCAGCCCACCGCCGCCCGGTTCGGCCTTCGTGCGCGTGCTCAACCTGGCCGGCGCCCCAGTGGACGTTCATCTGAAGGGCAAGAGCAAGGCCCAGAAAGTCAGCGGCGGCCACCTGGGCGGCTACCTCTACATCACCCCCGGCAGCCAACAGTTGACGGTGGACAAGACCAGTCTGGACCTTGGCCTGAAATCCGATTCGGCAACCACTGTGATCTACGACGGCAAGGCGCTGAAGCCCATCGTCGACACCTATAGCATGGACCCGACAAAAGCTTTGGTGGCGTTCTACAACCTTACCGAGAAGCCATTGGCGCTCAAGACCCTCGATGGCAAGCATGCCATTGTCGACAACATCGCGCAGAACCAGATGGGTACGCGCCTGGTGAACGAGATCAAGATTGGCTTCGCCGCCTATAGCGGCGAGCAGAATGTAGCGAAGTTCGACGAGCAGTTTCTCAAGAAAGGCGGGTCCTACAGTTACGTGGCCATCGCTCAGGGCGGTCAGGTACGGACCCTGAGCCTGGCCAATTCGTTCGACTCTTTGCAGTGAAGCGACATGCCCGCCCGCCAACCCGAAGCCTGCGGTGACCTATGAAGCACACCTTCCGTACAGTCTGCACCTTACTGCTCGCCTGGATTGCCGTTGGCCTGCCGGCGAGCGCGCAGGAGAACTGCGACCTGCAGTGTCTGATTTGCCCCGCGCTGCACGATCCGCAGCAGTACGCCGAAGGAATCATGAAGTCGATGAAGGAAGTGACTCCGGGCAAAGACAAGTGGCTGTTCCGCTCGGAAGTCGACCTCTCCAACGACTTTTTCATCCCCAAGGAAATGCAGCCCGAATATGCCCGGCTGATGGCGACCTTCGCCGCCAGGCAGATCAAGGTTGTGTTCGCCGTGCAGCCGACCCGCGGGCTGATGCACCGCGACAAGATTCTGCCAGAGCGCAGCTTCGGCTTTTCCTACCCCACCGCCTCGCGCAACCTGGAAAACTTCCTCGGCCAACTACGTGCTCCAGGTGCCCTGGTGCCGGACGCCATGGTGCTGGTGCGCAACCCGCCCAAGGAAGAGTATTTCTTTCGCCGCGATCACCACTGGACACCCTCCGGTGCCCAGGCCACGGCAAAGATCGTCGCCGCAGAAATCAAGCGACAGCCCTTCTACGCCGGACTGGCCAAGAAGAGCTACCGCACCGAGGCCGGGATGATACTGCCCAAGGACGGTACCATGAGCCGGGCGCTGAAGAAGATCTGCGGCAACAACTACGGCTTCCAGTATGTCCGCGGCTTCCAGACCGTCCCCGCGGCCGACGATGCCAGCGCACTGTTCGAACAAGCCGCCGCCCCCGAAGTGATACTGGTCGGCACCAGCAATTCGGCAGCGCGCGACGACGAAATGAAGAACTACAACTTCGATGGCTACCTGAAAGAATTCCTCAACGTCGACATCCTCAACTTCGCCCTGGCCGGTGCCGGCCAGGACGGTTCGCTGCTGCAATACCTGCAGTCCGACAGCTACAAGCCGGATGCGCCACCCAAGATGATCATCTGGGAGCTGCCGGCCAGCTTCCACCTGGAGACGCCGCTGATGTACCGCCAACTGATCCCGGCGATCAACGGCGGCTGCGCCAAATCGCCGCAAGTGCTCACCAGTAACAAGCTCGAGCGTGCATCGCTGGTGCCCGGCCAGCGCATCGAACTGTTGAGTAATAGCGGCACACGGCGCCTGGCAATGACCGGAAAGTACGGCTTCCTGGACATCAAGCTGTCGGACAAGAGCGTCAAGGACTTCTACATCATCACCTACTACGACAACGGCGCCCGCGATAAAGCCTGGTTCCGTCGCGAGGCTATTGTCGACGGTGGTCAGTTCTACCTGGAACTGAGCTCCGCCGCAGAGTTCAGCAACGCAAACCTGCTGTCGGTGTTCCTCGAACCGGTGCAGCCCCTGGACACGCCGATCTCGATGGATGTGAAACTATGTCTCTGAGATGCCTCCCCCTGCTCCTGCTCGCAGCGCTGCTACCAGTGACCCAACCCTCCAACGCAACCGCAGGCGGCACCCGGTCGATCTGGAGCCTGCCGACGAGTGTCACGGCGCCCTCCGTGCTGCCCGACTATCACTCGCTGGTATGCCCCAAGCCGGTGATAGAGCCCTTCACTGGCGCCCTGCTGGTGGACAGCAAATACGACCAGAGCGACCCGACCAAGTCCACACTGGGCAAGGGCCAATCCCAGGAGTCCCAGCGTATCCACGACAGCGTGGCCAGCTATGGCAAGAT
Source organism: Pseudomonas sp. C32 (assembly GCF_030417915.1). Taxonomy (NCBI): domain Bacteria; kingdom Pseudomonadati; phylum Pseudomonadota; class Gammaproteobacteria; order Pseudomonadales; family Pseudomonadaceae; genus Pseudomonas; species Pseudomonas sp. C32. The sequence continues at coordinate 120,549 of NZ_JAUHUK010000006.1, read as the reverse complement.
GCTCAGCCTGTTCGCCGACTATTACGCCAAGGCGCAAGACCCGCCGCACGCCGCTATGGCTCTGGCGTGCATGGACCAATGGCTGGAGGCCTGGGCCGCCGCCGGAGCCCTGGAAAACCGCGAAGCGAACAAGACGGGTATCGCGGTGCGCAACTGGGCACTGGCGGCAATCGCCTCCAGCGTTCTCAAATTGCAAGCCCTTAGCGGCAACCAACTGCGACTCAGCGAGCGGCAGAAGCAGTGGCTGGACCGCCTGGCCGGCATCATCATCGAAGAGTACGATCCGCGCCTCGCCCCGTCCTTCGGCTATTTCAACAACCACGACTACTGGGCCGCCTGGTCCATCGGCTCCACCGGCATGCTGCTCGGCAAGCAGAGCCGCATCGACTGGAGCGCCAAGGTGTTTCGCCGCGCCATGCAGCAGATCACCCCGTCGGTCGGTGGCGACTATGCCTATCTGCCCAATGAACTGGCGCGCGGGACGCTCGCCGCCAACTACACCCACTACGCTCTGGTACCGCTGACCCTCGTCGCCGAAACCCTGCGGCTCAATGGCGCCAGCGTCACCGCCGAAGACAGCCGCAAGCTCGACCTGCTCGCCAACTTCGCTGCCCGGATCGTGCTCGCCCCCAATGGCCTTCCGGAGTTGCAAGGGCAAAAGCAGCAGAAGGTGCCGCCGTACAAGATGGCATGGCTGGTCCCCTTCCTGAGCCACAACCCGCAGCACGTTTTGGCACGCCAGTTGTACGGCGCCGAACACGGCGATGTGGACGGCTACCGGCAGATCGGCGGACACATCAAGCCTTTCTACCCTAATGTCGAATAACCCAGGCCCAGGTGAAGCCCATGCCCAGATCGCTCCCCCCATCCGCTGCCCATGCCCTGCTCTGCTTCCTGTGCTGCACACTGCTACCACTGGCACAGGCGCAGAGTCTTCTGCGCCACCAGCTCAGCGACGTACCGGCCACCGAGCAACAGCAGGAAATCGAGCGCGTGCTGCAGGCCGCCGACCAGGGCGTGGACGCTAATCAGGTGCGCGAGTCGCGCCCCGTCGGGCGCGCCTCGGTGAGCCTGAGCAGTCTGTTCTCCTCGCAGGAGGGCAGCTGGCCCTTCGAACCCTTCGTGCACAACGGTCTGTTTCGCGTCATCGCCAGCTACCAGACAAATCACCCGCTGGTGGTGGTGGTACGCGGCGGCGGCATCGGTCTGGCGCAGTTGCACCAGGCACTCGGCGACGAGCGCGTGATGAGCCGGCACAACGACGGCTACTTGCTCAGCTACCCACTGCTGATCGCCCCCGGTGCAGCACTCAACATCGTGGAGAGCACCCTCTACCTTCGCACCCAGTCCGGCACTGCACTGATCAACCAAGGCGATCTGACCCTAAAGCACGCCACCCTGACCAGCTGGAGCGACGGCCAGCCTGCCGAAATCAAGCAGCCGTTCCGTCCCTTCGTCATGGCCTGGGCCGGCAGCCGCACCCGCATCATCGACTCCAGTCTCAGCCGCCTCGGCTACAACGCCCACCTTTCCCGCGGCCTGACGCTCGCGCGCAGCACCGAGCAAGCTCTCGGCCTGGCGCCGGCAATCCTGTTGATGAGCGGCAGTCGGATCAGCGAGCTGTCCAGCGGTGTCGAATTGCAGAAGGCCGAGGCGCGCATCGAAAACAATCGTTTCGACGACCTGCAACAATACGCCCTCGACCTGTTGGACAGTCGCGCCAGCCTGGTTGGCAATCATATCGCCACCGTGAAAAACCAGAGCGCCATTCGACTGCGCGGCACCAGCAGCGGCGTGGTGGAACGCAACGTGATACTCGGCGCTGGCAAAGCTGGTATTGAGGTGCTGGACCAGCATGGCGAACTGGTGCTGCGACAAAACATGATCGGCGCTACGCAAAACGGCATCTTTCTTCGCCAGCTTGTCGATAAAAAGGACACCCCTCTACTGCTCGCGCAGAACTACATCGCCAACACCGCCAGCAGCGGCATCGACGGCGAAGCGATCGGCACCGTCTATGTCATCGACAACCGCATCAGCACCACGCCGGAATACGCCATCAGCATGCGCAATCCGACAGGCCAGCCGTCGCGCCTGGTGCTGGTGGCTAACCGACTGGCCAATGCCGGCAAGGCGATGATCCGCACAGAGGGCATAGATCGGGTGGTGCTGGGGGACAACCACTACCAGATGGGACAGACTGATCAACAGTTGATGGCTGGCGACCTGATGCCCGTGCAGAGTCTGCTGGTGGAAGCCACGGTGATGAACCCTTGTATCGTCGAGGTATGGATCTGGGCCGAGGCCGGCACCAGCCCCCCCGCCAGTCTGCCCGGCAACTGCCTGCGCGGTAATGAAACCGGGGATCGAGGCGAGTTCCTGCGTCTGAGATCAAGCAGCGGAAACTGACGCAGGTCTGCCGAAAGGTAGGCAGTGCAGCAATGTATATCAGGCTGGATTCAATTTGGATTCAACCTGATACGACCAAGGCAAGGTGCACAGGTCATCCTGTGCACCCTCGTTATCTAGCCTTTGACAAGCACCACGCCCCCTGGAGCAGCGGAAGGCTTGCCCCGAGATTCGTGTGTCCTCCCGTAGGCATCCTCCAATCGTTCGATATCGTCCTCGCCCAGATAACTGCCCGATTGAACTTCGATGATCTCCAGCGGGATTTTGCCGGGGTTGGCCAAACGATGCACCGAAGCGACCGGGATGTAAGTGGACTCATTTTCGGTGAGCAGGAAAACCCTGTCGCCGCAGGTTACCTGAGCGGTACCGGACACTACGACCCAGTGCTCCGCTCGATGGTGATGCATCTGCAGGGAAAGCTGGGCGCCCGGCTTCACGGTAATGTGCTTGACCTGATGACGGGTGCCGCTGTCAACCGAGTCATAGGCACCCCATGGACGATACACAGAGCTGTGGTTCTGAGTTTCCTGACGGCCATTGGCATCCAGGATACCGACCAGCTTTTTCACACTTTGCACGGCACTCTTGTGCGCGATCATCACCGCATCCTTGGTTTCTACCACCACCACATCGTCCAGTCCCAGCAGCGTCACCAGCTTGCCGCTGCTATGGACGAAACAGTTGTGACTGTTGTGGCTGACCACGTCACCCTTGAGCACATTGCCGTCTACGTCTTTCGCATGCACGTCCCACAAACTCGACCAACAACCCACGTCGCTCCATCCAGCGGCCAGCGGCACTACGCAGGCACTCTTGGTACGCTCCATCACCGCATAGTCAATCGAATTGTCCGGACAGCACTCGAAGGTCCCTGCATCAATGCTGATGGCCGCATCGCTACTGCGGCTTCGCTCCAGGGCCAGTACGCAGGTCTCATGAATATCCGGCTCATGTACGCGCAGCTCTTCGAGATACCGGCTGGCGCGGAACAGGAACATGCCGCTGTTCCAAAAATATTCACCGGACTGCACATACTCGCCGGCTTTTTGCAGATCCGGCTTCTCCACGAAGTGTTCGACCCGAAAAACGCCTTCGGGCAGATCGGGGCAAGGCTCTGCGAACGCCCCCTTTATGTAACCAAAACCGGTCTCCGGGCGTGTCGCGGGTATGCCAAATAACACCATGCCACCCTTTTCAGCGGCGGCCTGCGCCTGCTGAAGTCCAGAATGCAAGGCCGCCCCATCCGTGATCACGTGATCGGCTGGCAATACCAGCAGCAGTTCGTCACGCCCCTCGGCGAGCAGTTTAAGGGCCACCAGAGCGACTGCCGGAGCAGTGTTGCGGCCGAAGGGCTCCAGCAACATCGCCTGGGCTGTGCAACCGATGGCAGCGAGCTGCTCGTTGACGATGAAACGATGTTCCTGGTTGCAGACAATGATCGGCTTTTCCATGCCATCGAAAGTCAACCGCTGCAAGGTCTGCTGAAAGAGCGTGCGCTCACTGGTCAATGCCAGAAACTGCTTGGGATACAACTTTCGCGACAGGGGCCAGAGCCGCGAGCCGCTGCCGCCGGACAAAATCACTGGAATCATTTTTGTTTCCTCCGAATCTTTCATTGTCGATAGATATGAAAGCTCCGCTGGGATCGCATCCCGAAAACCGGAGGACTGCCCTTCTCTGTTTTCACCTGCAAAAACGTCCGACGGCGCTATCGCTCGAACGTCTGGATGGCGTTGTCGTGGTCCCCGTTACCAGCAGATACCTTCCGACTCGTGGTTGCTCGAATGGTCCATGAAGCCCACCAGATCGACGACTTTCTTGCCGGGTGGTACCTGTCGCGCCACGGCATCGAACATCTCGTCGCCGTTACCCAGGACGATGATGTCCGCATCCTCCACTATCTGAGTCAGGTCGGAGCGCAAGAGTGAGGAAACGTGGGGGATCTTCGACTGGATATACTCTTTGTTCGCACCGTGGACACGGGCGTACTCGACGTTGCGATCGAATATCTGCAGGTCATAGCCCTTGCCGATCAACATCTCGGCCAATTCCACCAGCGGGCTTTCGCGCAGATCATCGGTTCCAGCCTTGAAACTCAGGCCAAGCAGGGCGATCCGGCGTTTTCCATAACCGGCAATGAGGTTGAACGCCGTCTGCACCTGCACCGCATTGCTGCGCATGATCGCAGCCAGAAGCGGGTGTTCTACGTCCAGTTGACCGGCACGGTAGGTTAGCGCACGCACATCCTTGGGCAAACATGATCCCCCGAAGGCAAACCCCGGGCGCATGTAATAACGCGACAGGTTCAGCTTATTGTCCAGGCAGACGACGTCCATCACTTCACGCCCATCCACCCCGACAGCCTTGGAGATATTGCCGATCTCGTTGGCGAAGCTCACCTTGATGGCGTGCCAGACGTTGCAGGTGTACTTGATCATTTCCGCCACCTCGATGCTCTTGCGCACGATGGGCGCTTCCAGCTCTTTGTAGAGCGCTTCGAGCATGTCCGCGGTACGTTGGTCGAGTTCACCGATAACAGTCATTGGCGGGTGGTCATAATCCTTTATTGCCGTGCTTTCCCGGAGGAACTCCGGGTTGACGGCAACGCCGAAATCAATCCCCGCCCTCTTGCCCGAACAGCTCTCCAGAAGCGGGATCACCACGTTTTTCACCGTGCCGGGTAGCACCGTACTGCGCACGACCACCGAGTGCCAGGCGCTCTTGCTGCGCAAGGTCTCTCCTATTTCCCGGCATACCGACTCGATATAATTGAGTTCAAGGTCGCCATTCTTCTTGCTTGGCGTGCCAACGCAGATAAACGAGATTTCCGTATCCATGACGACGGACTCTACATCGGTAGCACCTCGCAGGCGCCCCGAACGCGCGCCCAATTCAAGCAAGTGCTCTAGGCCCGGCTCGACAATGGGCGACTTACCCTGATTGATCAGATCGATTTTCACCGCAGAGATATCCGCCCCGACCACGTCATGGCCGCGGGCAGAGAGACAACCAGCGCATACAGCGCCCACGTACCCAAGACCAAAAATGCTAATGCGCATTTGTACCTACTCCTCTCACGCCCCTAACAAAGAGCGGACTCTCGAGCATGGGAAACATGCTTGAAGTTCGCCCGCCACAGCAAGACAGTCAGGTACGGCTCGGTCCTGAGCCCACATTCGAAAGCGTCACGAATGCTGTACGGCATACTTCACATGGGCGCTGTCCCTGTAATTAACGGTGTTGCATCGGGTTAAACTCGACCCTTCAGCAGAAGCAAAGTAAATGCCAACAAAATAAATGCAGCCTATTTGTACAACATCGAAAAAAGTTATCCATAGAAAACAAGCAATTATAAACACCCCCACACCATCAATTTAATTACGCCACTTGACGACAGCACTAAAAAGAAGCAATAGATTTTCATGACGCATTCTAAGCGCGCACAAGAACAATCAAATATCAGCACAAGCAGACAATCTAATTAGATACGCAAGCAATTGATAAACAAGTATATTTATTAACAAACAGAAACACGCCAACATTCAGACGCCAATATAATGATGCGCGACCTGATCGGCTCGCTTATCGACATCGACAATAATCCTGAAATCACCCGTGCATTGAGTTTTCTGCAGTGTCCAGGTCGCTTCAAGAGGCAAACTGACGGAGTCGTCGAAGGACGTGGAGTTGGCAGACGTCAAACGGTCAGGCCCGGCAAAAGGTCTCGCTCTGCGCCTGCGCCATGCGTTGTATCGCAATGAGCAAAGTGCAGCCTCGACATTCAGAAGCGACAACGAAAAACGGATCAACATCAACTGCACGCTTAAGGTCTGGTGACCGACGGAAGAAACCCAAGGCTCATGACCAGGTCACCCGACAGCGACATCCATGTAACAGGATGTCGGTGTCCGGTTTTTCCTGCTGCAAGGGTCACATTGCAGCGCGCCGGCTACTGGCGAACGCACTCGTGCCGAGCCAGCGCCACAAATTTTCCGCATCCTGCACGGCGCCATCTACACGCAGCTCTCGCGACTGAAGAACCTCCTTGGGTGTGCGGTCGCCCGCCCACACCTCGGTCAACGCGCGCACGCTGGAGTCCACGACGAGCGTCAGTTCGCGTCCGGGGTCGTCGCGGCACAGATCTGCCACCCCCTCTTCGACCACCAGCCACCACGCTTGCTCGCCGGAGCGGGCGTCGCGGAACCTGAAGTGGATGATCACCGGCCGGGACGGGAACATCTCGATGCGCGCGAACCGGCGCACGTCCCACATCAACAGGCCCGCATCGAGTTCGTCATCGCGCAGGCGACTGCCGATCCAGCGTGCGCCCCAATGCCCCAGCGCCATGATGATGGGGCGCAAATCCTCGCCCGCCTCGGTCAGGCTGTACTCCCAGACTTTGCCGACGGCCTTGCGATGGACAACGCCGATATCTTCCAGATGGCGCAGCCGCTGCGCCAGCAGACTGGTGGACATCCGGGGTACGCCGCGGTGCAGCTCATTGAAGCGCTTGCTGCCGCAGAGCAATTCGCGAACGACCAACGGTGTCCAGCGCTCACACAACGCTTCAGCACCGCGGGCGACCGTGCAGAACTGACCGTAACTTTCGTCCATCGCCTGTCCTCCGAACCTGCAACGCTTCAGATTCTGCACTAGTCTCGCGACTTCTCCACGCGCACGCTGAAGCCTTCGAAAGCCAACCGCCACAGGAGAACGCCATGACCAAGATAGCCATTATCCAGCGCCCGCCCGTGCTGCTCGATCGCAGCGCGACGATTGCCCGGGCCGTGCAGTCGGTCGCTGAGGCCGCGGCGGCGGGCGCCTCGCTGATCGTTTTGCCCGAACAGTTCATTCCAGGTTACCCGTCATGGATCTGGCGGCTGGCGGCGGGAAGGGACGGGGCTTTAATGGGACAGTTGCATGCGCGGCTGCTGGCCAATGCCGTTGATATCGCGAATGGTGACCTGAGCGAATTGTGCGAGGCCTCCCGGGTTCATGCCGTGACGATCGTGTGCGGCATCAATGAATGCGACCGGCGCCATGGCGGCGGCACGCTCTACAACAGCGTAGTCGTTATCGGCGCGAACGGCGAAGTGCTCAACCGACACCGCAAGCTTATGCCAACGAACCCCGAGCGCATGGTCCATGGTGTCGGTGATGCGTCAGGGTTGCGTACGGTCGATACACCGGTCGGCCGCATTGGTGCGCTAATTTGCTGGGAGAGCTATATGCCGCTGGCACGCTATGCACTGTATGCCCAAGGAGTGGAGATCTACATCGCCCCCACGTACGACAGTGGCGATGACTGGATCTGCACGATGCGCCACATTGCACTTGAAGGCCGTTGCTGGGTGCTCGGCAGTGGCACCTTGCTGCGCGGCAGCGACATCCCCGATGACTTTCCGGCTCGCATGCAAATGTTTCCGGATCCGCAAGAGTGGATCAACGACGGCGACTCGGTGGTGGTCAGCCCCCAAGGCCGGGTCACCGCCGGCCCACTGCACCGGGAGGCAGGCATTCTGTATGCGGACATTGACGTCTCACTCGTGGCCCCCGCGCGACGGGCGCTCGACGTCACCGGGCACTATGCGCGCCCGGACATTTTCGAACTGCAGGTTCGGCGCACGCCGGCGACAGCGGTGCACTACATCGACAAGTGAAACCAGACAACGTTGAGGCGATGCCTCCCATCGGCGGCGGTATCGCGTAATCCCTGATCAAGGAGTCATCTCATGAGCGCTCAAAGGTCCTACACAGGCAGTTGTTTCTGCGGTGCCGTCGAGTTCACCGTCAGCGGGGAGCCCGCCGCGATGGGCTATTGCCATTGCGAGTCGTGTCGGCATTGGTCGGCAGGACCGGTCAATGCCTTCACGCTGTGGAAGCCCGAGGCGGTGCAGGTCACTCGGGGAGCTGACAGCATCGGCACCTACAACAAGACCGAGCAGAGTTACCGCAAATGGTGCAAACATTGCGGCGGCCACCTCTTCACCGAACATCCGGGGATGGGGCTGATTGATGTGTATGCCGCCGTTATCCCGGACCTCGCGTTTTTGCCAGGCGTTCACGTCCACTATCAGGAGACCGTGCTGCACATCAAAGATGGATTGCCCAAGCTCAAAGACGTCCCCAGCGAATTGGGAGGGTCGGGCGTCGGCGTGGAGGAATAGCGCATTATCAATCGGCGAACCTGGCATGAAAAAGAGGGATTTACTTAAACCCTCAAGACAAATAGCCAAGTGACTGCCCCATCAGATCGAATGGGGTTTGTTTAGAGTGCACTTAGTTGAAAATCAACTAAGTGCGCCGAACATCTACTTATGCACCGAAACAAAATAGGCCTCATACTCAACCCTCGAGTTACTTGAGCAATACGCTCACCGCAGAGCAACTCGATCAAACGCCAGGATCTGGGTATCTACGTGGGTGGGGCCTGTGTGCGGACGCATTACATTGCAACCAGGCGAAACACTTAAGGCGGCAGACGTCCTCGAGTTCTGAGTGCCTGCAGCGCAATCGGCCTGAAGTAACGTAGTAACTTCGGCGCCGAGTGTATCGGCGGCGTTACAACTTATACCAATATAGTTGCAATCGCAGTAGCGTGCCAGTTTTGGCCAGTTCGATTTCAAGCACAATCAAACTGGCCAATACGCGCTCACATCGGCCGCGAGTGCCCGCAACCCCCATGAAGAAACTGTACTCAGCGCAGGAAGACACTCATGCACACCATTCGTAATACGTTGGTGGTAGTGGATTCGCAGCAGTCCAGGGATCTGATCTTGAACAGGGCAAAAATGATTGCCGGCGCTACCCGGTCGCACTTGCATCTGCTGGCGTGCGAAAAGGGAAATCACCACGGTGCCTACCTGAGCGACATACAAGACGAATTGCTACAGGAGGGTTATAGCGTCAGCGCTCAACAAGCCTGGTACGGGAGTTTTCACAAGACCATCATCGCGACCCAACATGAGGAAGGATGTGGTCTGGTGATCAAGCAGCACCTTCCCCAGACGCTGATGAAGTCCTTTCTCACCCCCGACGACTGGAAGTTGTTGCGATACTGCCCCAGCCCGGTACTGATCGTAAAAACCGCCAGACCGTGGACCGGAGGCAACATTCTTGCGGCCATTGATGCCGGTAACGGTGACGTCGAGCACCGCGTGCTGCATTCCGGCATTGTCAGCCACAGTTACGACATCGCCGCACTGGCGGGCGGCACGCTCCACATGATGAGCGCCCATCCCTATCCCCTGTACTCGGCAGCCGACCCCGTGCTCCAACTCAAGGAGAGCATTCAGGCGCTGTATCACGAACTGTGCAAAACCCTCCAGGACGAATTCGACATCAGCGACGACCGCCTGCATATAGAAGAGGGCTCAGCCGACGTGCTGATCCCATACGTCGCGCACAAACTTGAAGCCGCGCTCACGGTGATCGGCAGCGTGGCCCGTACCGGGCTGTCGGGAGCATTGATCGGCAACACCGCCGAGATGATTCTGGACACGCTCGACAGCGACGTACTGGTGCTCAAGCCGGACGACATCATCACTCACCTGGAAGAGCTGGCCGCCCCACCCCACAGCTCACCGGACAATGACGGTAGCGCGATATCCGCTTGGCCGTATAACCATCACAATCATCGACCACACTCGTAGGAGCACGTTAAATGCCTCCCGGAAAATCAATGGCCGTGCCCCCATCAGGCCATTCATGCAGACGCACTTCGTGAGTGCGATCGGCTGTCCATTAGCCGCTTTCGGCGAGCGGAAACACCTAAGACACATTTACTTACAAATGCGACCTTTGCTAAAAACCTGCTTTCTAACTATAGGTGATAGGTTACGCGCCTCGAATGGGCCAAGAGATGCCTAGCCTTAAGATGCGCATCAAATTCCCCAGTATTCCTGCCCTCGGTGCTTACCTTGCACTGACCTCCCTTTTTGCGGCCGCATGGTTCCTCAATCCTGGCCACACGCACTCTTCCTTTGCGTTGATGAATCCAGTGAAGGCCGTGGCCGACCAAGTGGCCAAGCCCATTTATACCAGCCGTTTCGCCTCTTCCGGGCTGGTGGACTTCGTGCATTCTTCGGCGGTAACCGCCCTGCCTGACGGTTCCTTGATGACCGTCTGGTTTGCCGGCTCTCGCGAAGGCGCCGCCGATGTGCAGGTACGTTCCGCCCGTTTCGACGTGAAAACCGGCGAGTGGGGGTCTGAACAAGTCCTGGCGACGCGGGATTCGACCCAACAAGGAACCCAAAGATACATCCGCAAACTGGGCAATCCGGTGATTGCCCTTGCGCCGGATAATCGCCTTTGGTTGTTCTACGTGTCCGTGTCCATGGGCGGCTGGGCCGGCAGTGCGGTCAACGTGATGGTCTCAGACGACTTCGGTGGAAGCTGGTCCGCTCCGCGCCAACTGATCACGTCCCCCTTTCTGAACATCAGCACCCTGGTCCGCTCGGCACCGGTGTTTCATGCCGACGGTTCCATCGGCTTACCGGTCTACCACGAATTTTTGGGCAAGTTTGCCGAGTATCTCTACTTGAGCGCAGACGGGAAAGTGATCGACAAGTACCGCATCAGCCACGGCATGAACTCGTTGCAACCCACGGTGGTCCCGCTGGACGGGCAGCGCGGCATCGCGTTGCTGCGTTATGCCGGCAACACCCATCACCGCGTTCTGGCGACCCGTACTGAAGATGCCGGGCAAACCTGGAGCGAGCCTTATCCGCTCAACCCATCGAATCCGAATTCCTCGCTGGCGGCCGTCGCGACCCCCGAGCACGGACTGCTGGTAGCGCTCAACGACCTGCAAGAGGGGCGTTTCAAGCTGAGCCTTTATGGTACCGACGCAAAAATGGTCGATTGGCGCTCGTTGAGTGATCTGGACAAGTCGCCTGATCCTGAAGGGGACCCGATTTCACCCCAGGTCTACAAGGAAATCATGGGGCATGAGTTCCGCGGTTCCAGTGGTGCGCTACGCCAACCGCTGGAGGCGCAATTCCTGAACAATCTCGACACCCGTGTCTGTACCGTCCGCGGGTGCGAATTCGAATACGAATACCCCTACTTCATCCGCAGTCCCGACGGCATGTATCACCTGGTTTATTCCTGGAACAACACTTTCATCAAACACGTCACCTTCAACGAGGCGTGGCTTTCCGAGCGTCTCAAATGATTAGCCTTTGGCAAGCCCACGTCAGCTTCGCAATGATCACCTTCCTGCTGCTGCCGGCATTTGGCTTGAACAGGGCTTTGCGCATCGCTGTGCTGTTCGCCTTGCTGGCCGTCAGCTTCATTCCCGTGGACGGGTTGTCGCTGGCCACGTATCTGCGTAGCCACATTGATGACCTGGCGATTACCTCAATGGTATTGATGGCGTGGGGCTGCTTGCGACGTCTGGGCGTCCTGCCGCCAGCGCAGCAAAGCAAAACCTGGGTGTTGATCCTGTTCGCCGTGTTGGCCCTGGTGCTGTATCCGGCAACGATGGGGTTGAGTGATCTGGACCCTTATCGGTTCGGCTTCAACCCGCGTCCGATGTTGATTTTCTTCGCACTGCTCACGCTAGGCCTGTTTTACCTGCGCAACCTGCTTGCCGTCGTGATGCTGGCCAGCGCGACCCTCGCCTTCGTCGCCGGGATAAAACCTTCGCAGAACTATTGGGATTACCTGATTGATCCGCTGCTGGGCCTGTATTGCTTCGCGTCACTCCTGATGCTTGTCATGCACTGGATGTATGGTTTGCTGATCAAGCGGCACCGTTCACCGCCGAATCGACCCGCTTGATTCAGCGAGATTCTTAACAGGGGAAACATAGATGGGTTGGCTGCATTCAAGACGTTTGCATTATTGGCTAGGCGCAACGGCGATTCTGTTTGCGCTGTTTGCCCTGTTGCGGGGTGTGTTCTTTTTCGGCTTTTCCGGTTTCGACGCCAATGCCCTGCTCAACGACGATGCCGTCCGGGAAACCTTGGGCATCGGCTTTCGTTTCGATCTGCGCCTGGCCATCCTGGTAGCGTTGCCGCTGGCAATACTGGCCTGGATTCCTCGCTGGAACCTGATCACGAGCCGCTTGCTTCGCCGCATCGCACGCCTGTACATCGTCACCGTCCTGAGCGCACTGCTGCTGATCTACATCATCGATTTCGGGCATTACGCGTACCTGGGCATGCGGATCAACGCCACGGTCCTGCGCTTCCTCGACGATGCACAAATTTCCCGTGACATGGTCTGGCAAACCTACCCGGTGATCTGGATTTCTCTGGGTTGGCTGGTAACCGTCGCGTTGATGACACTGGCCCTGGTACGCCTGGAACGCGTGACCCTCGACCGTCGCCGCAAACCGATTCACCGGCTCTCCGCCCTATGGGGTGGCACCGCGATGGTCATCGTGGTTTTGCTGGGTATTTTGGGTCGTGTCGAGAACATGAACTTTGAGAACCCGGTCCCGTTACGCTGGAGCGATGCGTTCTTCTCGGGCAACAACCAAACAGCCGCGCTGGGCCTGAACCCGGTGATTTTCCTCTACGACACACTCAAAGTCGGTCAGTCCCGCTATGACGAAGCGCAGGTGCGCGAGCACTATTCCGTCATGGCCAACTACCTGAGCGTTGACCAGCCTGATCCGCAGACTCTTAATTTTGTTCGCCACCAGGCACCACAACCCTACAAAGTGCCGGGTTCACGACCGCCGAACGTGATGTTTGTCATGCTTGAATCCCTGGGTACCAGTGCTGTCGGGGCTTACGGCAACCCGATCAATCCGACCCCGAATATCGATCGCCTGGCCACGCAGAGCTGGTTCTTCGAGCACTTCTATGTGCCGGTGACAGGTACTGCAAAAACAGTATGGGCCAGCATTAGCGGGGTCCCGGACGTGACGCGCCAGGAGACTGCGACGCGTAACCCGTTGATCACCCGACAGCACTCCCTGGTCAATGCTTTCACCGGGTACGAGAAGATCTACACCATCGGCGGCAACTCCGGTTGGGCCAATATGAATGCCTTGATCCGGCAAAGCATCGACGGCGTTCGCTTGTACGAAGAGCGGGACTGGAAGTCCCCGGTGGTGGATGTCTGGGGCATTTCCGATCTGGACCTGTTCAAGGAAACCGACCAGATCCTGCAAGCGCTGCCCAAGGACAAACCGTTCTTTGCCTATGTACAGACGGCCGGCAACCATCGCCCTTTCACGATTCCCAAGACCAACGACGGATTCGAGGTCAAGCACCCGACCCTCGAGGAAGTCCAGGCCGCAGGATCGCGCAGTGTCGAGCAATACAATGCCGTGCGCCTGCTGGACTTCAACATCGGACGCTTGATGGAAATCGCCAAGGCCGGCGGTTACTACGACAACACCATTTTCGTGCTGTTTGGCGACCATAACACCCGTATCGCGCAGATCCCTTACCTGGCACCGGCTTATCAGCAACTGGGTCTGGAAAGCAATGCGGTGCCGATGATCATTCACGCCCCGGGTCTGCTCGGGACGCGCAAGGTCGAAGAAGCGGTTGGCCTGGTGGACTTGCTGCCCACCGTGGCAGGCATGGCCGGTCTTGAGTTCCGCAACAGCGGCATGGGCCGTGACATCCAGCAACCCGCGCCCGAGGGTGAACGCGTTGTACCGCTGGTATTGCGCGAGGGAACGTTCCCGTTGATTGCCGGCGTGACTCAACACTACATGGTGCAAATGGAGCACGACGGCAGCTCGCCAACGCTCCACGACCTTGCGTCGAAGACCCCGCTGGACAACGTGGCTCAGCAAAACCCGGAAGAGTTCAAACGTCTGTCGGAGTTGACCCGCGCCATGCATGAAACCTCAAGGTTGATGCTGTATCAGAACGTCCGTCAGTAACCGTCTGTAGCAACCACCGCGCCTATCGTTCGATAGGCGCGGCCCGCCCAACCTCCCCGCCCTTCCCCGCAAAATTCTTTGAAGACCATTGCTTGCACCGAGTTTTTTTCAAACCTCGGAGTCAACCTGTGGCCCCCTATTTTGACATTCACGGGATCACTCGGGATCAGGCAGACGCCAAGTGTTTGTTAAAGTTTCACATTTGCGTTCAATTCGTATTCCGAAACCAGATGCACATGCGTATGATATCGATTCTCAAATAACACAAATTAAATGTGAGTTCGCATGTCCGCCCCCACCCTTCTGTGTTCACAAATCGCCGTTACCCCACGCTCGCCTTTGGCAATGCGCCCTCTGGCCCTGGCAGTACACATGCTTGCGGCCGGTATCGCCATTTCTGCGCCCACGCTGCAAGCGGCGGAACCGACTGAACAGACCGAGAAGGGAAGCTCGGTGGTCCTGAGTCCTATCGCTATCACCGAGACCGCCACCGCTGGGCAAGTCGGCGTTACCGAAGGCACCCACTCTTACACAACGGACGCAGCGCGCACGGCCACGCCGTTGAGCATGTCTTTGCGGGAAACGCCGCAATCGGTCAGCGTCGTCACTCAGCAGCGCATTCAAGACCAGGACCTGAAAACCATCCTCGATGTGGTCAACAATGCCACGGGCGTGTCGGTCAACCGCTACGAGACCAGCCGCGCACAGTTCAACGCCCGTGGCTTTGAGCTCAACTCGCTGATGATCGACGGTGTTCCCACCATCTATGAGCAGCCTTGGAGCTCGGGAGAAATCTTCAGCAGCCTGGCCATGTACGACCGCGTCGAAGTGGTCCGTGGCGCCAACGGTTTGATGACCGGCGCCGGCGATCCTTCCGCGTCCATCAACATGGTGCGCAAGCGCGCCTACAGCACGGACCTGAAGGGTTCGGTAGAACTGAGCGCCGGCACATGGGACACCTATGGCGTCGAGGCCGATGTGGCCACGGCACTGAACTCGGAAGGCACTGTGCGTGCGCGATTGGTCGGGGAGACCAACGAGGGCGACACCTGGATCGACATGAACTCGACCAAGCGCCAGACCCTCTACGGCACAATGGATATCGACCTGACGCCCGACACCACGCTGTGGTTCGGCTTGAGCCATCAGGAAAGCAACGCCGACTCGCCGATGTGGGGTGGCCTGCCCGTCTGGTACGCAGACGGTAGCCGGACAAACTGGAGCCGCTCGAAGACGACTTCCGCCAACTGGAGCAAGTGGGACACCACCTACGATACCTACTTCGTCAACCTCGACCACACCTTCGCCAACAACTGGCAACTCAACCTCAGCTACAACCGTGGCGAGCGCACGAGCGACTCTTCCCTGCTGTACCTTTCCGGCAATCCGGGCCAGAACGGCAGTTCCGGCATGTCTTCGTTCCCGGCGACCTACAAGACCGAGACCACCCAGGACGACTACGGCATCCGCGTCAACGGCCCGTTCTCACTGTTGGGCCGTGAACATGAATTGGCCTTCGGTTACGTGGACAGCAAGCAGGAATTCGACGCCGATGCACTCAACGCGCAATCCGGGTTTGGCGGCGTTGCCAACTTCGATGCCTACAACGGCCACTTCCCGGAACCGATCTGGGGCCCACGGTCCGACTACGGCTATAGCGAGACCCGGCAGAAAGGGCTTTACGCCGCCACTCGCTTGAACGTGACCGACGATTTGAAAGTGATTCTTGGCGCGCGTGAGAGCTGGTACGAGAAGACCAGCGACGACATCTACTCGGAAGTGAGCAAGATCGATGTCGATCACGAACTGACCCCTTATGCAGGCGTCGTCTACGACCTCACCGACAACCTCTCGGCCTATGCCAGCTACACCGAAATCTTCCTGCCGCAGTCGGTCCGCGACAGCAGTGGCCAGCAATTGGAGCCGATCGTTGGCGAGAGCAGTGAAATCGGCTTGAAGGGCGAATACTTCGACGGCCGTTTGAACGCTTCCGCGGCGATCTTCCAGATCAAACAGGACAATCTGGGGCAAAGCACCGGCGTGCTGATCGATCCTTCGAACCCCGTCGGCGGTTATGCCTACGAGGCCAGTGAAGGCGCGACCAGCAAAGGCTTCGAGCTGGAAGTGTCCGGCGAACTCGCGACCGACTGGAACGCAACGGTGGGCTACACCCAGTTCACCGCCGAAGATGCCAACGGCGACGACGTCAACACTCTGTACCCGACCAAGTTGCTGCGTACCTTCACCACCTACCGCCTGCCCGGTGCATTCAACAAGCTGACCATTGGCGGCGGGGTTAACTGGCAGGACTCGATTTACACCTACGCCACCAACCCGGCAGGCAACTCCGAGAAAATCCAGCAGGACGCCTACGCCCTGGTCAACTTGATGGCTCGCTACGAGATCACCGAAAACCTGTCGGCTCAGGTCAACGCGGACAACGTCACCGACGAGAAGTACTTCGACATCTTCGATGCCTACGGCGCCCTCACATACGGTGCACCGCGCAGCATTACGGCGTCGGCGAAGTACCGCTTCTAACGCCCCCCACCCAGCGTAAACGATGCAGAAAGCACAACGCCGGCCTTGCGCCGGTGTTGTGCTTTTCGTCGATTGAAATTAGTAGCGCCTGTGAGAATCAGGCGAATCAAAATGTTATAGTATATCAACAAACCACCCGTTCAATCGGGATTGATCTTCCCTGCCAGCGACGTCCGAATGACTACCAACCAACGCCTTTCAACTCAAGCGAAATCAAGCCAGCGACTGTTGTCCATCGATGCCCTCAGGGGCCTGGTCATTCTCTTCATGCTGCTGGACCATGTGCGTGAGACGTTTTTTCTTCATCGCCAGGTCTCTGATCCGATGAACATCGACACCACCGAGCCAGCATTGTTTTTCAGCCGGACCCTGGCCCATCTCTGCGCGCCGGTCTTCGTGCTGCTCACGGGCCTATCCGCTTACCTGTTCGCAGAAAAGCATCAGGGCAAAAACGATGCGTCTGCCTTCCTGTTCAAACGGGGACTGATTCTGGTGCTGCTGGAAATCACCCTCGTGAACTTTGCCTGGACGTTCCAGTTCCCGCCCACCGTGATCTATCTACAGGTGATCTGGGCCATCGGGGTCAGCATGATTGCGCTCGCCGCGCTGGTCTGGCTGCCACGTTCGATTCTGTTTGCGGTCGCCGTGATCATCATTGCCGGGCACAACCTTCTCGACTCATTGCACGTTGCGCAAGGTTCGGCGATGCATGGGGTTTGGGCGATTCTGCATGATCGCGGCTGGATCGAACTCTCGGACACTGTGCGCCTGCGCACGTCGTATCCCGTATTGCCGTGGATCGGGGTGATCGCTTTGGGGTACTGCATCGGGCCATGGTTCAGCGGCACCACGCCCCCTGAACAACGTCGGCGAAAACTTTGGCTGGCGGGCGTCGGTGCCCTGCTCGGTTTCTTCGCACTGCGCTTGCTCAATGGTTATGGTGACGCGCACTGGACGAGTTACGACAGCACCACATTCACCGTGATGAGTTTTTTCAACATCACCAAATACCCGCCTTCCCTGCTCTTCCTCGCCCTGACGCTGGGCATGGGCCTGTTATTGCTCCTGAGTTTCGAGCGCAGCCGCCAGCGTCATGGGATCAGCGTTCTGGCCGTGTTCGGTGCAGCGCCGATGTTCTTTTACATCCTGCACCTGTACGTACTGAAAGTGCTGTACCTGGCCTGCATAGCGATACTCGGGTTGAATCAAGGCAGCTTCTTCGGCTTCGATGGCGTCGGGATGGTTTGGTTGACGGCGGTATCACTCGCCGTGGTGCTTTATTGGCCGGTGCGCTGGTTTGCGGCCCTGAAGGCGCGGCGTCGCGATATCACCTGGCTCAAATACTTCTGATCCGGCGTCAGGGTTTGCTTTGCGGCATGAGCCATCGGCCGCCGGCACGCTCGCCAGCTATCCTTGCTATTCAACCCACAACGCCGGACAGCGAAATGCCCGCACCCGAAACCACCCTCCTCCAAAGCTGGCACCACAACGCCCAGGCCTGGATTGAAGCGATCCGCACCGGGACCATCGCCAGCCGCCAGCAAGTCACCGACCAGGCCATTCTGTGGGCAGTGCTCGGTTTCCAGCCGGAGCGCGTGCTCGACCTGGGATGCGGCGAGGGTTGGCTGTTGCGTGCGCTGGCTGCTCGGGGCATTACGGCGGTCGGCGTGGACGGTGATGCGACACTGGTCCAGGCCGCACGGTCAGCAGGTTCTTCGCCGGTCCATCTGGCAAGCTATGAAGCTCTGGTCGAGGCGAAAGTAGACATCGGCCGCGACTACGACCTGATCTGCGCCAACTTCGCCCTGCTGCACCAGGACATCATCCCTTTACTCGCAGCGATGAACACCCTGCTCGTTCCCGGCGGCACGCTGCTGATCCAGACATTGCATCCATGGACCGCTGCGGCGGGCGACTATCAGGACGGTTGGCGCGAGGAGTCCTTCGCCGGGTTCGAGGGCCAGTGGCAACCGATGCCGTGGTACTTCCGCAGTTTGTCGAGCTGGCTCAATGCGCTGGACATGGCCGGCTTCCAACTGACCGCTTTGCAGGAACCGCAACACCCGCAGAGCCCGGTGCCGCAGTCGTTGCTGCTGAAAGCAACGCGACGGGGCTGACTTCGCAGCCCAACGGGGGCAAGCCCCCTCGCTGCAACCGCTGCCGGAAGCCAATGCCCCACGCGCCGATGGTGAAGTCGATGTAGGTACCCTGCGCAGCGAGTGGTCGCAACTCAAGGACACTCACGACTTCTTCATGCTGCTCAAGCGCAACGACGTGGCACGTACCCAGGCCCTGCGCCTGGCCGGTCACGAATGGGCCGAACCTCTGGCCACCGTCGAGCTGACCCGCATCATCGAAGAAACGGGCAAGCGTGAAGTGCCGATCATGGTGTTCGGGGGCAACAAGCATTGCATCCAGATTCACTCCGGCCCGGTCAGCAACCTGCGCTGGATGGACACTTGGTTCAACGTGCTCGACCCGATGTTCAACCTGCACCTGAAAACCACGGGCGTGACTGAACTGTGGCGTGTGCGTAAGCCGAGCGTCGATGGCATCATCACCAGCTACGAAGGTTTCGATGCCGAAGGCGAACTGGTCATCCAGTTGTTCGGCGTGCGCAAGCCGGGCATTCCTGAGCGTGACGACTGGCGTGCCCTGGCTGAAACCGCCACCCCTCTGATCGGCTAAGGAATAGTCCCGATGCGTATGAAAACACTGCTGGCCTGTGCCAGCGTGCTCGTCAGCCAGATGTCCGTCGCCGACGCCCTGCCCCAGCGCTGGGTCAGTGCCGGCGGCGCTTTCAGCGAATGGGTGGTCGCCCTCGGTGGCGAAAGCAAACTGGTGGGTGTCGACAGTACCAGCCAGTACCCGCCATCGCTGCGCAGCCTGCCCGGCGTCGGCTACCAGCGCGCGCTGGCGGCCGAAGACATTCTGACCTTGAAACCGGACATCCTGGTGGGCAGCGTCGAAATGGGGCCACCGCCCGTGCTGGAGCAACTCAAAGCGGCCGGCGTGCGCATTGAGTTGCTGTCGGCCAAGGCTGACGTACCCGCCCTTCAACATAACCTGACCGAGCTCGGGCAACTGCTGGGCAAAGAGGCCGAGGCACAAGCGTTGATGGGCGGTTACCTGACGCGCCTGCAAACCCAGGCCGACTGGGTCAGGCAGGCACAGCAGCAATCCCCGGCACCGCGGGTGTTGATGCTGCTCAGCCATTCCGGCGGCAACCTGCAAGTGGCAGGCAAGGACACATTGGCCGCCTGGATGATTGAACAGGCCGGGGCCAAAAGCCTGGGCGAGCACAACGGCTACAAACCGGTTTCCAATGAAGCCATGCTGGCGCTTGATCCGCAGGTGATCATCTTCGCCGGTGGTCGTCTGGAAGGCGACGCGGCGGGCAAAGCCCTGCTGGAGCAGAACCCGATCCTGGCACAAACCCGGGCCGGGCGTGACGGCCGGGTGCTGGTGATCGATCCGACGCTGCTGGTTGGCGGCCTGGGTCCACGCGTGCCGGATGCGTTGAACCGTCTCGCCACCGCGTTCTACCCGGACGTCAAAGTGCAGACCGCCGAGATCAGCCAATGACGGCCATTTTTCGGCCGCGTCCGACGTTGATCTGTTTGCTGTTGTTGCTGGTTGTCGTGTTCTGGCTATCCCTGGCCCTCGGGCCGGTCAGCCTGCCGCTGGGCGATACGCTACTGGCCGGAATGCGTCTGCTCGGTTTGCCGCTTGAAGGCGGCGACACGCAACAGGCGGAGCTGATCCTGGGTCAGATCCGCCTGCCGCGCAGTTTGCTCGGCATTGCCGTCGGTTCGGTACTGGCGCTGTCAGGTGTGGCGATGCAGGGGTTGTTTCGCAACCCCTTGGCAGACCCGGGCCTGGTCGGCGTCTCTGGTGGTGCAGCGCTGGGTGCCGCTTTCGCCATTGTCGGCGGCAGCATGCTCGGTGGAATGCCGCCGGCCGTAGAGCCCTATCTGCTGTCGGTCAGTGCCTTTGTCGGTGGCTTGATCGTGACGGCGGTGGTGTATCGCTTCGGTCGTCGCAACGGGCAAACCGACGTCGCCACCATGCTGCTGGCGGGTGTGGCGATGACGGCGATGGCCGGTGCCGGTGTCGGTCTGTTCACCTATCTGGCCGACGATGCGACCTTGCGTACCCTGACGTTCTGGAACCTGGGCAGCCTAAACGGCGCCAGTTATCCGCGGTTGTGGCCGCTGTTGATCGTCACCGTCGGCGTGGCGCTGTGGCTGCCACGTCGTGCGGCGGCACTCAATGCGATGCTGCTGGGCGAGTCGGAAGCCCGTCACCTGGGCTTCGACATCGAGCGGATCAAGATGGAGCTGGTGTTGTGCACAGCCCTGGGTGTGGGTGCCGCCGTCGCGGCTGCCGGGTTGATCGGTTTTATCGGTCTGGTGGTGCCACACCTGATGCGTCTGCTGGTCGGGCCGGATCATCGAGTCTTGTTGCCCGCCTCCTTGCTCGCCGGTGCCAGCCTGTTGCTGCTCGCCGATCTGGCTGCGCGCCTGCTGTTGGCGCCAGCGGAATTGCCGATCGGGATCGTCACGGCACTCATTGGCGCGCCGTTCTTTCTTTACTTGCTGGTACGAGGGCGTTCCTGATGCTGCGGGCAAACAACTTGCTGGTACGCCGGGGCAGCCGCACGGTACTGGCGAACATCGATATCGAATTGCGTCCGGGGGAAGTGCTCGGCGTGCTGGGGCCGAACGGCGCCGGCAAAAGCACCCTGCTCGCGGCCTTGTGCGGTGAATTGGCGGCCAGCGAAGGCAAGGTCAGCCTGGACGAGCGGCCACTCGCCGACTGGCCGGGCCAGGAGCGGGCCAGACGGTTGGCGGTGCTACCGCAAAGTTCAAGCCTGAACTTTGCGTTCACGGTCAACGAAGTGGTCGGCATGGGGCGCCTGCCCTACGCCAGTGGTCGCGTGCGCGATGCCGAAATCGTCGCCGAAGCACTGCGTGCCGCCGACGCTCTGCATCTGGCTGGGCGCAGTTATCTGGCGCTGTCCGGTGGCGAACGCCAACGTGTGCATCTGGCGCGGGTGCTCGCTCAGCTTTGGCCGGGGGCCGAAGGGCAAACCCTGCTGCTCGACGAGCCGACGTCGATGCTTGATCCGCTGCACCAGCACACCATTCTGCAAGCCGTGCGCGACTTCGCCGGACGCGGTGCAGCGGTGCTGGTCATCTTGCACGACCTCAACCTGGCGGCACGTTACTGCGATCACTTGTTGCTGCTGCAACAAGGCCTGCCCCACGCCTACGGCCCACCGGCAGAAGTCCTGACTGCCGAGGCACTGGCCGCGGTGTATGGATTGGAAGTGTTGATTCATCAGCATCCGGAACGCGGCCACCCGTTGATCATTGCGCGCTGATACCCGCCCCCTCCTCTCACAGTCGAGGGGGCCTCTGTCTATTAAGGAAAACCCATGCGCTTTCTGTTGCTCTGTGCATTCAGTCTGCTGGCTGCCTGCCAAACCCATCACGTCACGCCACCGCCGGCGCCAATCGCCCCGCAAGGACGTGATCACACCGACTTCGGCGTTATCCGCGAGCTGTCCACCGGCCAAACGCTGACACCCCAAGAACTGGTCTTGCGATTGGCCGTCGCGCCTCGCGTACTGGTCGGCGAACAGCACGACAACCCGGATCACCACGCCCTGCAATTGTGGCTACTGCGTGAACTGGCGGCCCAGCGCCCACAAGGCAGCTTGCTGATGGAAATGCTCACCCCCGATCAGCAGGCCAAGGTCGATGCGGCACAAGCCGCCACTCGCGCCGGACAACCACCGGCCGACCCGTTCAAGGCGCTGGCCTGGCAGAAAAATTGGGACTGGAGCGTCTATGGCGCACTGGTGACCTACGCGTTGCGTCAGCCGTATCCACTGATGTCCGCCAACCTCGATCGTGCGCAGATCATGCAGATCTACCAACAGCGTCCGGTGCTCCAGGGTGAAGCGTCCACCACCCAACAGGTGCAGGCGACGTTGCTCGACGATATTCGCGAATCCCATTGCGGCTTGCTTCCCGAAGCGCAGATGCCCGCGATGCTCGCCGTGCAGCAACAGCGCGACCGACGCATGGCCGAGCGCTTGATGGCCGCGCCGACACCGGCGCTGCTGTTGGCCGGGGCGTTTCATGTGCGTAAGGATTTGGGCGTGCCGCTGCACCTGAAGGACCTGGGCGCTGGCGAAGGCAATGCGGTGCTGGTTCTGGCGGAAGTGGGCAAGACCGTGACCGCCGACAGCGCGGACTACGTGTGGTACACCGCCGCGCAACCCGAACAGGATCACTGCGCAAAGCTGCGTCGTTAATCCCAACTGATACCTTTGTGGCGAGGGAGCAAGCTCCCTCGCCACAAGAGCAATCCGATCTCAGATGACCGGCGCGACACTATGTCACGCCTCCCCACCGGTCCAATGGTCGAATCCAATCCTCCAGCACCGGCACAGTTTGCTACCATCCTCGCGTTTTTTTCGTCTGTACAGTCATCACGCTGTCATTTCAGCCTGTTCAACAGGATGCTTTTCCATGAGTACTTCGTATACCCGCCGAACTGTCCTGCAAGGCATGGGCTTGTTGAGCCTCGGCCTGCTCGCCGGTTGCGATGGCAGCAGCAAGCTGTCGTTCCAGCACGGCAAGGACCTCAGCGACAAGATCATGGGGCGTAATTTCAAGCTCAAGGACGCCCAGGGCGAAACGAGAATGCTGGGCAGCTATCGCGGCATGATGCCGATGATTTTTTTCGGTTTCACCCAATGCCCGGCGGTGTGCCCGACCACGCTGGCCCGTGCGGCACAGGCCAAGAAACTGATGGGACGCGACGGCGAAAGGTTGCAGGTGATCTTCATCACCCTCGACCCCGAGCGCGACACACCAGAGATGCTCGACAAGTATGTGAAGGCGTTCGACCCGAGTTTCGAAGCGCTGTACGGCACGCTGGAAGAAACCGCCGCCACCGCCAAAGAGTTCGGCGTGTTCTTCGAAAAAGTCCCGAGCGGCGATACCTATACCCTTTCCCACACCGCGACCAGTTTTGTCTTCGACTCCCGGGGCAATCTGCGCCTGGGCCTGTCCGCGTCCCTGACTGCACAAGAGTGCGCAGAAGATCTGCTCACCGTGATGGAGGTTTGCTGATATGACTACCCCACAGGCTAAAATCCGTTTCGCACAACGTTGCAAGCAACTGGCGCTGGGCTTGTCTCTGGTCGGTCTCGCCTGGCAGGTGTCGGCTCAGACTCAGGTTGATGACGCCTGGGTGCGTGCCACCGTGGCTGGCCAGCCATCGAGTGGTGCCTTCATGACATTGACGGCGAGCAGCGACAGCAAGCTGCTGAGCGTGCAATCACCCGTCGCCAAGGCAGTACAGATCCATGAATCAAGCATGAAAGACGATGTGATGAAGATGCAGCAGGTCGAATCTGTTGCACTGCCGGCGGGCAAAGCGGTGAGTTTTGATCCCCACGGCTACCACATCATGCTGATGGACCTGACCGCCCAGATCAAGGAAGGCGATCAGGTACCGTTGACCCTGACCGTCGAAGACGCCAAGGGTGAGAAAGAGATCATCCAGGTCCAGGCCATCGCCAAGGCACTCGGTACGATGGACCACAACAAGATGATGCACGACCACAGCAAGATGAATTAATACCCCGCCTGACGCTGCCCCCTCCTATCAGGTCTTGGTGACGCTTTCGTTTCATCACCAAGACCTTTTCAATATCAGGCTCAAATGAGCTTGAGCATGACGGCGATGTTAGTTACTTACGCGCCACTTTGTAGCTGACGCAATCTTCATAAAAAATCTTCCGTACCGCTTCCGGCTTCAGTCGTGAAGGGCTGTCATACGTTTGCTCGGTGATTCCCATGGCCATCATGCGCATCCATGATTTCGCGAACTTGTAGGCCTGGATTTTCTGGCGGGCGGCATATAACG
Organism: Pseudomonas sp. C32; assembly: GCF_030417915.1. Classification (NCBI taxonomy): domain Bacteria; kingdom Pseudomonadati; phylum Pseudomonadota; class Gammaproteobacteria; order Pseudomonadales; family Pseudomonadaceae; genus Pseudomonas; species Pseudomonas sp. C32. The sequence goes on along the minus strand of NZ_JAUHUK010000006.1, from coordinate 95,801 downwards.
AAACCCCTGAAAGCTTGAGTTCCTGTGCTCTTGCGGCCGTTCCGCCGCCCCAACTGCACATGTAATGATCATTGGAATTCAGATCCTTGCCGTGGACTGAACTCACAATTCCGGCCAAAAACAGCGGAAGTAATCTAATCCCTTTCTTGCACATTTCGACCTATCTAACCCACTGAAAACAAAGTAATTCTGAAGAGGACTTTGGACGTCATGGGCCAGCATTGTGCCTTTTCTTCAAAATCTATAAAAAAAGCTAATGGATGAGCTCAATTTCTTGCGAGTTTTCAAACCTTTGCTATAGATAACTCTCTATCTCGCCAACTAGTGAGGCAACGAAATGTCAGTCGCAAAAAAAATGAGTGTGGGGCAACTGACGATGTTGACCGCCGTCAACATGTTGGGCTCAGGGATTGTGCTACTACCGACGAAACTCGCCGAGGTCGGTGCAATTTCGATTCTTTCCTGGCTGGTGACAGCCACCGGTTCACTCGCTCTGGCCTACGCCTTTGCGCGATGCGGGATGCTCAGTCGAAAGACCGGCGGCATGGGCGGCTACGCCGAATATACCTTCGGTAAAGCCGGCAACTACATCACCAACTACACCTACGGTCTCTCGCTGTTGATTGCCAACGTGGCGATCAGTATTACTGCGGTGGGTTATATCCAGGTGTTGTTCGGGATAAAACTTGATTCACTGCAAGTGGGTCTGGCAACTATCGCACTGCTGTGGCTCACCACCTTCGCCAACTTTGGCGGCGCGAGCATCACCGGCCGTATCGGTGCCATTACGGTGTGGGGTGTAATCGCGCCGGTCGTTCTGGTGTCCACCATTGGCTGGTTCTGGTTCGACAGCAGCGTTTACGCCGCTGGCTGGAACCCGCATGACAAGGGATGGTTCGAAGCAGCCGGCGCCTCGGTGGCGATCACGCTGTGGGCCTTCCTGGGTCTTGAATCGGCTTGCGCCAACACCGATGCAGTGGAAAACCCAGAGCGGAACGTGCCAATCGCAGTACTGGGTGGCACCTTGGGGGCGGCGGTGATCTACATCGTTTCCACCAACGTCATCTTCGGCATCGTCGGCAACGAAGAGCTGGTCGCTTCCACCGCGCCGTTCGGCCTGGTGTTCGCCAAGATGTTCACCCCAATGGTCGGGGACATCGTGATGGCCGCGATGGTACTTGCCTGTATCGGTTCGCTGCTGGGTTGGCAGTTCACCATCGCCCAGGTGTACAAAAGCTCGGCGGACACCGGTTACTTCCTGTCGATCTTCGCCAAGGGCAACAAGGCTGGCACTCCGATTGTCGGCATGCTGGTGCTGCTGGCTGCGCAGACTGCTCTGGCCCTGCTCACCATCAGTCCTGACTTGAGCAAGCAATTCGACACGCTGGTCAACCTCGCGGTAGTCACCAACCTGGTGCCTTACATCCTCTCCATGGCCGCGTTGATGACCATGCAAAAAGTCTCCAATGTGCCGGAAAGCAAGGCACTGGCGACCAACGTTATTGCCTTGATCGCAGCGGCTTACAGCTACCTGGCACTTTACAGTTCCGGTGAGCAGGCAATGATGTTGGGCGGCGTGGCAACCATCTTCGGTTACACCCTGTTCGGCTTCGTCAACAACCGTCTGATCCGCCTTGAAGCACTTAACAACAGCGTACCGACGCAAACCGTCAGCGCGCAGCACATTACTGGCGAGCCTGTTCCAGTGAACAGCTTGTAATCGACTCTGGAGGATCAATCATGACGGAATATAAACACTCACTCGGGATGCTGGCGCTACTGGTCAGCAGCCCGGCGGACAAGCGCACGGTGTTTGGCCGTGCCCTGGATCAACTGATCCACGACGTAGAGAGCCGAGGCGTCAGCGTACTCGCCTCGGAAAGCCTGACCGACGCCGCGTCGATCCTGCGCTCGGACCCTGCCATCCAATGCGTGATCATCCGATGGGAAATGGACACCAGCGAAGACCACGCCGACTGCACCAAGTTGCTGGTCAAGCTGCGCGAGCGCAACACACGCGTACCGGTGTTCCTGGTCAGCGACCGTACCACCGCGTCGACCATTCCGCTGTTGGTCATGCAGCACGCCGACGACTTCATCTGGCTGCCGGAAGACACCTCACGCTTCCTCAGCGGGCGCATCCTGGCGGCCATCGAGCGCTATCGTCAGGCCGCACTGCCGCCGATGTTCGGCGCGCTGGTGAAGTTTGCCCGCAACTATGAATACTCGTGGCACACCCCCGGCCATGCCGGCGGCACAGCGTTCCTGAAGAGCACCGCAGGGCGTGCGTTCTACGAGTTCTTCGGTGAGAACCTGCTGCGTTCCGACCTGTCGATCTCGGTGGGTGAACTGGGCTCGCTGCTCGATCACAGCGGCCCGATCGGTCAAGGCGAGCGCTATGCCGCCAAGGTCTTCGGTGCCCACCGCACCTACTACGTGACCAACGGTTCGTCGATGTCCAACCGCGTCATCCTCATGGCCAGCGTCACGCGCAACCAGATCGCCCTGTGCGATCGAAATTGCCACAAGTCCGCTGAGCATGCGATGACCCTGTCGGGTGCGATTCCGACCTACCTGGTGCCGACCCGCAACCGCTACGGCATCATCGGCCCGATCCTGCCGCAAACCTTGAGCGCCGAAGGCGTGAAAGCTGCCATTGCCAGCAACCCGCTGGTCAAGAAAGGCATCGACCCGACGCCAGTGCACGCGATTATCACCAACTCCACCTACGACGGCCTGACCTACAACGTCACCCGCGTCGAAGATCTGCTGGGCGAGAGCGTCGACCGCCTGCACTTCGACGAAGCCTGGTACGGTTATGCGCGCTTCAACCCGCTGTACAGCGGTCGCCATGCCATGCACGGCAACCCGTCCGATCACGACAAGTCCAAGCCGACCGTGTTCGCGACCCAGTCGACCCACAAGTTGCTGGCCGCGTTGTCTCAGGCATCGATGATCCACGTGCGTGATGGCCGTAACCCGATCGAGCATGCGCGCTTCAACGAGTCGTACATGATGCACGCCTCGACCTCGCCGAACTACGCGATCATGGCGTCCTGCGACGTCAGCTCGGCAATGATGGAAGCGCCGAGCGGGCAGATCCTCACCAACGAATCGATCGAAGAAGCGATCAGCTTCCGCCAGGTCCTTTCGCGCATGCACAACGAGATGCAGAGCAAGAACGACTGGTTCTTCACCTGCTGGCAGCCGCCGACCGTGCAAGTGGGCGCCTCGACCGTACCGTTCCACGAAGTTGACCCGGTGCAGCTGAAAACCGATCCGAACTGCTGGGTCTTGCACCCGAATGCGGTTTGGCACGGCTTCGGCGACATCGAAGACGGTTACTGCATGCTCGACCCGATCAAGGTCTCGGTGCTCAGCCCGGGCATGGGCGACGACGGCAACCTGCTTGCCACCGGTATTCCCGCTTGCGTGATTACTGCGTATCTGGGACGTCAGGGTATCGTCGTGGAGAAAACCACCGACTTCACCATCCTGTTCCTGTTCTCCATCGGCATCACCAAAGGCAAGTGGGGCACGCTGCTCAACGCGCTGCTCGACTTCAAGCGTGACTACGATGACAACGCCGAGCTCGAGCTGTGCCTGCCGGACCTGTACAACGCTCACTCGCAACGCTATGCCGGCATGGGCATCAAGGATCTGGCCGACGAAATCTTCGCCGCCATGAAGAAACACAAAACCACCGCCAACATGTCCCAGGCTTTCGGCACCCTGCCCCAAGCCGAGTTCAGCCCGGTGGAAGCCTACGAAAAACTGGTGCGTAACGAGATCGAACTGGTCACCCTCGACCAGGCCGCGGGCCGTCTTGCCGCCACCGGGATCGTGCCGTATCCGCCGGGCATTCCATTGCTGATGCCAGGTGAGAACGCGGGGCCGATCGATGGCGCGCTGCTGGCGTACCTCAAGGCACTGGAAGCTTTCGACCGCTCCTTCCCTGGCTTCACCCATGACACACACGGGATCGAAGTCGAGGACGGTGTCTATCGGATGCTGGTACTGAAGTAAGTTAAACAGGCTTCACCGCAACACCTTGTGGGAGCGAGCCTGCTCGCGATAGCGATTTTTCAGTCGACTCAATGCTGACTGACATACCGCCATCGCGAGCAGGCTCGCTCCCACATTGCTTTGCGCCCCCCCAAAAAACCCTGTGGGCAAACTCAATCACAGCGCTCTATGATTGATCCTCATGACCACCACTGCTGCGATCCGCTCACCCTGCCCACCCGGCGCCTGCGACTGCGGGCGTGACCCGTTGCTGGAAACACCGGGGGCAGACCTGCGCATCCTGTTTCTGACCCGTGCCGAAGAAAAACGTCTGATCGAACGCCTGGAAAACATCCAGAGCCTGAGCGATCTTGCGCATGTGCAGCGGCGCATGTTCGAACAGTTGGGCATTCGCCTGGACATCGCCCCCGGCTTCAACGAAGTGCGCACCATGCGCGGCATCGGTATCAACATCGACGAACTGCCGGGGTTATGCCGCAAAACCCGCGCGGCCATCCCCGCCGCCATTCGCCGTGCCATGGAAAAACGACCGGAAATTGCCTACGACCTGCTTAACGCCAACGACCTGTTGCGCGATGCCTGACGGGCCGAAAGAAAACCCGTTAAAAAAACCAGCATTCATCGGTAAGTCTTACTGGCGATTTTGTCGTAAAAATCTACGCTCACTGCGGGGGACAACACATTTGATGCGTTGTCGGTAATTGATGCTTGGGGGAGCAGACGCCATGCAGAAGAAAACACTCGCATTGCCCGTCTTCACCCTGCTCGCCCTTTACGGCCAACACGCCTGGGCGGGCGGCATCATGCTGTATGAAATCGGTACCGATAACGCAGGCCTGGCCAACGCCGGTGCCGCGGCCCGCGCACAAGGCCCCTCGACCATCGCCAGCAACCCGGCGGTGGTGCCCAGCTGGGGCTTCGGCGCCAATGTCGGGGTGATCTTTGCCCCGCAACCCGGCACACGCATCGGTCTGGCGTACACCCGCCAGGTCGACCTGGATTTCAAAGACAAACCCTACGTCAAGGGCGATGGCCGATTGCTGGAGCGCGTGAACAACACCAATACCGAACTTGACACAAAGGTGCCGCAAACTGTCACCCTGAGCCTGTTCCAGCAGCTGGATCCGCAATGGGCGTTATTGGCCTCGGCCAACTGGCAAGACTGGTCGGAATTCGGCGACATCGGTGTCCAGGTCGACACCACGGCATTGGGTTCGCAATCGAGGTCCGTCGATGCCGGTTTCAAGGACACTTGGCATCTGTCGCTGGGCGCGCAATACCAGGCGACCCAACAACTGTTGTGGAACGCCGGCGTGGCCTACGACAGTAGCGCTGTCTCGGACAGCGACCGCAGTGTTATCGTGCCGATGAATGAATCCTGGCGTATCGCCACCGGAGCCACTTATGCTCTGAACAAGGATACCGATGTCAACGTCAGTTGGGCCATGGTGTGGCTGGGTGACATGCCGGTGCAACAGACCAAGGCGTCGGGTAATCAGCTTTCCGGTCAGTTCGACAATGCATGGATTCAAGCCTTGACGGGTAACATGACCTGGCGATTTTGATGCGTTGCAAACCTATAAGAACGTTTTTTCCATGGAGTAAACACAACTATGATCTTGTCCCGAAAATTGCTTGTCGGCGCCACAATGGCCGGGCTGTTGCTTGGTGGTTGCACCTCGAAAGTCACTCAAACCGAGCAGTACTCGGGTTACCTGCCCAACTACAACAACCTGCAGGAAGTCGAAACGCCGAGCGGCGGCAAAGCGATGCGCTGGGTGAGCCCGTCGTGGAACCCGAATGCCTATGACACGGTGGTGTTCAACAAACTGGAACTCTATCCAGCCCCCAAGCCGGATGAGCGGGTCAACCAGCAGACGCTGACCGACATCCAGAACTACATGACCACCAAGGCCAAGGACACTCTGGGTCAGAAGTACCGCGTAGTCACCAGCACTTCATCCTTGCAGAAGGGTTCCAAGCCCCTGCTGATGCGTGCGGCGATCACCGGGGTGAATGCCGAAAACGAAGGCATGAAATGGTATGAAGTGGTACCCATCGCTGCAGTGGTAGGGGCAACACAGGCCGCCACTGGCCACCGCGATCAGGACAGCACCTTGTTCATCGAAGCCGAGTTTATCGATGCAAAAACCAACCAGACCGTAGCCAAGGTCGTGCGTAAAGTGTTTGGCTCCACGCTGGAAAACGAAAGCCAGAAGATCACCGCACAGGACTTCAAAGCGGCGATCGACAAGCTGGGCACTGACATGCAGGCGTTCATCAAGTAACAACGTACTTGTGGCGAGGGAGCTTGCTCCCGCTCGACTGCGTAGCAGTCGCAAAGCGGTCGACCGCAATTGGGGCTGCTGCACAGCCCAGCGGGAGCAAGCTCCCTCGCCACACAGTTTCTCGCCGGTCTCAGGATTTCGCCATGCCGATCCGCCGTCGCATCTCGGCAGTAATCGCCTGGCGCGTCTTGCGCAGGTCCGCCCACGGCGCATCCCCCACCTCTGCCAGCCGTTCATGCACGTTGTGCACGTTCCACTGATTCCCTCCCTTCAGTTCTTCCACTTCCTCCCGAAAGATCGGCACCGACACCGGCAGCCCTTCGCGAGTGCGTACGGCGTATGCGCAAATGGTGGTCGCGCCCAACCCGTTGCGCAGGTAATCGATAAAGATCCGCCCTACCCGGTTCTTGGGGCCAGACACCGCCGAGAAACGCTCCGGCAGCAACGTAGCCATATGGCGGACAATCGCGTGGCTGAAGTCCTTGACTGCGTCCCAGCCCAACTTGCGGGTCAACGGCACCACGATGTGAATGCCCTTGCCGCCGCTGGTTTTCAGAAAGGCCTTGAGCCCCAGCTCATCCAGTACCGAAAGCGTCAACTGGGTCGCTTCGACCATGCGCTTCCACGGCAATGCGGGGTCCGGGTCGAGATCAAGGACAAAGCGATCCGGTTTGTCGAGATTGTCCGAGGTTGCGTTCCAGGTGTGCAGTTCCACGGTGCTCATCTGCACCGCACCGATCAGTGCTTCAGCGCTGTTGATGATCATGATCGGCTGGCCGGTGAGCGCTTTGTCCAAAGTGGTCATGCCGGGAATCGCGAGGCGCTCGGCGTTTTTCTGAAAAAACAGTTCACCCGCGATGCCGTCCGGCGCACGGACCAGTGCCACCGGGCGGTCCTTGAGTTCGGGCAGAATCCATTCGGCGACGCTGGCGTAATACTGCGCCAGTTGCACCTTGGTGGTGCCGCTGCTGGCGTCAATCACCCGATCGGGGTGGGTGATGCGCACCTTGCCTTCGTCCAGGCCGGTTTGTGACGGCGCGGGGTCGACTTTGCGGCTGGCAGCGGCTGGTTTGGTGGTACTGGTTTTTTTCGCAGAGGACGTTTTCACGACGGTCGGACGCTCCTCGGTGATGTCTTCGGCAGGTTTGTCATCGCGCAGGCCATGGAACACCGCGTGGCGCACGGCCCCGTCCTTGGTCATTTCGGCGAAGGCCACTTCGGCCAATAATGTGGGCTTGAGCCAGTGCACATCCTTGGCTTCAAAACCGCTCGGTGGATTGACCACGGCCGGTTTTTTCGTTTTCAGAGGTTTGAGTTGCTGATGAACGCTGCGCAGGGTCGCCTCGTTGAATCCGGTGCCGACCTTGCCTGCATAGCGCAACTCGCCGCTGTCGCGGTCATGCAGCCCCAACAGCAACGCGCCGAAGGCACTGCGCGAGCCTTTCGGCTCAGTGAACCCGACGATGACGAACTCCTGTCGATGTTTGCATTTGAGCTTGATCCAATCGCTGCTGCGCCGGGACACATACGCCGAACCCAAGCGCTTGCCGATCAGCCCTTCCATGCGCATCTGGCAGGCACTGTTGAGCAAGGCCTGCGGCTCTTCGGCAAAGGACTCGGAGAAGCGCAGCAACCGGTCGTCACTGGGCTTGAGCACCGTTGCCAGCGCCGCCCGGCGCTCTTCGACGGGCACTTCGCGCAAGTCCACGCCGTTGAGGTACGGCAGGTCAAACAGGTAATAGACGATGTTACCGCTGCGACCGGAATCGAACGCGTTTTGCAGGGCCTGAAAGTCAGGCACGCCCTGCTCGTCCGCCACCACCATTTCACCGTCGAGCCAGGCGGATTCAAGGTCCAGCGCGGCCAACGCCTCGGCTTGTTTCGGCAGTTTGTGGGTCCAGTCGTGGCCATTGCGCGTGATGAGTTTGACTTGGTCGTGATCGATGCGAGCCATGACCCGGTAGCCGTCGAACTTGATCTCGTAGCTCCATGCGCCGTCCGGGACTTTTTCCACCAGCGTGGCCAGTTCAGGTTTGATCTGATCCGGTATCTTGGCCTTTCGCGCGCCGGTCAATCGGGGGGATTGTTCTTGGGCAAGACTCGCCTTCGGTTTTTTGATCGGCTTGGGCTTGCTCGCCGCTTTCGGCTGTTTGCTGATGAGGGTGCGATCACTGAGCACGCTGTCGGGTTCGGCAACCAGCACGTCATAGTCGCTTTGCGGTCTGGCGGCGCCATCCTGATGCTTGATCAGAAACCATTGTTCTTTCTTGCCCGGCATGTGCGTGCGCACCAGGTTCCACAGGCCGCCAAGTTTCTCGCCCTGCAATTCGAACTTGAGCCGGCCCTTGGCATAGGCCTCGGCGGGATCGTCCTGGGGAACCCAGACGCCACGGTCCCAGACGATCACATCACCGGCGCCGTAATGCCCTTCGGGGATGTTGCCCTCGAAGGTCGCGTACTCCAGCGGATGATCTTCGACATGCACGGCCAGGCGCTTGACCTTGGGGTCCAGCGAGGGCCCCTTGGGCACCGCCCAACTTTTCAGGGCGCCATCGAGTTCCAGGCGAAAGTCGTAATGCAGGTGCGATGCGTCATGCTTCTGGATGCAGAACTGCAACGCATGGACCTGGGCGGATTTCCTGCCTGTGCGCTTGACGGCGGCGGGCTCGGACGTCGCCGAGAAGTCGCGCATGCGGTTGTAGTCATCGAGGTTTCGGGTCATGGCTCACCTGCTGCTTGCGCCAAGACGTTGAATCAAAACGTCTCTCCTAAGCAGCAGAGCAAACCCCGGGAGCAATAATTCCATCGGCGTTGAAATTGCCCGGACAGACGGGCCTGTGGGGGGAAGTCCGTCCGGCGCCTGCAGACCTATACTCAACCCCTGCAGCCCCTTCCGTTGGAGAGCCGTCATGCGCCAGGTCCACGTCATCGAAGCCGGGACAGTCCCCCGCCCCGTCATTGTCGTTGGCGAGACGATTACCGTCCTTGCCGGTGGGGACTTGAGCAAACCCTTTGAGGTGCATATCCAGGAAGGCGTGCAAGGAGGCGGACCACCGCCTCACTTTCACCCGTGGGACGAGGCGTTTTATGTCGTTGACGGCGAGGTCGAGGTGACCGTCGAAGGCCAATCGACCACCGTCTCGGCCGGGGGGTATGTGCATATCCCCGGCGGGGCCATTCACGCTTACAAGAACATCAGTGGCACCGCAAAAATGATCGGCGTAGTGTCTGATTCCCGCGGCGGCCAACTCTTTACGGCGCTGGACCGACTCAAGGTGCCGGAAGACTTGCCTCGGATACTGGAAATTGCCGAGAGCTTCGGGGTTACGTTTCTGGCTCCCAAACCGTCCCCGTAGCAGCCTGCGGCAGATCCTACGCGACACCGCCCTTGGCCTGCTGTTCCAGATGCACTTGCAGATCCGGATCGATGTTCAGCGCCGCTGCCAGCTCATCCAGATAATTGCGTTCCGCAGCCTGCTGATCGTCAACCAGCATGATGCTGGCCAGGTACATTTCCGAGGCTATGCCCGGATCCGTTGCCGACTGCGCGACGTCATTGGCGTCCAAAGGTTTGGCGACTTCATCGTCGAGCCATTGCTGCAGGTCCGGGTCATCGGTATGGCGGCCGATTTCGGTGCTGATCATCTGATGCTCGGCCTGATCGATCCGGCCATCGGCTTTAGCCGCCGCAATCAATGCCCGCAAAATCGCATGGCTATGTTCTTCAACTTCCGGACCGGCCAACAGATCAACCGTGCGCGGCGCCTCCTGTGGGGCCGACGCCTGGCTGCGTTGCCAGGCCTGATATGCCTGGAACGCCATCATCCCGAGGGACGCCAGCGCTGCGTAATTGGTGCCACCACCAGAGCGGGTTTGCGGCGCCCCACCCATCGGCGAACCGCCGCCGAGCAAGCCACCGAGCAAATCGCCCAGACCTCCACCGCTGCTGCCGCCCGTAGCGCCAGTTCCGCCGCCACCCAGCAGCCCGCCGAGCAATCCACCCAGATCGCCGAGCCCGCCTTGAGCCGACGCGCCACCGCCGCGCTGTTGTGCTATCGAGCCTTGGCCAGCTCGCAGTAGTTGTTCAAGCAGATCGCTGGTGTTCATGACTTCGTCCTCTTTGAAGGGATTGATCCAGTCAGGCAACGATAGTCCTCGCCGGCAAATGTGCCACCACCGCTGGGCCGGGGTGCTTTTTTGCGCAACAGCCAGGATTCAGACGGTGAACCTTACCCCCGGATATCCGGTCGATACCTGCAACCCGACCGGTTTGCCGCCGCCCCGCTACAAAGGGTGATAACTGGCTTGCTTCATTTTCTGGAGAACGCCCCCGTGATTTCGACTCTACACATCGCCAGACTCAAAGCATGGGGCGCCCATGGCTTCACCGCCACAGGCGTGGTCACAGCCTTCCTCGCGACCCTGGCCCTGCTCGACAACCAGCCGACCCACTGCCTGCTGTGGCTGGGGGTTGCGCTGATCGTCGACGGACTGGACGGTGCCCTGGCGCGCAAGGTCAATGTGCAGTCGGTGTTGCCGAGTTTCGATGGTTCGATCCTCGACCTGGTGATCGATTACCTGACCTACGTGTTCATCCCGGCGCTGTTCATCTATCGCTATATCCCGTTGCCGGATTACACCCTGTTGCTGACCGTGTCGCTGATTCTGGTGTCGTCGCTGTTCTGCTTCTGCAACGTCAACATGAAAAGCAAAGACAACTACTTCCAGGGCTTTCCTGCAGCCTGGAACGTCGTTGCCCTGTGCCTGTACATCATCGATCCGTCGCCGTGGATCACCTTTCTCAGCGTTATTGGCCTGGCCCTGCTGACGGTCACCCGGATGAAGTTTCTGCACCCGTTCCGCGTTCGCCGTTTCATGCCGATCAACATTGCCGTGACCGCCATCTGGCTGTTGTGCAGCTTGTCACTGGTGATCAACCATCCACTTATCAACCCGCTGGTAATGGGGCTCTGGCTGTTGATGTCGGGCTACTTCCTCGGGATCTGCATCTGGCGCACAGCACTGGAGTGGTTCGACGAGTCGCCGAAGGGATAACCCTATGCCTATCCATATTGTCCAACTCGGCTCTCCCCGCCGCCCCGATGAAGGTTTGCGACTGGGCACGGTGCGCCGCCCACCCCGCGGCGTACCGAAAACCGAATTCGCCAGCCGGGATTTCTACGATGTCTGGCAACCGTTGCTATCGCCCAGCGCGGACCTGGTGGCGGAGGCAAAAACCGCGCAAGACGCCAAGGCCTGGGAACATTTCAAGCGCAAGTTCAAGTCTGAGATGAACCAGCCTGCGGCCAGCCAGATGCTTGATCTACTGGCCGCACTGTCACACCAGACTTCATTCGCGGTGGGCTGCTATTGCGAGGATGAAGCGCATTGCCATCGGTCGGTGTTGCGTGAGTTACTGCAAGTAAGGGGGGCGCAAGTTTTATAAAGCGCAACGAACGCCCAATGACCGCTTTAACATTCGGTGCACTACACCTCATCAGGATGACTGAGGTATGCCGCATTTCTTTCCTTGATATTTATATTGAACAACAACGGCCTCGCCCCCTTGTTGGCTATGTACACATACGGAGATTCGATTCTTCTTTGCACATGAAGCAAACCCTCGTCCCTGGGCCGAAGATATATATTTGACCAATCGGATTTTATTGCGCTCAGGGTCACAGGAATGCCACGCTCGTTGATCAGGTCAAATGTGCTCGCCCCCTCTGACTCGTAAGCGCCAAAAAAGTCTTGATCGCTCATGCTCAGACACTTGCCGTAGTAGGGTCCCGGACTTCGGATGTAGAGCCTGTATGCCGTCCCGGTAAACCTGAAGTACAACGTGAGTCGCGGCCTGGCGTCCACCGGAACGTCCGCCCGCAATCCAAGAAAATGCGAGTCATCTCGGGTTTGCGGCCTTCCCGTAAAAAAACCGCCACTGAAATCACTCACGCTAACAATCGCTGGCCTTGCATGTATGTAATCCAAAAAGTGCAACAGTGTGTTGGGGGTGCCAATGGTCGCAATAAAAGATTGCTGTCGATCCGTACTCATCCAGTACCTCTTTATTATCCGATATGAAATTTATTAACGATGGCGCAAGCAACACATAAAAAGCTGCCATTGCCATATCAGAATAAAAGGAGAGAAGAACACAAGAACAGCAAATTTTATAATCAATATATTCAGATTATTTCCCACGTTACGTGAAGCACTATTCAAACTACAAACACTGCCTACAACAGCATTTTTATTCGCTGGAATACCGCCTGCGAGCGCTGACCGCCGCAGGCAGCATTTTTTATTTCACTGGTCTCAACGCCGAGTTATCACCACCTCCAGATACTCACTGGGCACCACCAGCGACTGGTCCCCCGCCCGGTTCAGCCGGCTCAACAGATCGGTCAAATCCGCCTCCAGAGCCGTGGCACCCTCGGGCGGCAGGGCCGCGAAGGCCTTGTGCACCGGGCCGTACCATTCACGGAAGGTGTCGATGAAATGCGCGGCCGAGCGATAGCGGAAATTGAAGGTGCGGCGCGTGACCTGAAGCAGAAACTCACGTTCGTTAAAGTGCTCGTGCAGCCAGGCTTCGGTGCCCCAGCGTGAGGGCGGCTGTGCGCCTGGTGGGGGTGGCAGGTGCTGGCCAAGGGTCTTGAACATCTGGCCGACGAAACCTTCGGGCGTCCAGTTGGCTAGCCCGATCCGGCCTCCCGGCCGACAGACCCGCGCCAGTTCTGACGCAGCTTTGGCCTGATCAGGCGTAAACATCACGCCGAAGGTGGACAGCACGGCATCGAAACTGCCGTCCTCGAAGGGCAAGGCTTCAGCGTCAGCCACTTGAAAGCTGACATCCAGGCGCTCCGCCCTCGCCCGCTCTTCACCGCGTTCAAGCAAGGCGCTCACATAGTCGGTAGACGTAACCTGGCAACCACGACGCGCCGCGGCGAGTGTCGCGTTGCCGTTGCCGGCGGCGACGTCCAGCACGCGCTCGTCGCACAACAGGTCGCAGGCTTCGGCCAGCTGCTCGCCGACAATCTGCAAAGTGGTACCGATTACCGCATAGTCGCCGCTGGCCCAAGAGGCCATTTGGCGGTTTTTCAGGGCAGTCAGATCAATGGGTGTGCTCATGGCGACGATCTCTGCGTGGAAACATGAATCGAAGATGACGGGGTCTATTCCGCCGTTGTGGGATCGATGATGTTCATGACCTGGGAAACGCGGCTGGCGGGAAACCCGCGTTCAATAACGAACTTTGGCATGGCAACCTCTCATTATTGTTATGGATGACAGGACCGGCATGACCCTGTAGGCAAACTATCGCGCCGCCACGGGCTGGCGTCCTGTCCGATCGTCGGCCAACCCTGCCCGATCGTCCGGAGATTTCACGTGGCGCCGCGACGCGCTCACAATCGAAGATTGCCTGCACGGGAACCGGATCGTCGGCGCGGCCCTCAATGCCCTGCACAAAAAGCCCTGTCACGCCTGGACGCTTGAAGAGCTGGCCCGCACCACCGGCACGTCCAGATCCCTGCTGGCCGAACGGTTCCAGCAATTGGTGGGTGTTTCGCCGATGCAGTACCTGACGCAATGGCGCATGTTGCTGGCGACCAAGGGCCTGACGGTTTCCCACGGTGATGTTCGGGTTACCGGAAATTTCAGCGGCGAATCTCGGAACAGGCCTACAGCCAGCACGAGACCTCTTCAGTAACGTCCAGCGACTTCAACTTCAGGATGAACAAAGACGCTGATGGCTCGCAATTGGATTGGCGGAAATGGCAGCGCTACGTCACTCATCAGTCGACTGGGCGGAACGTTGACCACCGCACCGACGGACTTGAAGATTCTCGCCGCGGTACTCATACCCGACCCAACCTCACCCGACCGCGCGCGATACACCCCTGATCAGTACGCCACACTCACTACCGCCCGCACCCGGGTACGTGTTCACGTTGAGCGTCTTGCGGATGATTCGATCCGCGCCTATGGGTTCTACACAGGAAAACACAGGGATTGGGAAAATATCCCCGTCGTCGCGGCCATCGCTGAGGGCGAGCAGTTTGTCGCGCAATTGGGTCAAGGCATCAAGCTGATCCTGACACCTGGCACCACGCCAATCCCAGTCCTGAAAAGCACTCATAGACAGCACAAAAACGGATGTTGATCACCTGAGCCACTGTTCAGAAGACTGGATAAATCCTTAGTCACGAAAAATGGCTCAGCGTGCAAACGCTCTGAGCCATTGATCTTGCGTGCTATGCAGCGTCGGGTGCCGTGGCGCCTTGCCTGGCCTCCTCCAACAACTGCTGAATCATCTTCTCCTGTTCGTCATAACGGCCTCGCCGAAGTGGCAGTTGATGCAGTCGAAAGTCCAGAAGTCCACCAGCACCACTTTGCCTTTGAGCGATTCGTTGGAGAGCGCTGGCGAGTTGAGCCATTGCACGGCGCCGGCCAACGACGGCATCGCGCCACGAGCATTGTCCCCGGCGCTGTCCGCCTTGACCTTGCTGACGATGTAATTGACAACTTTCGGCACGGTTTCCAGCACGCCATTTTTGACGCGGCCGATCCCTTCAGAAGAAGTGTTGGCCAGCAGCACGTCGCCTGCACCTGGCTGGCCGTGAGAATCGCCATCCGCCCCCACGCCCTGCGCCGGGTATTGGTCAACCTGACGGACAACGCATTGAAGTTCGCTGGCGCCGCTGAGCTGAACGTGGAAACCCGATCCGACGGCAGCCTGTTGATCACCGTCATGAACCGCGGCCCTGGGATTGCCGAAGAAGAATTGAAGCAGGTCATGCAACCTTTCTACCGCGTGAAAAATTCGCGCAACCGCAGCACCGGCGGCACGGGGTTGGGGTTGGCGATTGGTGGGGCGTTGACGTTGAGCCATCGTGAGGGTGGCGGGTTATGCGCAGAGCTCAAGCTTGTGTTGCGTAACTGAAGTTATCACTCTCGACCACTGATCACCCCTGTCAGATCTGACAGTAGCCAGATCCCCCTTGCTGTTGTGCAATGTCCCCCCACAGCATCAACGAGACACGCCAATGAACCTGCTCGAATCAGTGACCCGAGCGTGCACGCGACTGGCGCCAGGGGGATGGCATTCGTTGTTGCTCAATCATGGCCTGGACATTTTGGCCCAGCCGCTCGACGTCGAACTGAACAAGCCGTTGACCATCGATCGTCGTCTGCCAGGCTTTGAGGATTTCTCCAGTGACGGCATCCGGGCGATTGAATCTGCTCAGCCATCGCGTAGTTTGCTGTATCACGCCCTCGCCTCTCCCGGAGTCACGCTCGACGCCGGTGGCCTGCCTCTGCAACGGTTTCCCACGCCTGCCGAAATTGAAGCTGTTCTCAACTTTGTCTTCGGCGTAAATCCACCCACACTCGAAGATCTCCGGCAAAAAGCCGATGGTGCTCCCTTGGCGCTGGCGGTGTTTGCCAGCGAATACCGCTGCGCCGCTGACACTGTGCACGGTCAACACGCCGACTTGTGCTTCTCCCGCACCGGCATCGCCCGCGTGGGTACCGCTGACGCACGCTACGATCCTGAACTGCGCAGCTTCCTGCCCTTCGTCGAAGATGACGCGTACGGTATCCGGGTCATGCCCGTGCGTTACAGCGCCTATATCGCCATGCAACACAAGGGAGACGCCGAACGTTTCGGGCCGATGGATTTACAGGACGGCATTGATCACGAGCTGGACTTCTGGGTGCCGCTGCACAAGGTGTTCGAAGGTCCGCAGTGCCTGGCCGGGATGGATTTGATACTTGAGCTGGATACTCATCACATCAACGAAAAGCTACGGCACATTCATCTACGCCATAACGACACGGGCTGGCAGGAACCGGAAATCAGCCAGCCGCCATTCGTCATCACCGAAGGCCTGGCTAACTGGGCGATACAAGCAGACCTTGGGCCGGGCTTGCTGCTGCCACAGCCCAAACCCCGGCTGGTCGAACCGGTCTTCCACCAAGGCGAACCCTTGTCTTTCCAGATGCCGCCGGACACCGGCGGCATGATTCATGGACGCCATAAGGTAGGTGAGGATGGAAGCATCGAGGATTTGAATGACCGGGAAGATGTGGACGGAATCGTCAAGGCGGGCGGCTATCGTGCACTGCACTATCATGACGGTACGGCGGACGGTTGGGTCCGGGCTCGCAGCCCTTCACTGGAGATTTTCACTCCTTCGGTAGCGGCCTATTCGGTCATTGGCGCTCCGGATTTCTTCCCGTTCTGCAGCCAGCGTCAACTCAAACGCTGGGCCGATCGCGTCCTGCCCGGTGAAGCGATCTGGCATACCAGGCTGGATGCATTGTCGAATGTGCGGCATTGCGCCAACTTGAATCTGAAGGATCAACCGTTTTCGACGGAGGATCGCGGGGTCACGGCAATAGTGGGATTGCCCCGTGAAGCGGGCTCGACATCGACAGCAAACATCATCGCGACTGTTGCCCGCCCCTCCTCGTTGCCGGATGCCGCGGCCGGCGTCTTCGGCCCGGGCTGGGAAGTCGGAAACGATCGCCAACAAAGCGGAACAAACGACCGGTCACTTGTGGGATACAAGATGGCCAGCCCGTTTACAGAAGATGCGCGTATCTGCGCGGCCCTGGGCTCCTACTGGCCAGGTGTGGCTCCGGATTCGGCGCGTACCTTTGAGCCGCGGAGGAGCCTTCATTCCATCATCCCGTTGACAGACGAGGAAAACGGGGAAAAAGGCATAGCCTGGGATGGGCAGCGCGGGCCGCAGTTGATCAATGATGCGGGCCACTGGATCGCTCAATACTTCGCCTACGATTACACCGACTACACCCGGGTGGCGCTTGATGGGGGTTTCAGCCTGCAAACGACCGGCAACACCACGGCTCAAGCGTACACAGACCGCGTGCTCTCGATGCATCGTGTGTACAACGTGCTGGGGATCAGTGCCAAAGACAAACGCAATTCGTGGCCGTTGCTGTCTTTTATTCTCGTGCAGCGGCCCGATCTCGAACTCGAAGCAGCCCAACAGGAAGCCGGATTGCAACTGAGCGGATGGGTGCACCGCTTTCAAATGTATAAACACGGAATCATTTGGACCCCGGAAAAAAACTTCAAACTGCGCAACGTAGAAATCCTCCGTCAGGTAAGCCTGTTCGTCAGTGCCGGAGCGATCTTGATCAAACACGAGTCGTCGCCCTGGCAGATTGCCCTTGAATCATTTTGATGTGGTGGTGGTCGGCGGCGGCCCGTCAGGCAGCGCGGCGGCGATCAGTTGTGCGCAACGCGGACTGCGAGTGGCGCAGCTCGAAGGTCGATGCTTTCCAAGGTTTCGACCGGGGGAAAGCCTGCATCCGGGTATTGAACCGCTGCTGCGGCAACTCGGGGTGGCTGATCTCCTATGCAAGGATGCGATCCGCTTTACCGGCCAGTGGGTGCAGTGGGACGGTCCGCCTCGCTTCAATGGTTTTGGCGGGGATGACGCCAAGCCCTGGCAAGGTTTTCAGATTACCCGGGCAAGGCTCGACTCTGTATTGCTGCAACAGGCCGTGGGGCTGGGAGTTACCGTGTTGCAGCCTTGCCAGGCCCGGGGCCTGTTGACGCGTAACCGGCGAGTGATCGGCTTGCAATCCGATGCAGGTTCTCTGCTTACACCCTACGTGATCGATGCCAGCGGCGCGACGGGCTGGCTGAACCGACATTACCCGTCGGCACTGCGTCGCCATTCGCCGCTGTTGATTGCCCGATACGGCTACCACAAAGGTTGCATACATCCCTACGAACAAGCCCCGCATCTGCTCGCCGACCTCGATGGCTGGACATGGATAGCCCGGGTGGACGATCGGGTGTTGCACTGGACACGCCTGTGTTTCGACAAACGATCACACCTGTTCCGAACCGTGCCTGAACGCCTGCAGGTGTTGCCCACCGTGGGGCCGGTTCGTGGGGCCGATGTGAGCTGGCGTATCAGCACGTCGCCTGCCGGTGCCGGCTTTTTCAGGGTGGGCGATGCGGCCTGTGTTCTCGACCCCGCAGCTTCGCACGGCGTACTCAAGGCATTGATGACTGGCATGCAAGCCGCGCAGGCAGTGTTCGATTGCCTTCAGCAACCATGGCTCGAAAGCGAAGCGCAAGCTCAGTACAGCCAATGGATCAGCGAGTGGTTCGAGCGTGATCTCACGCAAATGCGCCACTTCTACAGCACGCACCCCCACCCTCCTGATTGGTTGGGCAACACGTCGGGCTGATAACCGGGTCCGCCCAACTGCACCGGCCACTCGTACCCTGACGGCCAGGCCAGCGGCGATATCCGCAAGGGCTGATCCAGCAACAACCCGGCATCGGTGGCAGGCAATGGCTCGGCATCGGACTGTTGCAGCGCCATTTCCACCCATTCGTAGTGTGCCAGTTCCACCATGAATGACGGCCAGGGACCGTCGGCCAAAGCCTGGGGTTCAGCGGCGAGAAACTCGACACACCACAATCCCCCCTGTAGGAGCGAGCTTGCTCGCGATGGTCGTTAACGCTGACGCGTGTCTACTGAATGAACGCAGCGCTCTTGAGTCCATCGCGAGCAAGCTCGCTCCTACAGAGTTCGGTGCCGGTCACGGAACTGTCGCTTTCGTCGCTCCAGCCCGCGCAGTACAACGCCCGAACTAAACTTAAGGCACACAGGACGGGCTTGGCGTCCTGCACATTCCTACGACCACCGCCCAGTGGCGAAGGCCAGGCGAACCATGCCTCTGGACCGTGATCCTGCTAAAGGAGCACACGTGATGGACGAGGCCAGACTCAATGACTTCATGGGCAAACTGGTCAATGACATGGGCGGCGCGGCAATGCTGGCCAATGTCATCGTCGGCGAGGAGCTCGGTCTGTACCGGGCCATGGCCGACAGCCAGCCGATCACCCCTGAAGCCCTTGCCGAAAAAACCGGCTGCAACCCCCGACTGGTGCGCGAATGGCTCAGCGCCCACGCCGCTTCCGGCTACATGGAACACGCCGACGGTCAATTCCGCCTCCCCGAAGAACAAGCCCTGGCCCTGGCCATCGAAGACTCACCGGTCTACATCGCTGGCGGTATCGGCGTGGTCGCGTCGTTTTTCCACGATAAGGACAAACTGGTCAACGCCATGCGCGGCAACGGCGCCCTGGCCTGGGGCGATCACCATCCGTGCATGTTCAGCGGCACCGAGCGATTCTTCCGGCCTGGCTACAAAGCGCACTTGATCGCCAAATGGCTGCCGGCCCTCGACGGTGTCGTGGCCAAACTCGAGGCGGGGGCCAAAGTGGCGGACATCGGCTGCGGCCATGGTGCCTCGACGGTGATCATGGCCCAGGCGTTCCCGGATTCGCGCTTCGTCGGGTTTGACTACCACGCGCCCTCCGTCACCGTGGCCACCCAGCGCGCCGAAGAAGGCGGCGTGGGCAACCGGGCGCGGTTCTTCCAGGGCACCGCGAAAAGCTTCCCCGGCGATGACTATGACCTGGTGTGCTATTTCGACTGCCTGCACGACATGGGCGACCCGGTTGGCGCGGCAAAACACGCCTATGAATCGTTGAAGCCCGACGGCACGGTGCTGCTGGTAGAACCGTTCGCCAACGACTCGCTGGACGAGAACATCAACCCGGTGGGCCGGTTGTTCTACGCTGCCTCGACCTTCATCTGCACGCCGAACTCGCTGTCACAGGAAGTCGGCCTCGGGCTCGGAGCCCAGGCGGGTGAAGCGCGGTTGCGCAAAGTGTTCACCGAAGCCGGCTTTTCAAGCTTCCGCCGGGCCACGGAAACACCGTTCAACCTGATTCTGGAAGCGCGTAAATAACGCCACACTCACGATGGTGGTGGGTCAGCGACCTTGATGTATCTGGTCCATTGCCATCGCGATCAAGCTCACTCCTCCAGGGTCACAGACTCAAGAGAATCGTTGTCCCAGGTTTTCTTCTTTAAGCACATCAAACAACGCCTGTGCCGCCGCCGACAACTCACTTCCTGGCAGCGTCAACACCCCTAGCGCCCGTTCCACCACCGGGTCGCGCAAGGTAATGCAGTGCGCGCCCAGCTCACGCATCTGCCCCGCACACAACGCCGGCACCGCGCTCACCCCCAGCCCGCTGGCGACCATCCGCCCAGCCGTCGCCAATTGATGACTTTCAAACTCCACCGGCAATTTCATGCCTCGCGCCTGCAAGTGCTCTTCCAGCATCACCCGCACGGTGGACGGTCGCTGCAATGTGATGAACGGCTCCTTGAGCAACGTCTGCCAGTCGATTTCATCCAGCTCGACCAACGGCGAGTCCCGAGGCACCACCGCCACGAAGCGATCGACATACAACGGCGTAAACATCAGCGATGAGTTCTGGGTCGGTTCGAACGCCACACCCAGCTCCACCTGTCGGTCACGGACCATTTCCAGCACTTGCTCGTTGATCACGTCGTTGACCGTGACGTTGACGTTCGGATAGCGGGCGCGGAAGGTTTTGAGGATCGGTGGCAGCAGGTTGCCGGCAAACGACGGCATCGCCGCCAGGGTCACGCGGCCGCGCTGGAGGGTGAAGCGCTGGCGCAGATCGTCTTCGGCATTGTCCCAATCGGCGATCAACCGACGCGCCAGCGGCACCAGGGCTTCGCCTTCGGCAGTCAGCGCCACGTTGCGCGTGTTGCGGGTGAACAACCGCCCGCCCAGCCCTTCTTCCAATGCCTTTATGGTCAGGCTCAGGGCCGATTGCGACAGGTGCAGGCGCTCGCAGGCCACGGCAAAACTCAGGCTTTGGGCCACGGCCAGGAAAGCGCGGATCTGCTTGACGGTCATGGGTCGCTTAGCTCCAGAATGAATGAACCACTGAACCTTGTAGGAGCCGGCTTGCTGGCGATTGCAACATGGTAAGCGAAATCGATGTTGGCCTTATCCGCCGCCATCGCCAGCAAGCCGGCTCCTACAGGTCTGCATATTTCATCGCCTGATGAGTTTTATCAATCAATATTCCATAAAAATCAACTTAACAAATTAATCGCACAGAGAGACACTCTTCCCCATACGGCTAGCCAGCCGCCCACAAAGAATAAAAGAGGTGCATATGGCAGGTTTCGACAAGCGCGTGAGTTCCTACGAGGAAGCTCTGGCAGGTCTTGAAGACGGCATGACTGTTATCGCTGGCGGCTTCGGCCTGTGCGGGATCCCGGAAAACCTGATCAACGAGATCAAGCGCAAAGGCACTCGCGACCTGACCGTGGTTTCCAACAACTGCGGCGTCGACGGTTTCGGCCTCGGCGTGCTGCTGGAAGACCGCCAGATCAGCAAAGTGGTCGCTTCGTATGTGGGCGAGAACAAGATGTTCGAAGAGCAGCTGCTGAGCGGCGCTATCGAAGTGGTCCTGACCCCCCAAGGCACCCTCGCCGAAAAAATGCGCGCAGGTGGTGCCGGCATCCCGGCCTTCTTCACCGCCACCGGCGTCGGCACTCCGGTTGCCGATGGCAAGGAAGTGCGCGAATTCCACGGTCGACAGTACCTGATGGAAGAATCCATCACCGGTGACTTCGCCATCGTCAAAGGCTGGAAAGCCGACCACTTCGGCAACGTGATCTACCGTCATACCGCCCAGAACTTCAACCCGCTGGCCGCCACCGCCGGCAAGATCACCGTGGTCGAAGTCGAAGAAATCGTCGAACCCGGCGAGCTGGACCCGGCGCAGATCCACACCCCTGGCATCTACGTCGACCGGATCATCTGCGGCACGTTCGAGAAGCGCATCGAACAGCGCACCGTACGTAAGTGATCCCCTGCCCCCGGACCGAATGAAGGAATAACAACAATGGCACTTTCCCGCGAACAAATGGCTCAACGCGTCGCCCGCGAAATGCAGGACGGCTTCTACGTGAACCTGGGCATCGGCATTCCGACCCTGGTCGCCAACTACATCCCTGAAGGCATGGAAGTCATGCTGCAGTCGGAAAACGGCCTGCTGGGCATGGGTCCTTTTCCTACTGAAGAAACCATCGATGCCGACATGATCAACGCCGGCAAGCAAACCGTGACCGCACGGACCGGCGCGTCGATTTTCTCCTCGGCCGAGTCCTTCGCCATGATCCGCGGCGGCCATGTCGACCTGACCGTGCTGGGCGCGTTTGAAGTCGACGTCCAAGGCAACATCGCCTCGTGGATGATTCCCGGCAAACTGGTCAAGGGCATGGGCGGCGCGATGGACCTGGTCGCCGGCGCAGACAACATCATCGTCATCATGACCCACGCCTCCAAGGACGGTGAGTCCAAGCTGCTGGACCATTGCAGCCTGCCGCTGACCGGTGCCGGTTGCATCAAGCGCGTGCTGACCGACCTGGCTTACCTGGAAATCGACAACGGCGCGTTCATTCTGAAAGAGCGCGCGCCGGGTGTCAGCGTCGAAGAGATCATCGCCAAGACTGCCGGTAAACTGATCGTGCCGGAACATGTGCCGGAAATGCAGTTCGCTGACCAGTGAGGAAATTTTCCATGCAAGACGTCGTCATTGTTGCTGCCACGCGCACCGCGATCGGCAGTTTCCAGGGCTCCCTGGCCAATGTGTCCGCGGTGGACCTGGGCGCTGCGGTGATCCGCCAGTTGCTCGCGCAAACCGGCCTGGACCCTGCGCAAGTCGATGAAGTGATCATGGGCCAGGTTCTGACCGCCGGCGCCGGGCAAAACCCTGCGCGCCAGGCCTCGATCAAGGCGGGTCTGCCCTTCGCCGTACCGGCCATGACCCTGAACAAGGTCTGCGGTTCGGGCCTCAAGGCCCTCCACCTGGGTGCCCAGGCGATTCGTTGCGGCGATGCCGACGTGATCATCGCCGGCGGCCAGGAAAACATGAGCCTGTCCAACTACGTCATGCCCGGTGCCCGCACCGGCCTGCGCATGGGTCATGCACAAATCGTCGACACCATGATCAGCGATGGCCTGTGGGATGCGTTCAACGATTACCACATGGGTATCACCGCCGAGAACCTGGCCGAGAAGTACAACCTGACGCGCGAGCAGCAGGATGCCTTCGCCGCCGCCTCGCAGCAGAAAGCCGTGGCTGCCATCGAAGCCGGGCGTTTTGCCGACGAGATCACGCCGATCCTGATCCCCCAGCGCAAGGGCGATCCGCTGTCCTTCGCCACCGACGAGCAGCCACGGGCCGGCACCACCGCCGAATCCCTGGGCAAGCTCAAAGCCGCGTTCAAGAAGGACGGTTCGGTGACCGCCGGTAACGCTTCGTCCCTGAACGATGGCGCCGCCGCCGTGATCCTGATGAGCGCCGACAAAGCCAAGGCCCTGGGCCTGCCGGTGCTGGCGAAAATCGCCGCTTACGCCAACGCAGGCGTGGACCCGGCGATCATGGGCATCGGCCCGGTGTCCGCCACACGTCGTTGCCTGGACAAGGCCGGTTGGTCCGTTGACCAACTGGACCTGATCGAAGCCAACGAAGCGTTCGCCGCACAATCACTGGCCGTGGCCAAGGACCTGGAATGGGACTTGAACAAGGTCAACGTCAACGGCGGCGCCATCGCCCTCGGTCACCCGATCGGTGCTTCGGGCTGTCGCGTGCTGGTGACGTTGCTGCATGAAATGATCAAGCGCGACGCCAAGAAAGGCCTCGCCACCCTGTGCATCGGTGGTGGTCAAGGCGTGGCACTGGCGCTCGAGCGGGCGTAAGCCAACAGCGTTCAACAGACGGCGCGGGGACCCACGAAGAACCACGCCGCCTGGCAACACCCCCCGGTGCGATGCAAGTCTCACCGGGTTTTTTATGCCTGCGTTTTTTCAGGTGGACCGCGTTATCGATCATCGCGAGCACCAATCCCTGTAGGAGCAAGCTTGCTCGCGATGAACCTGTAGGCGCCCCATTTCCCCAGACAAAACCCGTCATCGTTAACGACCATCGCGAGCAGGCTCGCTCCTACAAAGGTCGGACCGTAGTTTGTATACAAAACCCATGAATCCGTAGAGCAATCGACCCGGCGCGATGTTAACGTTACGGCCTCATACAGGTCGGAGATGTACGCGTGTTGATCCTGAAACTGTTGGTAATTCCCGGATTCCTGCTGCTGATTTCCCTTGCCGGTAAACGTTGGGGACCAAGCGTGGCGGGCTGGTTGTCGGGATTGCCGGTGGTGGTCGGGCCGATTCTGTTTTTCCTCGCCATCGAACAAGGTCAGGTGTTCGCCGCGCAATCGGCAACCGCCGCGTTGTCGGCCATGTTCGCGATGATTGCCTTTTGCGTGACCTACGCCCAGGTTGCACAACGCGCCGAATGGCCGTTGGCATTGACGGTTTCGCTGTCCGTCTGGGCGGGCGTGGCCATCGTGCTGTCGCTGATCCCGGCGTCCCTGGTGTTTTCGGTGTGCGCCGCCGCGATTGCGTTGCTCGCTGCGCCGTATCTGTTCCCTGCGGTGCAACCGGTCATCAACGGCCCGGCGCCCAAATCCGACAAACTGATTTTGCGGATGATCGCCGGCGCCCTGCTCACTTTGTTCGTGACGCTGTTGGCCAGCACCGTCGGCGACCGCTGGAGCGGCTTGCTCGCGGTGTTCCCGGTACTGGGTAGCGTGATGGCGGTGTTTTCCCAGCAAACCCGTGGCCCGGCGTTCACTGCCGCATTGCTGCGCGCCACCGCCACCGGGATGTATTCATTCGCCGCGTTCTGCCTTGTCCTGGCGCTGACGCTGCCCGATATGGGCCTTAACGCATTTGTGTTGGGCGTTGCGGTTTCCATCGCCATGCTCGGCGTGACCAAACGCCTGCTGGCGCGGCCGGTCGGGACGGCAGCAAATGTGCCCGTCGCAGAGGATCGCTCTACCCAGGGAAAGTGACCGCTTGTTAGTCAGCACTGGAGTCATCGACAGTGCCCATGGGATGATCACGCCTCACCGCGCGCCCCCCCTGGAGATTTCAATGTCACTGTTCACTAAAAAAGCCCTGGTCCTGTTGCTGACAGCGGCGGCAAGTCTGGGGGCTTTGAATGTGCACGCCGCCACGGCCACATCCAGCAATGCGCCAGCGCATAAAGTTTCGATGCTCGGTGGCAAGTTCATCTTCAACTTGCCGAAGGGCTTCATCGCCAATCCGTTGCCCACCAGTCCGAACGGCGCGAGCGGCACGATGTACAGCAACGAAACCACCAAGACTGTGGTGATCGCCGCTGAAAACAGCCTGCCCAATGATCTTAGCGTCAAGGACAACGACGGCGAGTTTCTCGACGGCACCGCGGCCGATTTCGAGACGGCACAACACAGGTCCCTGCCGGACTACAACAAGCTCAGCGAAAAAAGCCTGACCCAGAAAACCGGGCTGGGCCTTCGCCAGGTAGACGGCACCGCCACTCAAGGCGGCGGTCTGACCCTCAACACAACCCTGATGGCGGCGTCCGGCAAGCGCATGGCAGTGGTTCAGGTCATTTCCCGCCCCGGCGACATGGCGGCCCACGAAACCCTGATCAAACAGATCGTCAGCGGCAAGTGAGATTCAAGGGTTGAGACGCTGCAACCAGGCGCTCAAATCTTCAATCTCTGTCGCACTGATGCTGTGCCCCAGGCCTGGATAGGCGTGGAACTCGGGTTCGAGTGACACGCTCTGCAACAGGCTGTTGGCCTCGCTGCCGTCACTCAACGGCAAGCGTTTGTCCTGCTCGCCATGACCGATGAAAATCGCCAGCGACTGGCGTTTTTCATCGGGCTCGAGTTCGGACTTGAGCACCGGCAGAATCCGCCCGCTCAACGCCGCAATCCCGCCGACCGCCTGCGGATGCCGCAGCGCCACTTCGTAGGACATGATCGCACCCTGGCTGAAACCCACCAGGAACACTTTCTCGGGTTCGGTGTGATATTTCTTCGCGGCCTGAGTGATGAAATCCAGCAGCACCTGACCGCTGGCTTTCAGATCATCCGTCTCACCGTTGTAGGCGCCTTCGCCCTTCTTGCGAAACCACTGATAGCTGCCCGCCTCCATCACCATCGGGGCCCGCACGGACAGGTAGTTGTATTGCGCAGGTAAATCATCCTTGATGCCGAACAGGTCGTGCTCGTTACTGCCATACCCGTGTAGAAAAATCACCAGGGGTTGATGGGTCGATTCGGCGTTGGCCTGCTCCAGGTACTTGAGTGGCAGGTCAGTTTGCAGCGGCGGGGTTTGGGCGTGGACAGCGGTGGATACCAGCAGCGTAAGCAAAGCGAGAATCTTCAACATAAACCTTCCTTCACAGAGCGCAGGATTCGGGCAGAGCCTAACATCTCTCATCGCCTATGCCTGTAGGAGAGTTGAGTCAGTCGTTGATCAACTTGCCCGCCCGAATCGGCTCGCGCCCGGCAACTTTCGCCTGCCACGTACCCGGCTGGGTGTAGCGCCCGCGGTCGATGGCGAACAGAACGCCGCTGGTGCCGGCGCACACCGTCGTGACCTTGTCACTCAACGGATCGACCACCTCAAACAGCGCATCGCCCTTCTCCACCCACTCACCGGCCTCCCTCAAAAAACTGACCACCCCGTGGTGCGGTGCAAACAGGTATTGGGTGCCTTCGAACGGCATACCT
Organism: Pseudomonas sp. C32; assembly: GCF_030417915.1. Classification (NCBI taxonomy): domain Bacteria; kingdom Pseudomonadati; phylum Pseudomonadota; class Gammaproteobacteria; order Pseudomonadales; family Pseudomonadaceae; genus Pseudomonas; species Pseudomonas sp. C32. The sequence goes on along the minus strand of NZ_JAUHUK010000006.1, from coordinate 68,962 downwards.
TCGCAGCATTCGCTCGGTGCTGCCGGCCAGGTGCCTTTGATGAACCCCTGCTCGGCCAGAAACCCCAGAATCGCTTCACAATTGGCCTGGGCCTGATCGACCCGGGTATCCCCCATACTGCCCAGCTCCAGCGTGGTCGCCAGGTTGGCCGGCGGAATCGCCGCTTCAGGGAATGCCCGGGCCAGACGCAACCATGGAGAGGAGCAGGATTCGTCGAACGAACTGCCACCAGAATCTTCACACAGCAACGCGACCCCGGCCTTCAACCGAGCCGCCAGGGATTGCCACTGCGGCCAGTGTTGCGGCAAAGCGTAAATGTGAATCGCCGCCTCGAAATCACAATGCAAATCCAGGGTAATGTCGGCATCGCAAGCATGGCGCAGCAACAGGCGATGCATCGCTTCAAGTTGCGACGCCGCAGGCGGCAACCCGTCGAGGACCTGACCCATGGTCTGGCGAATCAGAGCGATATTGGCCTCGGCATCAGCGCCCAGGCGATCACCAACCAACTCGCCCACCGGGGCACTGAGTTCAACGAACGAACGGTTGAAGTTCTTACCGCTGCCGAGCTCGAAGCGGCCCATGTGGCTGCCTTGCAAGTGCTGATCGAGACCGATGGGATTGGCCACCGGCACCAACTCGATCACGCCGTTCAACTGCCCCTGGCTTTCGAGTTCGGCCAGGCGTTTTTTCAGTTCCCAGGCGGTGCGCATGCCCGGCAACTCGTCGGCGTGCAGGCTGGCCTGGATGTACACCTTGCGAGTACCGGCGCCGTAACGGAACACACTGAGGGTGCGCTCGCTGCCCAGGTGACTCCAGGGCAGAGGATGGTCGATGCGTTGCATTGCGAACTCCTACAAAACCTGTAGGAGCTGGCTTGCCAGCGAAGACGTCGGCACCGTCGAAAAGGATGTGACTGTCAGATCGCTTTCGCTGGCAAGCCAGCTCCTACAGGTAAGAAATGTGTTAGGCAGGATAAATCATGAACACAAAAAAAGTGGCAACCGCGTCAACGGTTGCCACTTTTCCAAACGGCTGGATTACTCGCCGTAAACGTCAAACTTGAAGTACTTGTCCTGCACTTGCTTGTACTTGCCGTTGGCGCGGATTTCGGTGATCGCGGTGTTGAATTTCTCGGCCAGGGCGGTATCGCCCTTGCGCACGGCAATGCCGGCGCCGCCACCGAAGTATTTCGGATCGTTGTACTCAGGGCCAACGAATGTAAAGCCTTTACCGGCGTCGGTTTTCAGGAAACCGTCGTCCAGGTTGACCGAGTCCGCCAGCAGCGCGTCAATGCGACCGGAGACCATGTCCAGGTTGGCTTCCTGCTGGGAGCCGTAACGCACCAGGACGATCCCGGCTGGCTGCAGCACTTCGGTGGCAAAGCGGTCATGGGTACTGGCGCGCAGTACACCGACTTTCTTGCCCTTGAGTTCGGTCAGCGGGTCCTTGACGTCGGAGCCTTCCTTCATCACGAAACGCGCTGGGGTGTGGTAGTACTTGATGGTGAAATCGACGTTCTTCTTGCGATCGTCAGTGATGGTCATGGACGACAGGATCGCGTCGATTTTCTTGACCTTCAGGGCCGGGATCAGGCCGTCGAACTCTTGCTCGACCCACGTGCACTTCACTTTCATCTGTTCGCACAGGGCATCACCGATGTCCACGTCGAAACCGGTGAGTTTGCCGTCAGGGGTTTTCATCGAGAATGGCGGGTAACCGGCTTCGATACCGATGCGGATCGGCTTGGCGTCTTCGGCCACGGCGGTCAGGGACAACATCGACAGTGCCAGGGCACCGAACATCACTAGCTTCTTCATTTATAACTCCCGTGTGCGGAGACTTTTATTGGCAGCTTCGATTGGCAGCGTTCGGTGACCGCTTTATGGGCGAAAACCGAAGTGGCCGGCAGTCTAGAGTGGCAACGGGAGGGTAAATTGTGCTGAAGCGACAAAAAGTTACAGGGATGAGAACAGTATTTTGTGCGGTGTTTTCAGATCAGCATTCGCAACCGATTGCAGCAACGGGCGATTTCAGCTCTTCGGTACTCAACGCAAACCCCTCATCCAGCCACCCGGTTACGCCGCCGATCATCTCCTTGACCGGGTAACCCAATGCCGCCAGTTTCACCGCAGCCTTATTGGCACCATTACAGTGAGGCCCGGCGCAATAGACCACGAACAGGTTGTTTTTCGTGTAGCTCGCCAACCCTTCGGCCGTGAGCAGACGGCCCGGGATATTGATCGCGCCCGGCACATGACCGCGCTCGAACGCCAGCGGCCCACGCACATCCACCAGAATGAAATCGACTTCACCGTGCTGCTGACTGGTATAGACGTCGGAACAATCGGTTTCGAAGGTCAGACGGTTGCTGAAATGCATCAGGGCGATGGCCGATGGGGCGGCGGGAATGTCGCGAACCAGGCTGGGCATGGGCAGTACTCCAAAGTGTCGTCAGGTGTGAGAAGACTTTATCCGTCCCGTTCTTCCCGCTACAGTGGCGCACAAGACACTAACCGGGAGTTTTCCGCCAAATGCAACCCAACCCAGGATTGGTCGCGATTCTCGCCTACGACGGCCTTTGCACCTTCGAGTTCGGTATCGCCGTGGAAATCTTTGGCCTGGCACGCCCGGAATTCGAGTTCCCGTGGTATGCCCATCGCATCGTTGCCGTCGACCAAGGCCCGATGCGTGCCATGGGCGGCATCCAGGTGCTGGCCGATGGCGGCATGGAACTGCTCGCAGACGCCCGGACCATCATCATTCCCGGCTGGCGCGACCGCAGTGCGGCGGTGCCCGAGGAGTTGATCGCGGCGCTGCGCCAGGCTCATGCCCGAGGCGCGCGTTTGCTGTCGATTTGTTCCGGCGTGTTCGTGCTGGCCGCAACCGGTTTGCTCGACGGGCATGGCGCCACCACGCACTGGCGCTACACCACGGAGCTCGCCGAACGTTTTCCCAACATCCTGGTGGACCCGAACGTGCTCTATGTCGACTCGGGCCAATTGATCACGTCCGCCGGCAGCGCTGCGGGCATCGATGCATGTTTGCACTTGGTGGCGCGGGATTTCGGCACGCAAGTGGCCAATGCCGTGGCGCGGCGGCTGGTGATGTCGCCGCAACGCACCGGTGGCCAGGCGCAATTCATTCCGACGCCGGTCAGTCCTACACCGCGCAGCGATCTTTCCCGCATCATGCAGTGGGCGCGGGAGCGCCTGCACGAACCGCTTGAAGTGCGCGACCTGGCCAGCGAAGCGGCCATGAGCGAACGTACGTTCTTGCGCCGTTTTACCGAGGCCAGCGGCCAGTCCCCGAAAACCTGGCTGCAACATGAACGTCTGGGGCGCGCCCGCGAACTGCTGGAAAGCACCGATCAGAACACCGAGCAGATCGCCCAGCGCTGTGGTTATCGCTCGGTGGAAAGCTTCCGGGTGGCATTCCGTTCTGTGGTTGGCGTACCGCCGTCGGTGTATCGGGAGCGATTCGGGCGCGGTGTCAAAACCCTATCGTGAGGTGGCCCTTATTTCTCGGGTTTGCGCAGCAGATAGGTATCCATGATCCAGCCGTTGGCCTCTCGTGCAGCGTGGCGTACCCGCGCTATTTCGTCCTCCACGTCCTTGAGCTTGCCGCTGATCAGGATTTCATCCGGGGTGCCCAGGTAGGCGCCCCAATAAATGTCTGTCTCCTGGTCCGCCACCTGACGGTAGGCATCCTGCGCATCCAGCATCACCACCACACTGTCGGCCTCTCCCGCCTGCCCTGCCGCCAGTCGTCGCCCGGTGGTGATCTCGACGGATTGGCCGATCCGGTTCAGCGGCACCTTGTGTTGCGCCGTCAGGGCCTGGACGCTGGTGATGCCGGGGATCACCTCAAATTCGAAGGCGCAGACACCTGACGCCAGAATCGCCTGCAAGATACGGATGGTGCTGTCGTACAACGCCGGGTCGCCCCAAACAAGGAAACCGCCGCACTGACCGTCAGCCATTTCCTCGTTGATCAGGCGTTCGAAGGTTTGCTGTTTGGCCAGGTTCAGATCGTCGACACTGGTCTTGTAGTCCACGTCACCGCGCGCTCTTTCCGGGCTATGGGCCTCGACAACGCGGTAGTCGCGGTCGGTGATGTAGCGCTCGCAGATCTCGCGGCGCCATTCGATCAACTGGTTTTTACTTTCGCCCTTTTCCATCAGGAAAAACACATCGACCCGATTCAACGCCTTTACGGCTTGCATCGTGATGTAGTCCGGATTGCCCGCACCGATGCCGATGACCAATAGCTTTTTCATTCAAGCGACTCCCCGGGATCCGTGCCCGCCAAGCGCAGCCGCCAACGACCCTGGAATCGCAATTCCACAGCCGACAGCGGTTCTACATCGATCAGATTGAACGATGCGCCTTGCAACACGTGCGTCAGCGCAGCACGAATGACAAAGGGATGGGTGATGGCAACGATGTGTCCCGGTGTCGATTGCACTGACGTCAGCCATGCACTCACGCGTTCGCAGAGCCGGGTCACCGACTCGCCACCGTGGGGTGCCGAATCGGGGTTCTCCAGCCAGTGCTGAAGGGCCTCGGGTTCGGTGTTTTGCAGTTCACCGATGCGCACACCGCTCCAGCGCCCAAAATCGCAATCCTTCAGGGCTTCGATGATCTGCGGCGCGCTGCCGAACAATTCGGCGGTTTGCCGGGTTCGCAATTCGGGGCCGCACAGCAGGCGCGGGGCTCCCTTGAATTGAGTGCATCGGGATTGCTGCGCCGATTGCCAATCCATCTCCAACGGCTCGTCGGTAGGAAAGCGCGCCAATTTCTGTGCGACGGTTCGAGCGTGGCACATCAGAGTCAAACGGGTTGCCTGCACAGGTCATCACTCTATAAACGGACGTTAAACGCCTTCACGCAACGGGGCGTGCGCAATTGTGCCGTAGAAATGGTCATCCGGGCGTAATCGCCTTCGTCTTTTCAGCGTTCGCGGGTACCGGCTACTTGCCACTGACTCGGCTATCTCCGACCCCAATTTAGGCAATACCCTACAAGGCTGATCTACGTTGACTGACTCCCCGTGGCACCGGGGGTTTCGCCCCATTTTTGGGCAGGGAGAAACCCTGCAAAAATTAACTAGACAGGCCATACTCGATAAATAAATACTGCTTTCAATGAACGATTGAGGCACCCATCACGCCATCCAGCTAGAGCCCGGCACCCTCTCTGCAACCCCGGAATATCGATCAGCGGTGGTGTTCAAGCTGACCAAAACTATCAATCCGCGCCAACACCGTTAAACGCAAAAAACACTTAAAAAAACAGCGACACCTGAGCAAGAACAGATGACCGCCGATTTGACGTGAGTAAAAAACCGACAGTGATAGTCAGATTTGGCCCGGCGCCGAATCCATTGATACAAGGAGTGTCTCCATGCTGGTCTTGCGTCCAGTCGAGTTAGCCGACCTGCCCCAATTGCAGCGCCTGGCTCGTGAAAGCCTCGTGGGTGTAACGTCCCTGCCCGACGACTACGAACAATTGCACGAGAAGATTCGGCAGTCCTGTGCCTCATTCGAAAAAAACGTCCAGAGCCCTGGCCAGGAAAATTATTTCTTCGTCCTGGAAGACCCTGCGCAGCAACGCCTGTTGGGCTGCTCGGAAATCCTCGCCACCGCCGGGTTCAACGAACCGTTCTATAGCCTGCGCAACCGGCCGTTCACCAGCGCCTCGCGTGAATTGAACATCGAGCATGGCGTACCGACGCTGTCGTTGTGCCAGGATCTGAGTGGCCACACCCTCTTACGCGGTTTCCACATCGACAAGAGCCTGGAACGCACGCCACATTCCGAGCTCCTGTCGCGTGCGCGCTTGTTGTTTATCGCCGCCCACACGCAACGTTTCGCCGCCGCAGTGATCACTGAAATTGTCGGCTACAGCAACGATGAAGGGCACTCGCCGTTCTGGGATGCCATCGGCAAACACTTCTTCGATTTGCCCTACGTCGAGGCCGAACGACTTTGCGGTCTGGAAAGCCGGTCTTTTCTCGCCGAACTGATGCCGCATTACCCCCTCTACGTGCCCATGCTGCCCCAGGCGGCACAGGACTGCATCGGTCAAATCCATCCCGATGGCCAGGAAGCCTTCGATATCCTCGAACGAGAAGGCTTTGAGACCAACAGCTACGTTGACCTTTTCGACGCAGGTCCAACGCTGTTCGCGCGCACGTTGACGATCCGCTCAATCGTCCAGAGCACCTCCGGGCTTGTCCGACCGGGTACTTGCATTGATGCCCGGGGTCACTATCTGTTCAGTAATGATTCATTGAAAAACTACCGTGCCATCGTCGCCGAGCTCGACTACACCGCCGGGCAGCCTGTCATTCTGGACGCGGCCATGTGCTCAGCGCTGAAGGCCACCGAAGGCAGCGAAATCAGGCTGATCCCGCTGTGATTACGGACCGTTCCCGACACCCGAGCACGCATGAAAAAGGAACTTCAGCATGATTGTCCGCCCGGTTCAGATCACCGACCTGCCCGCTCTGATGGCGTTGGTGGGTCATGCGGAAACAGGGCTCAGCAACCTGCCGTTCAACGAAGAACGCCTGGCCCACAAGATCCGCTGGGCCCAGCGGGCTTTCGCCGAGCAGGTCGATCGTGCCGATGCCGACTACCTGTTTGTGCTCGAAGATGACGATCAGCAAGTCGTGGGCGTGAGCGCGTTGACGGGTGGAATCGGTCTGCGAGAACCTTGGTACAACTATCGGGTCGGGCTCACGGTGAGTGAGTCGCCCGACCTTGGCATCCAGCGCCAGCTTCCGACCCTGTTCCTGAGCAATGAAATGACCGGGCAATCGGAAATCCATTCGTTGTACCTGCACCCCGATGAACGCCGTGGAAGTAACGGTCGTTTGCTTTCCCTGGGGCGCTTACTGTTTGTGGCCGAATTTACACACCTGTTCGGTGACAAACTGATCGCTGAACTGCGGGGCAGTGCTGACGAACACGGCTGTTCACCGTTCTGGGACAGCGTGGGCCGCCACTTCTTCAAGATGGATTTCGGCCACGCCGAGCAATTGTCAGAACTGGGCAACAAATCCTTCATCGCCGAACTGATGCCGCGCCAACCGCTCTATACCTGCCTGCTGACCGAACAAGCCCAGGCGGTGATCGGCAAGGCCCACCCCCATACCGAACACGCTTTGAAAATCCTCGCCGCCGAGGGTTTTGCCCATAAGGGCTACATCGATATTTTCGACGCCGGCCCCGTCATCGAAGCCCCGATTTCGAGCATCCGCACCGTGCGCGAGAGTCAAAACCTGATACTGGACATCGGCACTCCGGACGATCAGGCACCGGAGTGGCTCATCCACAACCGGCGCCTGGAAAACTGCCGCATCACCAGCGCCCGGGCACGATTGGCGGGCGGAACGCTGATCGTTGACCGACTGACCGCCAAGCGCCTGCAACTGCAACCGGGGGACTCGGTGCGCGCGGTACAGCTGCTCAAGCAACAGCCCCGGGCCGTGGCGGCGTAACCAGCCGGCATCGGTCTCAATCTGTCCCGGCCTGCAAATTCGTCATCATTCTCCACCCGTTCGCGTGATAGCCTTTTGTTCCTTCGGCGTTGACACTTTTGCTCAAGCCCTTCCATTCCATTGGTGGAACTCATATGTCCAGGCTTTCTCATCAAGATTTGCGCCGCAATTTTCGCCAGCTGTTCGCTTCCAAAACCTGCTACCACACCGCCTCGGTTTTCGACCCGATGTCGGCCCGTATTGCGGCGGACCTGGGGTTCGAAGTCGGCATCCTTGGCGGCTCGGTCGCCTCGTTACAAGTGCTGGGCGCTCCTGACTTTGCCTTGATCACCCTCAGCGAATTCGCTGAGCAGGCCACCCGCATCGGCCGCGTCGCTCAATTGCCGGTGATTGCCGATGCCGACCACGGTTACGGCAACGCACTCAATGTCATGCGCACCATCGTCGAACTCGAACGCGCCGGCATCGCCGCCCTGACCATAGAAGATACCTTGCTGCCCGCCCAGTTCGGCCGCAAATCCACTGACCTGATCACCGTCGCCGAGGGTGTCGGCAAGATTCGCGCCGCGCTGGAAGCCAGGGTCGACTCGGAAATGGCAATCATCGCCCGAACCCACGCGGGCATTCTGCCGGTCCAGGAAATCATCAGCCGCACCCAGCAATATCAGGCTGCCGGGGCGGACGGGATTTGCATGGTCGGGGTCAAGGATTTCGATCACCTGGAGCAGATCGCCGAGCACCTGAGCGTCCCGCTGATGCTGGTGACCTACGGCAATCCGTTGCTACGCGACGATCAACGCCTGGCAGAACTGGGTGTACGCGTGACCATCGACGGCCACGGCGCCTACTTCGCCGCGATCAAGGCCACTTACGACAGCCTGCGTGAGCAACGACAGATCTTCACTCAGGGGGCGGATCTGAGCGCGACCGAGCTTACCCATACCTATACGCAGCCTGAGGAATACATCCGCTGGGCAGAGGAATTCATGCAAGTCAAAGAGTAATGGCGATCGTTGGAGCCTGGTTTTTGCTCACACCGAATCCGTCACTTCATGTCGCGGCCAGTCACAATCGCAACAGATAACCCGATTGCGCCCGGTTGTCTTGGCCTCATACAGCGCCTGGTCGGCGTCATTGAGCCATAGCGTCGCGTCAGTATGGTCGGAATTGAACGCTGCCAGGCCAATGCTCAAGCTGACTTCCAGCGCCGGACTCTGCTCATAGCCCAGGGTGGAGAATCGGTCGCGCAGTGCATCCATGACCGTCGCGGCTCGGTTCAGCGGCAAATCCGGAAGGATCACGCAGAACTCATCACCGCCATAACGCCCGGCCACATCGGTTGCCCGCAGGTTCTGCTTGAGCATTTTGCTCAGCTGGCGCAGCACGATGTCTCCGGCGACGTGGCCGTAGGTGTCATTGATGGCTTTGAAATGGTCGATGTCGATCAGCGCAATCGCCCCGCCCTTCTGCTGGCGTTTGCAGCGCTGGAACTCGACTTCCAGTTGATCTTTCCAGGTCCCGTGATTGAGCAACCCCGTGAGGCTGTCGGTGCGGCTCAGTGCCAGCAGTTCACGCTTTTGCCGGCCAAGGGTGTGCGCCTGCCGGAAGCAGATCCAGCCCAGTGCCAGCGGGTACAGGCACAACAAGGGTAAACAGGCATAGAGCTGCAGCGCACTGGTGGCGGGTATAAAGGCCGGGGAGAAAATCAGAACCCCAACGCCCATACCCAGCAGCTGCGCAGCCGTGCCCACCAGTAGAAAGCGCGGGCCGCCAATGGAGACATTGTTCATTGCCATCATGGAGACGGTGGTGGCGCTGGGCAGCGGATTGAACTGCATGGCAGCGATCCAGAAGCCGCCAAGAAAGGAATCGATCAGCAAGTTTCGGTATTCGGCGTGATACGGCACCCTGGCCCGACGCGCCCATTGGTAAGCCAGATGTGGCCACAGCAGGCCATTGAACAACATCAATCCCCAGACCCACGGTGCCGGGTCGAGCGGATACATCGCCGCGCTCACGCACACCAAACCGAGGGCAATCCCCAGGATTCGCGATGTGTAGAGCCTCCTGGCCAGTGAAAGTCCCTTTCCTCCCGTTTTTTCCATAGGGCCTCTGTGCCACTGAACGGAATCCGATAAAACCGGGGTTGCGTGTGTGCTGGAGTCTATCAGGGCGAATTTAAATAGCCATCACCGATCAGACGGGCTGAATACCCGGGCATTTCGCCAGGCACAGGTGCCTGCCGATGCACGCAGAAGCAGCTATACATGAAGGAAGGGTTGATCAATGACGATAGGCGGAGGCGCATGCAGACCTTTCAAGTGTTGATCATCGGCAGCGGATTTGGCGGGCAGTGCGCCGCGATCAATTTGCTCAAGGCCGGCATCGATGATTTTCGCCTGCTGGAACGGCGGGATTTCTTCGGCGGCACCTGGTGCCAGAACACCTACCCCGGTGCAGCCGTCGACGTCCCCTCCCCCCTGTATTCGCTGTCCTTTGCGCCTTTTCTCTGGACGCAAATGTTCGCCGGGCAGGCAGAGCTGCACCGCTACACACATCATGTAGTGGAACACTTCGGCCTGCGGGACAAGGTGGAACTGGGCGCCAACGTCGAAGGCATCGAATGGGACGACGCCAATAAGCACTGGACTGTGCGCACTGCGGGCAAAGGCATGTTTTGCGCGCGATTCCTGATCAATGCCACAGGCCCGCTGAGCCAACCGGTCATTCCGCACTTCGAGGGCCGGGAGCGTTTTCAGGGCAAGACATTTCACACCAACCGTTGGGACCATGCCTACGACTATCGCCACAAGCGCGTGGCGATCATCGGCAGCGGCGCCAGCGCTGCCCAAGTGATTCCGGCCATTGCCCCGGACGTCGAGCACTTGCACGTGTTCCAGCGCACACCGCATTGGGTACTGCCCAGAGCCGACCGCACCTTCGGTCGTTTCCAGCGCTGGCTGCTCGGGCTCAAACCGGCCTACACACTGCTGCGCTGGATGATCTACTGGCAATTCGAAACGCGGGTCATTGCCTTCAAGTATTCGAAACCGGCCGTGCGCATGGTCCAGCATCAAGCGCTACGCTTCCTCAAGCGCCAGGTGCCGGACGCCGAGCTACGGCGCAAGCTGACACCGGACTACACCATCGGCTGCAAACGGGTGATCCTGTCCAGCACGCTGTACCCGGCGCTGGGCCGGTCAAACGTCACGCTGCACAACCAGGAACAAGGCATCGCCTCCCTCGATGAGACCGGCATCGTCACCCGGGATGGCCAGCACATCGACGTGGATTTGATCGTCTGGTCCACCGGCTATGATGCTACTGACGGGGTGATTTCCTACCCGGTAACGGGAAAAAACGGCAACCGACTCAAGGATGTGTGGGCGCAATACCCTCGGGCCTACCTCGGCACCGCCCTGCCGGACTTTCCCAACCTGTTCATCGTTACCGGCCCCAACACCGGAATCGGCCATACATCGGCGCTGTTCATCATCGAATCCCAGATGAATTACATCCTCGATTGCATTCGTACCTTGAACGCACAAGGTTTAAGCAGCATCGAAGTTCGACCCGAAGCAGAACGTACCTACACTGAAATGATCCACCGTGAAATGGAACGCACGGTGTGGAAGTCAGGAGGTTGCCACAGTTGGTATCAAAGCAAGAGCGGTCATGTGATCGCCATGTTTCCAGGGTTCAGCTTCAGCTTTCATCGCTTGACCCGGGTACTGAAACCCGCCGATCACATTTTGTCCTGATCAGCAGTAGGGAGACGCGAAATGCTTTTATTGGTCGTCGTTATTGCGGTTTTCCTGGCCTGGAGCTGGTTGACCTACCCGGCCATCGGCTACTGGGTCTATGACTTGAACATGGCGGTCGAAGCCAAGCTGTACCGGTTGCACAAAATCGTCGTGCCAATACCCGAAATGACCGTTTCGACCTGGCAAGGCGGGCCTTACGAGGCGACCAGCAGTGTCTTGATGCTCCACGGTTTCAGTGCCGACAAGAACCTCTGGCTGCGTTTTGCCCGGCACTTTGTCGGCACCCATCGGGTGATCATCCCGGACATCGCCGGCCATGGCGAAACCGGCTTCAAGGCCGGTGGCGGCTATGACATCCCGCTGCAGGCCAAGCGGATGATCCAGTTGCTGGATGTTTGCGGTGTTGAGAAAGTTCATGTGATCGGCAATTCGATGGGCGGCTACATGGCTGCGTGGCTGGCGGCCCACTATCCGGATCGGATTGTCTCGGTGGCGCTGATCGACCCTGCCGGTGTCACTTCGCCCGAACCCAGCGATCTTGAGCGTCATTTGGCCAAAGGCCACAACCCGTTCCTGATCAACTCGCGCGAAGAGTTCCAGCGCTTCTACGCCATGACCATGGCGTCGCCGCCATGGGTGCCGAAACTGGTGCTGGATGCTGTTGCCCAGCGCTACGAACAGTCCAGGGATGATCTCGAAGAAATCTTCCGGGATTTTCGTGCCAGCCCGCCGATGGAACCCCACCTCCCCGACATCACCGCCCCCGCGCTGTTGCTTTGGGGCCGCAAGGACCGGTTGATCGACGTCAGCAGCGTGGCCATCTGGAGCAAGGGCATCGCCGATCTGCGCGTGGAAATCTGGGACGGCGTCGGCCACATGCCCATGGTCGAAGTGCCTGCCGGTTCAGCGCGTCTGTATCGGGACTTTTTGGCATCACTGCGCTCGGAAAGCCCTCAGGATCAACGGCTGCACTAAAGATGCAGTCCTTTGAAGAATGAAGTTCGTCAGAATCTTCGTTTGTCGGCGTCGTGGAAGGCTGCGATCTTTTCTCCCATCCTTCACGTCACCGCGCCAGGAATCCTGTTCATGAGCCACCCGAGTTTCGTCAGCCCAGACCTGATCCGCCAACGATTTTCCAAAGCGATGTCTGACATGTATCGCGAGGAAGTGCCGTTGTACGGCGCGTTGATGGCACTGGTGGAGCAAACCAACCGTCACGTGCTGGACAGCGATCCACAGGTTGCGAAACACCTGAACAGCACCGGTGAAATCGAACGCCTGGACCTGGAGCGCCACGGTGCGATCCGCGTCGGCACCGCCGAGGAACTGGCCACACTCGCCCGACTGTTTGCGGTGATGGGCATGCAACCGGTGGGTTACTACGACCTGACACCGGCCGGGGTGCCCGTGCATTCCACGGCGTTTCGCGCGGTGCACGAAGCAGCGTTGCAGGTCAGCCCGTTCCGGGTGTTCACCTCGCTGCTGCGTCTGGAACTGATTGAAGACCTTGAACTGCGGGCGTTCGCCCAGTCGGTGCTCGATCAGCGCTCGATTTTCACCCCTGCAGCCCTCAACCTCATTGATCGCGCCGAAACCCAAGGGGGCCTGACCGAACAGGAGGCGGATGAGTTCGTTGAGCAGGCACTGGAAACCTTCCGCTGGCACCACAGCGCCACGGTGACCGCCGAGCAATATCAACAACTCAGTGCCCAGCATCGTCTGATTGCCGACGTCGTGGCATTCAAGGGCCCGCACATTAATCACTTGACGCCTCGCACCCTTGATATCGACATCGTGCAGGCGCAAATGCCGGCCCATGGCATTACCCCCAAAGCGGTGATCGAAGGTCCGCCCCGCCGGCAGTGTCCGATCCTGCTGCGCCAAACCAGCTTCAAGGCTCTGGATGAGCCGATTGCCTTCACCGACCAGCACGAGACGCGTGGCAGCCACAGCGCCCGCTTTGGCGAGATCGAACAGCGTGGCGCGGCCCTCACACCCAAGGGCCGGGCGCTTTACGATCGCTTGCTGAATGCCGCGAGGGACGAATTGAAGGACTTCCCCAACGAAGCCAACGCCGCACGCTACAACGCCCTCATGACGCAGCATTTCAGCGAGTTTCCTGACACCTGGGAAGGCATCCGCCAGCAGGATCTGGCGTACTTTCGCTACTTCACGACAGGAAAAACCCTGGCCCCGGATGCACTGAAAGCCTCGACTCTGGAAGCGTTGCTCAGCAGCGGCTATCTGCGGATTGAACCGCTGGTGTACGAAGATTTTCTGCCGGTCAGTGCAGCGGGGATTTTTCAGTCGAACCTTGGGGACGCGGCACAAGCCCATTACGGCGAGCATCCCAATCAGCACGCCTTTGAGAAGGCCTTGGGACGATCGACCATTGATGAACTGACGTTGTATGCCGAATGTCAGCAGCGGTCGATCGAGCAGTGTTTGGCAATGCTGGAGAAGTAGGCGGTAAGCCATCCAACGGTTCCGCTTCGCCCGATAATGGCCTGGTGCCGTAATGCGCAAGAAATGGCGTATCACAGCACCATATCCGCGTTAAAAAAGGCTTGAAGCCGAACCTGTCAGGCCCTCCGGGCGAGCTCGTAAAACATTGCGCAGCGTAGCGCAGGTTTTTGCGCGCTTTTCTGGAAAAATCAGGTGATCCGGTCGCACAAAATTCACATAACCAACTGTTTTTATAGATATTTATTAGCCATGGCACAGACCTTGTTTAGGTCATTGGCCCGCAGGAGCCGTTTTTCCCGTGGGTCTCTCACCGTTCAGCAAGGAGCGCATTCATGGCAACACCCGCGTACATGTCCGTCACCGGCGAAAAACAAGGCTTGATCACTGCCGGCGCGTTCACAGCCGACTCTGTCGGCAACACTTATCAGGAAGGCCACGAAGACCAGGTCATGGTTCAGGCCTTCAGCCACGAAGTCATCATTCCGCGTGACGCACAATCCGGCCAGCCAACCGGTCAACGTATTCACAAACCCGCTGTGATCACTAAGGTGTTCGACAAGGCTTCGCCGCTACTGTTGGCGGCCCTGACCTCCGGCGAACTCATCACCAAAGTCGAAATCCAGTGGTTCCGTACCTCCGCTCAAGGTACTCAGGAACACTATTACTCCACTGTTCTGGAAGACGCGATCATCGTTGATATCAAGGACTACATGCACAACTGTCAAGACCCATCAAACTCGCACTTCACCCATTTACAGGACGTGCATTTCAGTTATCGCAAAATTACCTGGACTCACGAAGTCTCCGGCACTTCAGGTTCCGATGACTGGCGCTCCCCGATTGTAGGCTAGGTCTGGCTGGACCGCATAAACCATCGACCGGCCCTGCTGGTCGATGTGATTTTGAGAACTGCAAACAATAACTTGCCGACCGACACCAATCGGCTAATCGACAAAAACAATGAAAAAAAGAAATACCGAGCATGTATTCAGACAAAAAAAATGGCAACCATGCGGTTGCCATTTTTATTTTGAATCAGGGGCTTAGCTTATGAAGAAAGAGTCCGCCCAGTGCAAAGGCCTCGGCAATCCATGCACTGGTAAAGAGCCATGGCACTGAGCGAACGAGGGGTATTTTAGTAGAAGTAGCGGGATATGTCCGTATCGCGAAGATGAAATTTATCACATGATATTTAACTACATGTCGAATTAAATACTATGGGGCGAAATTTCCAAACTCACTTGTTCGTTCATTCAAGCGGGTTGTTCTTGTACAAAACTTGCACAAGAACAACCCACACATATAGAGCTACTACTCGATTTTAGTGCTTGCTGGTTACTGTGAGGATATCGGTGTACGTCACAATCACCGACTGGCCAACTTTCAGGTCTTTGAGTTTTGCCTGAACTTCCGGCTTCTTGACATCGACAGTCTTGGTATTGCCCTTCGGCCCTTCGAACGTCACCTGGTTCTTGGCCAAATCGATGTGGGTGATTTTCAGCTGGACTTGCACTTGGCGGTAAGCTTCGCCACCCGGGGTATCGCTGCCCGGTGCGGCACGAACTTCACCGGCGCGTTCGACGCTGCCTGGCAGGCCTTTGTCGATATCAGTATCGAGGTAGGCGGCGACGGCGCTAGTGACGCGGATGTCGACTTCATCGCCAGCCTTCAGCTTGTCGAGGTTTTTCGCTTTGTCGGTAAGCGTTACTGGAAACTCTTTGCCGTCCGGCCCCTTGAGCACCACATGATGGTTGGCAGGATCAACCGAAACGACTTTAGTGGCGACCACATCAGACACTACGACCTCAGACAGCGCAACGTCTTCGGCAACGGCGTTAAAACTGGCGGCGGACAGCAAAGTGGCGAGGGCGATGGCTTTGGTCAATGCATGGCGTTTCATAGGCAGAGCTTTCCCTGTGATAGATGGCAACAGACGGCGTACCACTAGGTTCAACGCCGCGTGTGCGATCAGCATAGACGTTGTACAGCGAGTGTTGGCAGTTTCTTGTGCAAGGGTTTCATCGCTCGGCGTGTTAATAGCGCTTTTCTTGAGCCAGATCAGTTCGCCTGCCTGCAAAAACATCGTGCCTCGCTCGATTTTTCGGGTGGCCGTGGCTCGCCGGAGTTGCGGGGCCGTCACTTGGAGTTCCGGCTGATTTCAATACCCGGTCATTTCCAGATAACCCCGCCCGGCATGACTGCCGCTCAAGCGCACCGGGCCTTCCCAGTAAGGAATGCGCAAATCCATCCACGCCTGGGTATTGAGCGCGTTGATCACGATATCGAGGTGTTTACCGGGGACTTTGATTGCCCAGCGCACCGGCATTGTCCGCCCGGCGACATTGGTGGCGTCCTGTGGAATGAGGGTGATGTCACTCGCGTGCAGCAACTGTGTCCGGCCCTCGGCGTCGATCCACGTCCCGGTGAGATAAGGCTCGCCGTCCTTTTGCCGCATGCGGTAAAGCATCACTTGCTCGCCGCTGTCCAGGTGCAGGGAAAACCAGTCCCAGCCGCTCTGGTTGGCGGTCAGCGGTTGGCTGCTCCATTCGCGATCGAGCCAGGCCGGGCCGCTGACCTGAACGCTTTTGCCGTCGATTTCCAATGTGCCGCTGGCCTGGAAAAACGGCTGGCTGTAGTAATACGAAGCCTGGCCCTGTTCGGATTTCTGGCTGAAGCCCTTTTCACCCTGAAGCACCAGCGGACGCGTCGACGTCAACTGCAATTGATAGCTGAACGTCTTGTCGCGTGCGCTCAGGTGCATCTGTGCCAGTGGGTTGTCCGCCGTGGCCTGACTGCTGAACTGCCAATCGTCGATCCATGCCTTGAACGGCCCAAGGCTGACCCCCGCCTGACCCACGCCGCCACGGGCATAGCGTTCGGCCGCATGATGCAGCGTCGCCGACGTCACGGCTGCGTGACCCAGCCAAATCGCTTGATTGCCCCAGCCCGCCTGCTCGGGCGCGGCCGTCAGGGCGCTGCGAAACAAGGTCCATTGCGCGCCGAATTCGTTGCCCTGAGCGTCCTTGAGATTGGCGGTGACGTACCACCACTCGATGCGAAAGCCGTCGTGGGGACCGTGATCCGCCGGAAAACTGAACGCACGGCCGGGCACGACCGGTGTGAACGTCGCTGCCTGGTTGCCCAGCCCGGCGAAGCCTTTCTCATCCGGTGCGGGTTGATCGCAACCACTCGACAGCAGCGCCAGCATCAACACGCCGACCTTAATCCTCATGGGCAAACGTCCTCAACAGGTCCGCAGGTTGCGTGCGATACAAACTGTACAGCGGCCACGCCGAAGCCAATAACGTCGCCAGCATTGCCAAACCCATCAGTTGCAACAATTGCAGCGGGAACACCCGCAGCGGCAGTTTCCAGCCAAAGGCCTGCACGTTGATGACCGTGTCCAGGCACCACGCCAACGCGATGCCCAGTGGCAACGCCAGCACCAAGGTCAGTAACGCCAGCAACCAGGTTTGCCCGAGGTTGAGCAGCATCAGTTGCCGACGCGTCACGCCCAGCGCCCACAGGGGTGCCAGTTGCCCGAGGCGGCTTTTGCTCTGGGTCAGCAGGCTGATGAACAGCGCCACGCCGGCCACGCACAACGTCAGGCTGTTGAGCGCGGCGGTGGCGGCAAAGGTGCGTTCGAAGACCTGCGTGGACCAGCCCTTGAGCCGCGCCTGATCGACAATCCGGCTGTCATCCAGGGTGAAACGCGCTTGAAGCGTTGTGACAAACCCGGGGATCGATGCCGGGTCGATGCGCAGGTTGAAGCGGTTCGGCGTGAGCTGTGGCCAGCCGCGCAGCAGGTGATCGATATTGACCAGGACATGGCCCTTGGGATTGCCATAGTCGGCATAGATCCCGACGATCTTCGGCGACCACGGGCCATTGGGTGTTGGCAAGGTCAGGTGATCGCCCAGTTTTACGTTCAGCCGCCGGGCCAATTGTTCACTGAGCATCACCGCGTCTTCCTTGGCCAACTGTTCCCACGCTCGCTCGCCCGACGCTTCCAGCAACGGCCAGTGCTCGCGATAGGTCGGGTGATCAATGATGCCAAACACCTCGGTCGGCCAGCCTTGCAGCTGAATCGATACCTGCCAGTTGGGCAGCACGGCCGCCAGTTGCGGCTGCTGATCGAGCCAGGTGTGCAGCTCCCGCGCCTGCGCCGGGCTTTGTGGATTGAGGTAGAGCTCGGCGGTCAGGCGATGTTCGAGCCAGTCGCTGAACGTCTGGCGGAATCCGGCGGTCATGCTGCCGGCGCCGATGTTCGCCGCCAGGGCCAGCAACAGCGCCATCAACGCCAGGCTCAGGGCTGGCAGTTGCTGGCGGCAATCGGCGAGAAACCATTGGCCGAGCACTGAGTGACTGCGTCGCAACGCGAGGTTCAGCGACGTACTGAGCGCCACCGGCAACGCCAGCGCTGCGCCGATCAACAGCGCGGCCATCAGCACGAAACCGCTGACCAGGCTGTCGCCGAAAATCAACGCCAGCAGTGCGATCACGCCCGTCAACGCTGCCACCCAACCCTGGCGTCGCAACCAGCGTGCGTGGGCCTGATGCCAGGCTTGCGGGTCGGCCAGCGCCAGCAAGGGCAAACGCGCCGCCCGCAGCAGGCTGTTGGCCCCGGCGAGCATGGCACCGAACAGGCTCAAGCCGATGCCGCTGAACCACCACAACGGGCTCAGGCTCAACTGCCCCGCTACTTCGGCGCCGTACAACCCGCGCAGGCTGGCGGCGACATCCGGCAGCAACACGCTCGCCAACAGGTAGCCGCTGGCGACACCGGCCACACCGCCGAGGAAGGCCAGCGCGCCCAGTTCCACGGCGAGACAGCTCAACAACATCCGCGCACTGACCCCACAGGCGCGCAGGGTTCGCAGCAAACCGCGTCGCTGCTCCAGTGCCAGGCCGATGGCGGCGTGCACGATAAACAGCCCGACCACGAACGACAGAACGCCCAGAGCATCAAGGTTCAAATGAAAACTCTCGGTCAGGCGCGCCAGGTTGTTTTCTTCGCCGCGGGTCTTGAGCTGGAGTTGTCCCTTGAGTTGATCGGGCAACGGCGCGGTGAAATCCTTCGGCAGCAGCAGGCGCGACAACTGATCCGGCAACCCCAGAATCTGCTGGGCGAATCCAATGTCCACCAGCAACAGACCAGGGGCCATGTCGGTTTGCACGTGCAGTGGCGGCAGCGCCTGACCGTTGACCGCCAGTGGACGATCAGCCTCGTGCAAGCCCAAGGCCTGCAAGGTCTGCGGCGAAATCCAGGTCTTGCCTGGCGGGCTGAAAAAATCGACCACCTGCTCAATCGCCAATGCCTGCCCGGCCACCGCAGTCCCCATCGGCAGCGACACGGGTTCGATGCCCATCAATTGCAAGCGCTGGTCTTCGTGGCCTTTGAGCGTCACGCGACCTTGCAGCACCGGCGACACCGGCCACCCCGCACGGCGCAGTTCGATAAACAGCTGCTGCGAGAACGTTCCGCCACCCGGCGCGCCGAGACTGGCCTGGGGTTCGCCGCCGATCAATTGACTGGCCCGGGCGTAGCTGTCCCGCGCCTGACTGTTGAGCGCCTGCACACCGGTCAGCAGGCTGGTGGCCAGCCACAACCCGGTCAACACACTGAAAAACTGCACCGGATGCTGTCGCCAATGACTGAGCAGCGCCCGCAGTGTTTCAGCAAAAATGCGCATATCAGTGCGCGTCCACACCGGCCAGGCGACCACCGTGCAGCACCACTTTTTCCGCCATGCGTGCGGCAACGCTGGGGCTGTGGGTGACCATCAACAGTGTTGTCGGGCTGTCATCGAGCAGTTCGAGCAGCAACTTCAAGACCTCACCACTAGTGGTTTCGTCGAGGCTGCCGGTGGGCTCGTCGGCCAGCAGCAGTTGGGGTTTCGAAGCCAATGCCCGACCCAGCGCAACCCGCTGCTGCTGGCCACCGGAGAGTTGTTCGGGATAGCGCTCAAGCAAATCACCCAATCCCAGGCGCTGCACCAGATGCGCCTGCCAGCGCGGGTCATGGCGACCGGCAAGCCGCGCCTGAAAGGCCAGGTTGTCCACTACGCGCAAACTGCCGATCAGGTTGAATTGCTGGAACACCAGCCCGATCTCGGTGCGTCGCCAGTGGGCCAGTTGCCCTTCTGTCATCCGTTCCAGCTGATGTTCGCCGCTGCGGATGCTGCCGCGATCGACCTTGTCCAGCCCGGCAATCAGGTGCAACAGCGTGCTCTTGCCACTGCCGGATTCGCCCATCAGCGCCAGGCTGCTGCCAGGCTTGAGCGTCAGGTCGACACCTTGCAGCACCGGCAACGGTCCTTGCGGTGTGGCGTAGCTTTTGAAAACGCCGTGGACTTCGAGCATGGGCAAAACCCGTTCGATACGCGTGGGCCAAGGATAGCGGCCCTGAATGATTTTTGTCCGATACTGATGATCGGCCTGCCCGAGCACCGCCCTACCCTCGAGGCTGGTCTAACCATAACGATAACAATCGGAGACGCCATGCCTCGTTTCACTTTGAGCCCTCGTGGCCTGTTGGCCTGCCTGATCACTGTGTGCCTCGCGCAATCGGTGGTCGCCGCCGATGCGCCGGTCGCGGCCAGCGCCCTCACTGCTGCCAACAACGCCGCGGTGCTGCAACAACTGCCCTTCACTGATCGCACCGATTTCGAGTCAGTCAGCAAGGGCTTGATCGCGCCGTTCAAAGGCCAGGTCAAGACGGCCGAAGGCAAAGTCATCTGGGATATCCAGGCCTATGACTTCCTCGCCAAGGATCAGGCACCGGACTCGGTCAACCCCAGCCTGTGGCGTCTGGCACAGCTCAGCGCACATGCCGGTCTGTTCGAAGTCAGCCCGCGCCTGTATCAGGTGCGCGGCCTCGATCTGGCAAACATGACCATCATCGAAGGTGACGACGGCCTGATCATCATCGACCCGCTGACCATGGCCGAAACCGCCAAGGCTGCGCTGGATCTGTACTACCAGAACCGTCCACGCAAACCGGTGGTAGCGGTGATCTACAGCCACACCCACGTCGACCATTTCGGCGGTGTACGCGGGGTGATCGACGAGGCGGACGTCAAGGCCGGCAAGGTCAAGGTCTACGCCCCCGCCGGGTTCATGGAACACGTGATGAGCGAGAACGTGTTCGCCGGTAACGCCATGAGCCGTCGGGCGCAGTTCCAGTTCGGCAGCCTGCTGCCCCGTGGAGAAAAGGGCCAGGTCGACGCCGGCCTGGGCAAGAGCTCGCCGAGCGGCGGCACCGTCACGCTGATTCCGCCCACCGACCTGATCGAAAAAGAACTTGAGAGCCGCACCATCGCCGGCCTGGAGGTGGAATTCCAACTGACGCCAGGCACCGAAGCTCCAGCGGAGATGAACCTGTACCTGCCGCTGCTGCGCGCCTTGTGCATGGCCGAAAACGCCACGCAAATGATGCACAACATCCTCACCCCGCGCGGTGCGCAAGTGCGCGACGCCAAGGCCTGGGCGCAATATCTGGACGGCAGCCTGGCGCGTTATGGCGATAAGTCCGACGTGCTGTTTGCCCAGCACAACTGGCCGACCTGGGGCGGTGAACGCATCCGCACGTTCCTCGCCGATCAGCGCGACATGTACGCCTTCCTCAACGACCGCACCTTGCACTTGTTGAACCAGGGCCTGACGCCGCTGGAAATCGCCGACACGATCAAGAAGCTTCCCGGCAGCCTCGACCAGAAGTGGTACACCCGTGGTTACTACGGTTCGCTGAGTTTCAACACCCGCGCGGTGTATCAGCGCTACATGGGTTTCTATGACGGCAACCCGGCCAACCTCAATCCGCTGCCGCCGGTCGACACGGCGAAACGTTCGGTCGAGGCCATGGGCGGTGAAGCGGCGGTACTGGAGAAAATACGCGCGGCGATGGCCAAGGGTGAATACCGCTGGGCGGCGCAGCTGGGCAATCAATTGCTGTTTGCCAACCCTGAAAACGGCGATGCCCACAAAGCCCAGGCCGAGACGCTGGAGCAAATGGGTTATCAAAGCGAGAACGCCACCTGGCGCAATATGTACCTGACCGGTGCCATGGAGCTGCGCAACGGCGTACCGCCCAATACCGGCACCTCGGTATCGGTGGATATGGTGCGGGCCATGAGCCCGGAGATGTTTTTCGACTTCCTGGCGATTCGCCTCGACAGTGAAAAAGCCGTCGGTCATGACCTGACCCTGAACTGGACCTTCGAGGATCAGAACAAGGACTTCAACCTGACCCTGCGCAATGGCGTGCTGACCCACCGCACCGGGCTCAATCCCCAAGCGGATGCCGGTGTCACCATGAGCAAGGCAACCCTGGAACAGATCAGTCTCAAGCAACTGGATATCCCGACGGCGATCCAGAAAGGCCTGATCAAATTGCAGGGCAATGGCAAGAAGCTCGGCGAATTGATGGGCAGCCTCGATACCTTTGCGCCGCAGTTCAATATCGTGACTCCGTAAATCAAAGCAAAAGATCGCAGCCTGCGGCACTCCTACGGTGACCGCCGCAAGCTGCAGTATTCCTTGTAGTAGCCGGCTTGCCGGCGAAGGCGGTCTCAAGCATTGCGCCGGGCACACGGCCCTCTTCGCTGGCAAGCCAGCTCCTACGAAGCGCCCGCGTGGCGGCATGATTCCATGTAGAAGCCAATTTGCGCAGTGAGGTGCAAGACGGTATCCGCCGTAGCTGCGATCTTTTCTTTAGGCTTGCTCAACCACCGGCATCCGCCAGCGCTGTTCAATCACTTCCTGCTTCGGCCCGTACAACCGCAAAATCACGGTAAACGCGCCCTTCTCCGGGGTCGGCAGCCAGTTGCTTGACGACGACGGCGCCGAATTTTGCAGGTCGAGCGTCAACCCACCGTCCGCGTCCATCTGCAAGTGATCGCGGCTGCTCAGGCAGTAACGGTCAATCGGATTGGCCACCAGTTGTCGGTCCGGCAGGTCGTACAGCGTCAACGACCAGAATTCGCTGGCCGGTGGCAATTGCCCCGGCGCAAAGCGCAGGCGATAACGACGCCCGCCCTGCAATGGCTGTCCTTGATTGTCCTGACGACTGCCGACGTAGAACGCCTCCTCCACACTGTTGCCGTAGATGCCGACATTCGCGGCGACGGCGCGGTTGAGGTAATTGCCATGCAGCACTTCGCGGGTGCCAAACAGGCCGAGGGTGCTGCGCGTCTGACTGACCGCCGTTCGCAGTTGCGCTTGCGCATCCTGAATGCCAGCGATCAGTGCCTCACGCACATCCGCTGGCAATGCTGCCGCATCGAACGCTTGGCCCGGCACGATGCCGATCCGGGCGAAACGTGCGCGCAAGGCCTGCTCCGATGGATGCACCGGGCACAGGCTGAGAATCTGATTCAGCGCCGCAATAAATCCCGGCCCCAACCCGGTCTTGCTGTCCCACGGTTGCCAGGCAATCGCAGGGGCGGCAACCGGTGGCGCACTGCCGGTGTACTCATGCAAAGAACGCAATTGGTACTGCTGCTGCAACGCGCGCACAGAGGGCAGATCCTCGGTATTTTTCAGACCGGTACGCCCCAGAACCATGACGATCTCGGTTTCGCTGCGCAGCACGGCCTTGATACCGGGCGGCGTTTGGCCTTGCCATTGCGGCCCGGCGACCAGGTAATCCCCCGCTTCGCGACCGGTGCTGAGCGCGCCGACATAGGCGAAGTTGTGGGTGTATTGGTCGACCAGTTGATGCACGTAGTAACGGTCCGCATCGACCGCCGGCACGCTCAACACTTGCGGCTCGCTGCGCAGGTCAAGCCAGGCCCAGGAATACGGCGTGTCATTATTCGGCGTGACGATGTCGCGGTTGCTCGGGGTGAACAACTCGCTGTAGTGACGAAAGCGATTGAAGCCGCCGACGTACTCCGGCGCGACCGGGTTGAGCGCCTGTTTTTCCATAGTCTGGTAGTGCATGAGCATCGGGTAGGCGTAGATCCACGCCTCCTGCGCGATCGCCCGCAGGTCATCGGAACCGGCCGCCAGCAACCAGCGCGGCAACATCAGGCTACCGCCCATTACGCCCATGCCGCCCAATACCTGGCGGCGACTGACGATTGAATTCATGGTTCGACCCTCGCAATGGTCGGCAAGCGATAACGGCCGTCCAGCGCCCCGTCTTTCGGCAAGTACAGGCGCAATAACAGGTTGAATGGGCCTTGAGGCGTTGGCAGCCAGTTGCCCTGCGGCGCATTTTCCGGCGCGTCGGATTGCAGGATCAGGGTCAGGCCGCCGTCGGCGTCGTACTGCAAGCCCGGGCTGCGATCCCCCAGGGCGTAACGCTGGATCGGGTTGGCCGCGAGCAATTGGGTCTTGCCGTCGTACAGGGTCAGCGACCAGAACGCGTTCACCGGCGGTAACTGCCCGGCCGGGAAATGCAGGCGGTACGCATGCTGTCCATCGAGCAGTTGACCTTGGGCGTCACGCAGCGCCATCGGGTACAGCGCTTCCACCGGATCGTTGGCGTAGATGTAGCGCCAGGCAACCGCGGCGCGGGTCAGGTCGTCGTCACCGAACTTGCCGACATTGGTCGGCGAACGCAGCCAGCCCTGCTGTTCCACCGACATCCGGCTGGACGCTTGACGCACTTGCTCGCGTCCCGCTTCGGCGCCTTGGGCAATGGCATCGCTCAAGTCCGCAGGCGGTTGAAATGCGACGCCAGGCTTCACGCCGATGGCGGCGAAACGGTCGAGCTTCTTCTGTTCACTGGCAGTCCATTGGTGCAACGGTGCCAATGCGTTGAAGGTATCGAACAGCGTCTGGGTGGGACCGTGCTTGGTGTCCTGATAAGCGGGCAGTTGCAGCGGTGCCAACGGTTCAGGCGCCGCGCGACCGCTCACTGTGGACAGGGGCTGCAACGCATAACTGCTCAAGACCTTGGCGGCGTCCTTCTGGTCGGCTTCACCCTTGACCTCGGTGCGCCCCAGCAGAAACACCAGACGACTCGGCGAGCGAATCACGCCGCTGAAACCCGACGGCACCTCACCCTGCCAGTCCGGTCCGGCGATCAGGAAACGCCCGGCCTGATTGCCGGTGGCGCGGGTGCCAATGTAATCAAGGTTGTCGGTGCGCAAGTCGACCAGTTGAAAGCTGTAGTAACGGCCTTGCACGGCCGGCACGTCCAGCACCATCGGTTCGCTGCGCAGGTCGAGCAAGGCCCGGGAATAGAAGGTGTCGTTGTTTGGCGAGACGACTTTGTTGTCTTGCGGGCCAAGCAAGCGCGGTTCGCCGTAGAGTCGGTTGAACGGCAGTTTGGCGGCGATGGCGGTGAGCACTTTGTCGTGCTCGACGGTGGCGTAGGCGAACACGTAGGCCTCTTGGGCCAGCGCTTTCGCCTGGGGTTGGTCGAGGGTTTCTGCGTGAACGGTGCCCAGGCTTGCGCCCAGGGCCAGAGCGGATATCCAGTGGCGCATGGTTGATCTCCTTCCTCATAAACATCAGCACACACCCTTCCCTGTAGGAGCCCGGCTTGCCGGCGATGGCGATCTTACGGACGTCATCGCCGGCAAACCGGGCTCCTACAAAGGGGTTTGCGGTGCACTCGGGCCAATCGGGTTACTTGGCCCAGCGCCGCAGGTCCGACGGGGTGTAGTCGTCGGTCTTGGCGGCGAAGCCGACGCGCATCGGTTCGGTCTCTTCGTTGGCCAGGCCACCGGCGTAGTAACGCCCGGAGATCAGGTCATAGGAGGTTTCCAGCACGTTGTAGGTGAAGCCATGGTCGTACTGCTGAATCGCGTGCAGTTCGCCGCTGCGCCACAGTTCGCCGCGACTGTCGTACTGGTCCGACTGCGCGATCTGCCAGCTGTCCTCGTCCACATAGAACCGGCGTTTGGCGTAGATGTGCCGGGCGCCAGGCTTGAGGGTGGCTTCCACCACCCACACCCGATGTTTCTCGTAACGAGCCAGGTCCTGGTTGACGTGATTGGGTTTGATCACGGCGTCGTACTTGAGGTCGCGGCTGCCGATTTTGTAGCTGTTGTACGGGATGAACAGCTCCTGCTTGCCCACCAGTTTCCAGTCGAAACGATCCGGTGCGCCGTTGTAGCCGTCGATGTTGTCGGCGGTGATCAGGCCGTTGCTGTAACGGGCGCTGTTGTCGTACGCAATCATCGGCGCGCGGCGCACGCGACGTTGGCCCGGCAGGTATTGCCAGGCGGAGCGCGGTTCCGCGACCTGGTCGATCGGTTCATGCACCAGCACCGCTTCACCGGACAAACGCGCCGGTTCCAGCACTCGGCTCTTGAACATGAACAACACGTTGTTGCCCGGTTCCAGCCCGCCCACGGTGTCGGCGAAGTTGATCAGCGACTGGTTGCGCACGTAGCTGGTGGCACCGTTTTCGCGCACCAGCGCCGAGCTACTGATGCGCTCGTAACTGCCGCCGCGGTAACGGGTCATGTGGTTCCACATCACCTCAAGACCTTCGGTGGGCAGCGGAAACGGAATGCCTTTGGCATAGTCATGCAAACCGTTACCGCCATCGGCCATGCTGGTTTTGGCGACGTTGTCGCGGCTCACCGCCAGCACCTCCTTGGGCAGGTTGGCGCTGCGATGGGTCGGGTAGATGTTCATCTTGTAGGTATCGGGAAAACGCTTGAACAGCGCGATCTGCCCGGGGCTGAGAAATTTCTCGTACTGCGACAGGTTCTTTGCGGTCACGGTGAACAATGGCTTTTCAGCGGCATACGGATCGCTGTAACCGCCCTTGCTGTCGACGGTGCCGGCGTTGCTCGTCAGGCCTCCGGTCCAGGCCGGAATGCTGCCGTCGGTGTTGGCCGCCATTTCCGAGCCCATGGGTGTCAGGGTCTTGCCCAGGGCCGCCGAGTCGGTGCCTTTGGCCTGTGCCAGGCCCACGGTGCAGGCCAGGGCCAGCACGCACATTTGCATACGCATAACGGTTCTCCTTAGAAGTCTGCCTTGAAGCTGACGGATGCGAAGTCGCGGTCGTCGAGGGTGCTGTAGTCGTTGGAACCGAAGAACGTGTTGTAAGCCAGTTCCACGCTGTAATCGTTCATGTAGACGCTGGTCAAGCTGACGCCCAACGCTTGCTGGCCTTCCTGGAACGGCCCTTGCGGATCGTACGAATAGCCCTCGACGTCATGCCGCCAGTTGACGGCCGGAATCAGGTTGATGCCCGGCAACACGTCGCTGTATTCCAGGCTGGCGCGCAGGCGATAACCCCACGACCAATCGGTGGCAAAACCCTTGTCGGTGCAGTACTGATTGGTGACGCCCGAGGCGGCGGTGTTGCACGGTGTGCCGTTGCGCGTCGAACTGCGGCCGAACGCGGCGTTGCGGCCCAGACGCTCGTCACCCAGATCGTCGATGTGCACGACACCGGCTTCACCAAACAGGCTCAGTCGCGTGGCACCCAGAATGTTGTCAATGGCCTGGGTCGCCGAAGCGGTCGCCTGCCATACGCCCTTGCGCTCCCACGCGTCAAAACGGTTGCCGCGGTTGACGTTGAACCCGGGCGGCAGTTGCACCCAGGAACTGCCCGCCGCACCGGAGATCACCGCGACGTTGACGTCCGGCGCGTTGATCGCCAACGGCATGTTCGGGCGATAACTCACTTCACCGGCGAGGGAAATCCCGGTGATCGGCTCCACACCATTGAGGCTGATGCCGTACAGACGAATGTCTTCCGGAAACGCCGCCGCGTAGCTCGGTGCCTGGATGCGGCCGGGGAAGGTTCCGCGAATGGCGGTGTTTTTCGCATCGAGGGTGAAGTACGGCAGACGCGAGTGATAGTTGATGAAGTAGACCGCCGCTTCGGCATCGTTCAGCGCCGGGATCATCTGGCGCAAGGCGAAGCCGAACTGGCCATTGTCGGACGGTGATTCGTTGCCACGGGACGTCGCATACAACCCCGACGCCTGCATCTGTTGATCGGTCTGCACCTGGCTCAGGTACAGCGGCCCACAGCCCTTCTGGATCGCATCGCTGCTGGCGAAGAACGTGCCGCAACCGTCGAGCACGCTGGGACGCCAGTTGTACTGGTAGAAGCCTTCGAGGTTGGTGGTGTCGGTCAGGCCGAAGCTGAAGGAAATCATCTCCACTGGCAACTGGCCTTCCTTGATTTCTACACCAGGTCGGTTGAACGCCGAGACGTCCAGCGGGTTGATCACGTTGATGCCGTTCTGGATCAGCAGCGCCTCGCCCCAGGACAACACCTGGTTGCCGACTTTCACGTTCAGTGGGTGCTCGGCGATCTGGAAATCTTTCCAGACGTACGCATCGAGCATTTCAAAGCCCTTGAACTTCGACAGGTCATCCCAACCCGAATCGTCGAAATCCTTGAAGCGTCCCTGCCGGGTTTCGTAGGCATGGTCGTACCAGTATTTGAAGCGAACGAACGCCCCCTGGCCCTGGCCATCGAGGCTGAAATCGGTGAGGCCCTTGAAGACCTGGGAGATGGGGTCGCCGTCCTCGAAGTTCAGCCGGTTGTCGTCGGCACTGACGCTGCTGCCATTGGCTCTCACGCCCTGCGCTTGCAGGGCGTTGGCGCGGGTCATCAGGCTTTTGTCAGGGCTTTGCGTGGACCAGCTGCTGCCCACGGACAGACTGGTCTTGGTCGACAGGCTCCAGTCTTCGTTGAGGTCGAAGGTGGTGGCGGACGCAGGGCCCGCGAGTACAGCAAGCACCGCCAGTGCAAGGGGTTGCGGGCGGGTGTGGCCAAGCCGGGTCAGTCGTTGGCGGACTGGGGCTGTGGCCGAGCGGTTTTTTATCATTATTAGGCTCCGGTCAGGGTTGCTCAGCTCTGACACGGTGCCTAAGTGTCAGCCATGACACGCAAGCGATGGCTGACAAAAAGTAATCATTGGGGGTTGGTTCAGGGTTTTGTGCATGCACAAATTATTCGAACGGCACCCAACCTGTAGGAGCAAGCTTGCTCGCGATGAGGCCGGTGCATCCAACATCGATGTTGACTGACAGACCGCCATCGCTGGCAAGCCAGCTCCTACAGTGTTTGCGTCGAACACAAATGATTCGCACGACACCAAGCCTGTAGGAGCAAGCTTGCTCGCGATGAGGCCGGTACATCCAACATCGATGTTGACTGACAGGCCAGCTATCGCTGGCAAGCCAGCTCCTACAGGTTCGAAGTACAGTCACAAAACCCAGATCGGCGCCAAGGCTACAACCCCAACCGAAACTGCTTGGGCGTAATCCCGAACTGTTTGCGAAAGGCCCGAATAAAATTACTCGGTTGCCGATACCCAAGGCGTTCGGCAATCCGCTCGATAGGCTGATCCCCTGCAGTCAACCAATGCCGCGCCATTTCCAGGCTGTCGCTGCGGCTGTGTTGCGCGGCAGACGCTTGCCAATGCCGCAACATGCCCTGATGCAAAAACGGATTGGCCCCCAGCAGCGTTTCATCAAGCCAGGCCAATGGCAGGCTCAGACACGGATGCGGCCCTTCGCGCACATCGACACCGACGCCACGCAACCACTGGCCAGCGGCTTGCTGCGCCGTCAGGCTGACGCTGGCAAACACCTCGCCGGGTGCCCGTCCAAGGCGCCGGGCAATGTTGCGCACCAGGCTCAGCGTCGCGGCGTCCAGGCCAAAAAAGTGCGGCTGCCGATCCGCGCTGCGCAGGTGCAGCCGCGCCTGTTCATTGGTCTCTTCAACTTCGGCGATCACGTAGTTGGTCACCCGTGGCAAAAACTCGGTGAAGCACTCAAGACTCGCACGCAGGGTCGCGGCGGAGTCCAGCAGAATGTTCAAGCCCTGCAACGTGGTGGTCGCCATGCCATTGACCAACTCGCAGCCGAAAGAAGCCCCCGCGCCCGCACGTTCGCATTCATTCCACAGGCGTTCGACCAGATGCGCAGGCACATGCGTCCCCTGCCCGTCCAACAGGGAAAGACTGATTCCGGCGCGCTCCAGCAATTGTTCCTCACACAGCCCGGACTGCCCGGCATGGCTGAGAATGGTGCGGGTGAAAGCACTGGAAATAAACGGTTGGCTGGTCATGGCAGGCTACGGCGAGAAGACAGGCATGTACTTATGCCAGTGTCTGTGATATCGATCCAATGCATTAAAAGTATCCGCTGAATGCAGGAGACGCATGATGGATCTACGACAGCTCCGCCACCTCGTGGCACTGGCCGATTACCGAAACTTTGGCCGCGCCGCCGAGGCGATCAATCTCAGCCAGCCTGCCTTCAGCCGCAGCATCCAGACCCTTGAACGGGACCTCGATTGCGCCCTCGTTGAGCGCAGCAGCCGCGAGTTTCGCCTGACCGGCCAGGGTGAGTTGGTGCTGCAACATGCCCGTCGTCTGCTCGCGGGCAGTCAGGCGTTGCACAACGAACTGACCCAGTACAACGGCCTGACCGGCGGTGAGCTGAAATTCGGCTGCGGCCCCTACCCGGCCCAACTGCTGGTGCCCGAGGCGCTGGCGGAATTTATCCAGGCGCACCCCGCGATCCGCATCAGTTTTGATCAGGGCGATTGGGAACAACTGGCGTTGTGGCTGCGCGAACAGCAGATCGAATTCCTGGTGGCGGACTCGCGCTACTTCACCGGTGATCCGCAGTATCAGGTGCACGTATTACGTCCCCGGCGCGGGCGGTTCTTTTGTCGTGTCGGTCATCCTTTGGCCCAGCGTGAAAACCTGTCCCTGCGTGCCCTGCTCGACTATGCGGTGGTCGGCACACGCATCCCGCCGATGATCCGCAAGATCCTCGCCGACGTGCAGGGCGAACCGGACTTCAACCCCAGCGTGGAGTGCGCGCAATTCGACGCGATTCGCCGCGTGGTCATGCGCTCCGACGCGGTGGGGATCGCCACAGTGGAAGCCCTGGCTGAAATGGTCGATCAAGGCCTGATCTGTTTCCTGGAGTTTTCCGACGTGCCCAAGGATGATCCCGGCCTGCAACTGCATTACGGCATCGTCAGTCGTGCCGGGCATTCCCTGACACCCGCAGCGCTGGCAATGGTCGATGCGATCCTGAGCGTTGACCGGCGTTTGCTGGCGTCGAATTAAGCGCGATCTCGGTGC
The DNA here is from genome assembly GCF_030417915.1 of Pseudomonas sp. C32. NCBI lineage: Bacteria > Pseudomonadati > Pseudomonadota > Gammaproteobacteria > Pseudomonadales > Pseudomonadaceae > Pseudomonas > Pseudomonas sp. C32. Next base: position 38,193 of record NZ_JAUHUK010000006.1, on the reverse strand, counting down.
CTGACAGCGCATTTGTGGCGAGCGAGCTTGCTCGCGCTGGGTTGCGCAGCGACCCCAAAAAACTGGCGCCTGCTTCGCAGTCCCAACGGGAGCAAGCTCCCTCGCCACAAATGATTATTCGCACGTGAATAAGTGAAAATCAGGCACGCCGTGCCAGCGCCTGCAACGCCCGCGGCTCGCCCAGGGCGCGCAGCAGACAATGCATCGCTTCTTCGCGACTGCGTTCAAAGCGATAGCGGGCCTCGATGTACAGCGCCAGTTTCAGCTCCACCGGTTCATCCAGTGGCAGCGGCACTTGCTGCAATCCCAGCACCGTGGCGACGCGGCTCGGCAGGCTCATGCCGAAGGGCTGGCGGTCGGCAATCAGTTTGGCGGCCAGCGTGCTTTGGGTGCTCATCGCCAAGGTCCGGCGCAGGCCTTTGAGGCCAAGCTGCAAGTCCACCGGGCTGAGCCCGTCGCGGCGGCTGGAGATCTGAATCTGCGGTTGTTCCAGATAGGCTTGCAGGGAACGCGGTGGTTCCTTGAGCGCCGCGCCATAAGCGAACACGTAATGGTCGGCCGGCAGCGATTGCTTGTGCAGGCCGGCGAGCCCGGCCAGGGGCTGGTCGAGGTCGATGAGGATATCGAGTTTGCCGCTGGCCAGGTCCTGCAAGGCGTCGCGGCGCCGAGGCTGAAAGTAGCGCACCTGCCAGTCGGCGTGGGGCGATTCGAGCAAGGCATCGAGCAACACCGGTTGCAGACAATCCAGACAACTGATGCGCAGCAACGGGTTGTTCTGCCGCGCAGCGGGGATCATGCGCAAGCCATCGCGCAACGACTCCAGCGCCGCTCGCACGTAATCGGCCAGACGATGGGCGACCAGTGTCGGCGTCACCCCCAGACGACTCTTGATGAACAGCGGGTCGCCGCACAATTCGCGCAGGCGACGCAACGCATTGCTCATGGCCGGTTGCGACAGGCACATCACCTCGGCGGCACGGGTGACGCTGCGCTGCTGGTAGATCGCATCGAAGGCAAGCAAAAGGTTCAGGTCGAGCTGGCGTAAATCAAGCATGGTCTTGCTCCGGCAAATCGCTTAACGTCGGGCAGCCTAACCAGTGTTCCGAAACAAGCTGTGAGCCCTACATGACAAAAAGCGATCAGCCATTGCACGTTCAACCCTCAGCCAATGCGTTCTACGCCCCGACGTTGCTGCCGGCCATTGAAGAATTGCTCGCACGCGGGATTGCCCGTGAACGCATCGAAGACCTGTTTCGTCGCAGCCTGTTCGAATTGCGCACGCCGTTCATGCGCATACCGCTGTTCATGTCGCGACGCTTTTGGGCGTTTGCCCTGGAGCAGACGGGCGATCCGTTGATCGGTCTGGCGGCGGGTCGGCGCTTCGTTTCCACCGCCACCAATGGTCTGACCTATCTGTTCGACGTGGCTGCCTCACTGGACAGCGCCTGTGAGTATTTCGTGCGTTTCTTTCCGTTTTTCAACGGTCACTTTCAAGCGCAGATCGTGCGCGGTGAAAACAGTGTCGAGTTGCGCCTGCTCGACTGCGGCAGCGTCAAGACCCCTGCGGCGACCGCCGACTACATCCTCATCAGCCTGTGCAGCATGTTGCGGCGAAAATTCCTCGCCAGCGGGCTGGAGCGCGATCCGGTGCTGGGTGTCAGTCTGCCCGGACCCGCCCCCGCCAATTCTCAGGAACATGAACACGCCTTGCGCGCCACCGTGCAATGGCAGCAACCGCACTATTCGATTCACCTCGATCCTCAGCTGTTCGTCATCGCACTGACACCGGGCAATCATGAGCTGGAACAAACCCTGGTCGAACTGCTGGAGCAGACCCGGCGCAACAGCGAGCCCACCTTGCTGGAGCAAGTCAGCGACTACCTGATCGCCGATCTCGCCGATGCCAACTGGCAGCAGTTTTGCGCCGCCCATCATTTGCTCGAACGCACTGCAGCCCGGCGCTTGAAGGCACTGGGCTGGAGTTTTTCAGAGTTGCTGGATGAATACCGTCGCTGCCGCGCTGAAGACTTTTTGCAAGCGGCGGACCTGGAGTTGGTAGAGATTTCTGACCGGTTGGGCTACAGCGATGTGCAGAGTTTCAACCGTGCGTGTTTGCGGTGGCTGGGTTGTGCGCCGGGTGTGTACCGGATGCGCCGAAGCAAATAAGGTAGGGAGAACCGCGTCATGCGGTTCGCCCCGACAGGGTAATCAGGATTATTGATCGGATTTGATGGCGGTCCAGACTCGTGTGCGGACACGTTCGAGTTTTTGCGGCAACGGCTGCACGACGTAGAGCGTCTTCAACGCTTCGCTGGTCGGCGTCAGGTTCGGGTTGCCGGTGATCTCCTTGTTGATCAGCGGCAGCGAATCCTTATTGACGTTCGGGTATCCGAGGAAGTCGCTGATCGGTGCGATCACTTTCGGGTCCATCAAGTGATTGAGAAACTCGTGGGCTTCGGCAACGTTCTTCGCACTTTTTGGAATGGCGAACGTATCGAACCAGATCGGCGCGCCTTCTTTCGGCAGGCGCCAATCGACGACAACGCCGTTGCCCGCCTCTTTGGCGCGATTGCCGAATTGATAGAAGCTGCCGGAGTAGCCGATGGCGACGCAGATATCGCCGTTGGCGATGTCAGTCATGTATTTGGCCGAGTTGAAGTAGGTCACGTAAGGGCGAACCTTCAGCAGCAGCGCCTTGGCTTTTTCGTAGTCATCCGGGTTCTGGCTGTTCGGGTCCAGCCCAAGGTAATGCAGGGCGATCGGCAGGATCTCCGACGGTGAATCGAGCATCGCTACGCCACACGACTTGAGCTTTTCCATGTTCTCGGGCTTGAACACCAGGTCCCAGCTGTCCACCGGCGCGTTTTCGCCCAATGCGGCCTTGACCTTGGCCGGGTTGAAGCCGATCAACACGGTGCCATACATGTATGGCATGCCGTACTGGTTGCCGGGGTCGTTCTTGTCCAGCAGCTTGAGCAGGGCCGGGTCCTGGTGCGCCCAGTTCGGCAGTTTCGACTTGTCGAGTTTCTGGAACACGCCCGCCTTGATCTGGGTTTCGATGAACTGGTTCGACGGCACTACAAGGTCGTAGCCCGAGTTACCGGTCAGCAACTTGGCTTCGAGGGATTCGTTGGTGTCGAAGGTGTCCCAGGTCACTTTGATCCCGGTGTCCTTGGCGAAATCCTTGGGCACGGACGGCAGGATGTAATCCGCCCAGTTGTACACACGCAATTCGCGCTGTTCGGCGTACACGGCACTGGCCAGCAGCGACAACCCGCAAACAGTGGCGCCCAGTATGCGTTTCATTGTGTCCATGGATTTTCCCCAAGTGTGGCGTGAGTTCGATGGTTTTTATGTTCTGTACACGGCAGCGGCCTTGAAAATGGCCAAGGGCAAGGATCTGGAGATTCTAGTTGTGGTTTGGGTGGTCGTTGCACTATCGGCAACCGGTGCCTGATTCTTGCCGACGGGGTGGCCGGAGCACAGCGTGGGGTTGGCCAAAAGGGGATCGTAATGGCCAATTTTGCTGTCCGGATGGATGCCACCGTCCCGATGAGGCGAACCCATCATCGCAGTGACACCCGATTCAGTGATTGAGCTGCGCTGGCTACAACCCTGGCAAAGCGCGCCAGGCCGGATTCTCGATCAGCACCGCCATGCCCTGCCCGCCGCCGACACAGGCGGCGGCAATGCCGTAACGCAGGTTGTGTGCGCGCAGTTGCCGGGCCAGGGTCATCACCAGGCGCAAGCCGCTGGCGGCCAACGGGTGACCGAGCGCAATTGAGCCGCCGTGGACGTTGAGTCGGGAACAGTCCAGTTCCAGCGCCTGCGCCACGGCGAGCACTTGGGCGGCCTGGGCTTCGTTGATTTCGAAGCGGTCAATCTGATCCAGATTCAGACCGCTGCGTTGCAACAACAGGCGGATGGCCGGTGCCGGACCGATGCCCATGAACTCCGGCGCCACCCCCACCACGGCGCTCGCTCGCAGCAACGCCAGCGGCGTATCCCGACAGGCCGAAGCCGATCCGACCAGCGCCGCTGCGGCACCATCGACCACCGCACAACTGTTGCCGGCGGTTTGTACGCCCCCTTCGTGCACGGCGCGCAACCGGGCCAGTGCGGCGACATCGCCGGGGCGCGGATGGCTGTCTTCACTCACCGCTTCGATGCCGCGTGGCAGGCGAATGCTGCGCGGCTGATAGCCTGGCAGCTCAAAGGTTTGAGCACTCACGGCAACGATCTCGGGCGCCAGCCACCCCGCTTGCTGCGCCGCGAATGTGCGCTGATGGCTGGCACACGCGTAGGCGTCCACGGCGTCGCGGCTCAAGCCATAACGCCGCGCCAGGTTATCGGCGGTGGTGATCATGTCGACACCGGGAGCCGGGTCGTACAGTGCCTCCCACAGAAAATCCTTGAACTGCACCTCGGCACCCAGGCGAAAGCCACCGCGATGGGTGTAGGCCGCAATCGGATTGCGTGACATCGATTCGGCGGCCACGCACAGCGCCAGTTGCACGCCGTCATCCAGTTGCCTGGCGGCCTGGTGCAGCAGTTCGAAGCCGGTGGCACAAATACGCTGCACCCCCAACGCCGGAACCGATTGCGCCACGCCGCTGTAGAGGCCGATGTGCCGAGGCAGCATGTAGGCATCGAAACTGGCCTGGGCCACGGAGCCTGCGAGCACGCTGTCGACCGCCAGCGGATCGACATTGGCGCGGGCCAGCACTTCGCGTCCGACCTTGATGCCCAGGTCGATCGGCGAAACCTCGGCCAACGCACCGCCGAGGTCCACCCACGGCGTGCGCAGCGCATCGAAAATCGCCGCATCGGCAAAAGCCGAATACTGCCCGTTACCGCTCATGATTTCGCACCCGCGCGCAAAATGCTCGGATCGAGCCCGCGATACAGCGCCTCGACCTTTTCCGCACGCCACTGCAATACCGCACGCTGATTGATCGAGCCCTTGTCGGTGATTTCACCCCGGTCAATAGACGCCGGCTCGTCGAGCAAGGCGATCCATTCCAGCCGACTGGCATTGCCCGTGGCCTCGCGATTGAGCCGCTGCAACCAATCGGCGAACCACTCGCGCACCGGCGCACTGGCCAACACTTCGCTGTCGCTGGCACTCGCCGCCAACCCTGACAGCCGTCGACATTCGAACATCCGCGCAAACACCAACGCGCCCAGGCACTCGCGATCCGGCGCGGTCACCACCAGGTCCTGAACATACGGCGAACCTTCGAGCACCGCACGATTTCGCAAAGGCCCGACGCTGACAAACACCCCGGACGACAGCTTGAAATCTTCAGCGATGCGCCCGTCGAACATCAGCCCCAATTGCGGATCACGCGGATCGGCAAGCTTGAGCGCATCACCGGAACAGTAATAGCCCTGCGCGTCGAACGCTTCGCGCGTCTGCTGCGGTGAGCGCCAGTAGCCGGGCATGATGTGCGGCCCGCGAAAGCGCCCTTCCAGCTTGCCGTCCACCGGCACCAGGCGCACCTCGCAACCGGGTGCCGGCAGGCCGACATAACCGGCCATGGACAACGGCCCGGTGGTGAAGGTGCAGGACGGCGAAGCCTCGGTCATGCCGAGCCCGGCCATCATGCGGATACGTTCACCGCAATGCTGTTCGCTGACGCGGTCGAGGCGGTCCCAGACGCTTTGCGACAGACCGGCCGCGGCGAAGAAAAACAGACTGATGCGCTTGAAAAAAATCTCGCGCAATTCGGCGTCCTGCTCCAGCGCCGAAGCCAATTCTTCCCAGCCTTTGGGCACGGTCAGGTAGGCGGTCGGCGACACGTCTTTGAGATTGCGCAGGGTTTGCGCAAAACCTTGCGCCGTCGGTTTACCGTCATCCAGGTAAAAGCTGCCGCCGTTGTACAGCACGATGCCGACGTTGTGACTGCCGCCGAAGGTGTGGTTCCACGGCAGCCAGTCCACCAGCACCGGCGGTTCTTCGCCGAACACCGGAAACGTCTGCAACAGCATCTGTTGGTTGGAGCACAGCATGCGCTGGGTGGTGATCACCGCTTTGGGCAGTTTGGTCGAGCCGGAGGTGAACAGGAACTTGGCGATGCTGTCCGGTCCCGTACCGGCAAACGCGGCTTCGGCCTCGGCAGCACCCGGTTGTTCAAGCAGGCTGGCAAAACTGACCTGGCTGCGCCCGGCGATTTGACCACGAACCGTGATCAAAGGCGTTTCAGTCGGCAGCACCGCCTCGATGGCTCGCTGGTACGCCGCCGCATCGCTGACGAACACCAGGCCGGGTTGCAGCAAGTCGCAGACGTGCCGCAGTTTCGCGAAATCCTGGGACAGCAGCGAATAGGCCGGGGACACCGGGCAGTAGGGAATGCCCGCATACAGGGCGCCGAACGCCAGTTGCAAATGTTCAATGTCGTTGCCCGAAAGCAGCACCAGCGGTTTCTCTGCGCACAGGCCATAACTGAGCAAGCTCTGGGCAATGGCGCGAACGCTGTCGAGCATCTCGGCGTAGCTGACGCGGCGCCACTCACCGTCGGCCTGGCGGGCGGCGATGAAGGTTTGCTCGGGACGCACGTTGGCCCAATGCACCAGGCGATCGAGCAGTCGTGGCGGACACTCGGCCAATGGCTCCAGGGAACGCATGTGCAATGCGCCCTGCTGCTCTGTCACCTCGACCGCGGCGCGACCGATCGACACGTGACGATAGCGCGGCGCGCTGGCTTCGGTGTGGGGTTGCGATCTGAATTCGGAACTCACGTGCTTGTTCTCCATCAAGGCACGCTACCACCAAGCCGCACGAATGGGCATGGTGGTGGCTGCAGCCTTCTTATTGTTATTTCTGCGGTTCAGATCGGGTAGTGCCGCGGTCCATGCTGCAAGGTCACCCAGCGCAACTGGGTGAAATGCTCGATGGACGCCTTGCCGCCAAAGCTGCCGTAGCCGCTGGACTTGACCCCGCCGAAGGGCATTTGCGCTTCGTCGTGCACGGTCGGGCCATTGATATGACAGATGCCCGACTCGACCCGTTGGGCCAGCGCCAAAGCGCGCCCGGTGTCGCGGCTGAAGATCGCTGCCGACAATCCGAACTCGGAGTCGTTGGCCAGGCGCAGCAACGCTTCATCGCCCTCCCCGCGCAACATCACCGCCACCGGGCCGAAGGACTCTTCGCGGTACAGACGCATGGTTTCGTCGACGCCGTCGAGCAGGGTCGGCTGCAAAATGCTGCCTTCCAGCTGCCCGCCAATCACCAGCCGCGCACCCTTGGCGACGGCATCGTCGATCAGCGACTTGATGCGCGTGCCGGCACTGGCATCGACCAGTGAACCGAGCACCGAATCCGCCGCCGCAGGATCACCGGCGCGCAAGGTCTCGACCTTGGCCGCCAGTTTGGCGACGAAGGCATCGGCAACCTTGGCATCGACGATCAACCGTTCGGTGGACATGCAGATCTGGCCCTGATTGAAATACGCGCCGAAGGCTGCCGCCGCCACCGCTGCATCCAGGTCGGCATCATCGAGCACCAGCAACGGCGCTTTGCCGCCCAACTCAAGCAGCGCCGGTTTGAGGTGACGCGCCGAGAGTTCGCCGACAATGCGCCCGACGTGGGTTGAACCGGTGAAGTTGACCCGTCGCACCGCCGGGTTGGCGATCAGCCGTTCGACAATCGCCGCGGCATCGGCCGGGGCATTGCTGATGACGTTGACCACGCCATCGCCCAGACCTGCATCCTGCAGGACCTGACCGATCAACCGGTGCACGGCCGGGCTCAGTTCGGAAGCCTTGAGCACCACGGTATTGCCGCACGCCAGCGGCATGGCGATGGCACGGGTGGCGAGAATCACCGGGGCATTCCACGGGGCGATGCCCAGCACCACACCGCAGGGTTGGCGCAGGGCCATGGCAAAACTGCCGGGCACATCCGAAGGGATGACTTCGCCGTTGATCTGGGTGGTCATCGACGCCGCTTCACGCAGCATGTTGGCCGCCAGCCGCACGTTGAATCCGTACCAGTTGGCCATGGCCCCGGTCTCGCCGGCCGCTGCGATGAACTCGTCGCTGCGCGCCTGCAACTGCTCGGCGGCCTTGAGCAAACGGGTGCGACGTTCATTGGGCGCCAAAGCAGCCCAGGCGGGAAACGCCGCCTGAGCGGCAGCCACCGCGGCGTCGGCATCTTCCAGGGTGGCAGCGGCGACCCGCGACACCAATTCGCCGGTCACCGGGTTACGGCGTTCAAAGGTTCGACCGTCGCGGGCAGGAAGCGACTGGCCGCCAATCAACAGGGGCACGTCCAGCATGGTGATTCCTCTTTATTGTCTTTGTCGGGAATGCATTCGAGCGATACAGCGCGCCGGGGCGGACAGGCACCCGGCGATCAGTCTCAGCGCTTGTAGGCCTGCAGACCGGGCTTGATGCTCTTGTCGTCGAGGAACTGCTTCATGCCCTGCTCGCGGCCACCTTCGGTGTCGAGCAGCCGCGACTGGTCAAGCTTGGCGTACAGGTAGTCTTCGTTCTGCTCCCAGGTCAGCTCGCGGCAACGTTTGAAACCATGCTTGGCCGCACGCAGCACCACCGGGTTTTTCTCCAGCAGGTTGCGCGCCAGCTCGACAGTGACTTCACGCAGTTGCGCCAGCGGCACGCTTTCGTTGACCAGGCCCATCTCGGCGGCTTTCTGCCCACCGAAGGTCTTGCCGGTCATGATGTAGTACAGCGACTGACGATGGCCCACGGTGTCGGCCATGGCTTTGCTCACCAGGTTGCCCGGTGGAATGCCCCAGTTGATTTCCGAGAGGCCGAAGGTCGCTTCGTCGGCGCAGATCGCCAGGTCGCACGCCACCAATGGGCTGAAACCGCCACCGAAGCACCAGCCGTTGACCATCGCGATGGTCGGCTTGGCGTACATGCGCAGCAGTTTCCACTGCCATTGCGAGGCTTCGCGGCGGATTTTTTCCTGAAGGATTTCCGGGCCCGCATCCACTTCGCGGAAGTACTCCTTGAGGTCCATGCCCGCGGTCCAGGCGTCGCCGGCACCGGTCAGTACCAACACGCCGGCTGCCGGATCCTGCTCCAGGGTTTCCAGCACATCGATCATTTCGCGGTTGAGCGTCGGGCTCATGGCGTTGCGTTTTTCCGGGCGATTGAGGATGACCCACGCGATGCCTTCTTCCACTTCGACTTTGACGGTTGTCCAGCGACCTTCGTAATTGCTCATGGCGATGCTCTCTTGTTCTTGGCTTGAAGATGACTGGAAATTAAAGGAGCAATTTAGTTATGTCAATTAACTATTATTCAAATTAACCATTTTTCCTTCTCAGAAAAAAAGCCCTCACGCCCATCATCAATTACCACAGCCATAGCTATCGGTGGCCAACCCCGGCAAACTAGATAGCCTTGTTAACCTCTACTTCTTCAGGATTCACCTGCCATGGCCAAGTCTTCTCCTACCGCCGACCTGAGCGAGTCCCCGCCCGTCGATGCCCAGACGCAGGCACCGCTGGATTCAGCGCTGGACGATTTGATCGGGTACGCCATGCGCCGGGCTCAACTCAAACTGTTCCAGAACCTGATCGGTCGTCTTTCTGCCCACGATCTGCGCCCTGCCCAGTTCTCGGCCCTGGCGATCATCGACCAGAACCCCGGTCTGATGCAGGCCGACCTGGCCCGCGCATTGGCCATCGAGCCGCCCCAAGTGGTGCCGCTGCTCAACAAACTGGAAAGCCGCGCACTGGCGGTGCGGGTGCGCTGCAAACCGGACAAACGCTCCTATGGGATCTTCCTGAGCAAGACTGGCGAAACCCTGCTCAAGGAGCTCAAGCAGATCGCTGCGCAGAGCGATTTCGACTCCACGTCAGCGCTGACCGGCGGGGAACGCGAAGAACTGCTGCGCCTGCTGAAGAAGGTTTATCAGGACTGAACGGGAAATGCCGGCGCACCCCCGACGGGTGGCCGGCCAGGAACATCGAACAACCCGGCGCTACCAGATCGGCAAGGTGTAGAGCACCTGGAAGCGGGTCTGGTTTTCATCACGAAAGGCCGTACCGCTCGGGAAGTCATTGCGATAAATCGCCTTGCGCGCCAACAGCCCGACGTTTTTCAGCGGACCGCTCTGGATCACGTAACCCAGTTCCATCTGGAACTCGCGCTCCTTGCGGTCCTCGGCGTTGAAGGCCGCCAACTCGATATTGTCACCGCGCACGTAACGCAACCTTCCCTTCAAACCGGGCACCCCGGACGCCACGAAGTCGTAGTCATAGATCGCTTGCCAGGTGCGCTCCTTGGCATTGAGAAAATCCGAAGCCATGGTCTGTTCGCTCATGCCCATCAACTCGGTGCCGGAGATGTAGGGCGTTGCGGTGTCGCCGCTCGAATGCATGTAGCCAAGGCTCACACGGTGCCCGCCGAGGCGGTAGCCGAACAATGCCGAAAGGTTGATGTTGTCCACTTCACCCGCTTTGGCGGCGCCATCCTCACGGCTGAAAAAACTGCGCAAGTCAGTGGTGAACACACCTTCGCCGAGCGGCAGGTTGTGCAGCAGCGCCAGGGTGTCCTGTTGGTACAGGTCGGCCACCTCGGCATGGTAGGCGCGCAGACTGAGTTCTTTGTTGACCTGATAATCGCCCCCCACGTACGCCAGATGCGAGGTGGTGGCGGCGCCGTTGAATCGCCGGTTTGGCGTGGCGATGCTCATGGCCTGATAGTCCGTGGAATCGCGCTTGTTGATGCGATCGATGTAGCCGGTGTTGAAAGTCAGGCCGTCGAAATCTTTGGAACTGAGCGTGGTGCCGCGAAAGGTCTGTGGCAACAGGCGCGATGGGCTGGCGAAAGCGAACGGCAGGAAAATCGAGACATCGCCGCTCTTCACCGTGGATTGGGCAAATCTCAGTTTGGCCGTCGGGGCGAGCCGCGAATACTCATCCGCCGCACGCTTGTCGCTGGCCGACACCGGCAACAGCTCGGTGCCGCTGCGATCCGGCGCAGAGTCGAGCTTGACCCCCAGTAACCCACGAACGTCCAGGCCGAAACCCACAACCCCTTCGGTATAGCCCGACTCCATGCCCAGGATGAAACCCTGGGCCCATTCCCGCGCAGCGGATTTGGCCCCGCCATCCTTGTAGTCACGGTCCAGGTAGTAATTGCGCAGGGTCAAGTTGCCGTGGCTGTCCTCGATGAAACCCGCTGCATGCGAATGCAAGGGCTGGACGCTGAAGCCGAGAAGCGCCAGGAGCAACCCTGGATTAACGCGGGACACACAGGAAACAGACGCCGGTGCTTCGGCGTTGACGGGGTGTTTTGGCATGTTCGATATCCATTTTTATTGTTGTGCTGGATGCCTGACGACCACAGGGCAATCGGCTTCGTGGACAGAGAATGGAAACAGCCGAGGGTGATCGTCAATCGCAGATAGCCGATAATCGAACATTAATATTCTTATCTATTTTTAGGTAAAATCATCATAAATCAATCAATCGATTGTTTTTAAAGGTTTTTATTCAGTGAATTATGCCTTTTAAGAGGTCGTTCATTTTTTAGTTATATTTGTTATCTTAATCATCAGCCATTACATCCAGCGTGCCGGAGTGCAAAGGAATGGCTCGACTCCACAACAAAAACAACAACGAGGTTCACCCATGGACAGTCCATCGCGTCGCTCGACGCTGACTATCGCTTTGTGCTTTATCGTTGCGCTGATCGAAGGGTTCGATCTGCAAGCTGCCGGCACCGCTGCCGCCGGATTGCGCCAAAGCTTTGCCCTGGACCCGAAAATGATGGGCTGGGTCTTCAGTGCAGGGATCATCGGTTTGCTGCCCGGTGCATTTTTTGGCGGCTGGGGGGCCGATCGCATCGGCCGCAAGAAAATCCTGGTCGGCGCCGTGCTGCTGTTCGGCCTGTTCTCGCTCTGCACCGCCTATGTCGAAACCTACAGCGGTCTGTTGCTGGTGCGCTTCATGACCGGCCTGGGCCTGGGTGCCGCCCTGCCCAACCTGATTGCCTTGTGTGCCGAGGCCGTCAGCGAACGCAAACGCGGCACCGCCATCAGCGTCATGTATTGCGGCGTACCCTTGGGCGGCGCATTGGCGGCCGTAGTGGCGATGTTCTCCAGCGAACACTGGCAGACCACCTTTATCATCGGCGGCCTGACGCCTTTGCTGGTGGTGCCGTTGATGGCCCTGCTGTTGCCCGAATCCACGGCGTTCCGCCAGCAACATGTCACGACCGAAGGCCCCCGCTCTTCCACCGGCCGGGCGCTGTTCGGCGAAGGTCGCGCGCGCAACACCCTGGCCTTGTGGCTAAGCTACTTCTTCACCCTGACCGTGATGTACATGCTGCTCAACTGGCTGCCGTCGCTGCTGTTGGCGCAGGGTTTCACCAAACCCCAGGCCGGCATGGTGCAGATGTTGTTCAACATTGGCGGTGCGATCGGCTCGCTGCTGGGCGGTATGCTGCTCGACCGTGGCAACGGCCTGAAGGTCGTACTGTTCGTGTACGCCGGTTTGCTGGCGGCACTGGCCGGAGTCGGCCTGTCGGTGGGTATTGTGCAAATGGCGATTGCCGGGTTTGCGGTCGGGCTGTTTGTCATGGCAGCGCAACTGGTGCTGTACGCCCTGGCGCCTCCGTCCTACCCGACCTCGGTACGCGCCACCGGTGTCGGTGCAGCGGTGGCCATCGGTCGTCTGGGTTCGGTCGCCGGGCCTTTGGCCGCCGGGCAGATTCTCGCCGCGGGCGCAGGTACTGCCGGAGTGCTGCTGGCGACTTCACCGGGACTGGTGATTGCGGCGCTGTCGATCATCACCGTGATTGCCCGTAGCGGAGCCAGCACCGAGGCGCAACCGGAAGCTGCAAACTGACTGCATTTGATGAACCAGTGGCGAGGGAGCTTGCTCCCGCTGGGCAGCGAAGCGGCCCCGGCTCTTCATCTGAAAAGCAGGGACTGCTGCGCAGTCCAGCGGGAGCAAGCTCCCTCGCCACACTATTTTGTTTAGTCTCAGGCTGCGATCTTTTGATCTTCGACATGCACACCAAATTTCAGGCAAAAAAAATCCCAGGCAGCTGATGGACGCCCGGGATTTAAAAATGCATAAACCGTGGTGGTGAACGCGGCGCGGATATTACGGAATATTTCAGCCTGTAACAAGATATTTTTACTCACTATCCAGTTACTAACCTTTATAAGCCTTTAAATATCCACACATTTTCTATGCCCCATCACAGGAACCAACGGTACTCACGCGCACTGATGTCATGCAGAAATGCCAGATGATCCTGACGCTTGTTTTCGCAGTAAACATCCACGAACTCCGCGCCCAGGCCTTCGCGCAGTGGCGCATGGTTTTGCATGGACTGCACGGCGTCGAGCATTTCCAACGGAAATTCGATACCACTGGTACGGTCTTCGTTGAGCGGTGCAATCGGCTCTCGCTCCCCTTCCAGCCCTTGCTCCAATCCCACCAGAATGGCTGCGAGTGCCAGGTACGGGTTGGCATCGGCGCCCGCCAGGCGATGTTCGATACGTAGATTCTTGAGGTCTGACTCGGGTATCCGCAGGCACGCATCCCGGTCTTCAAAGCCCCAACTGGCACGGGACGCGACGTTCACTGTGCCGCTCAAGCGGCGCAAGGCGTTGTGGTTCGGCGCAAAAATCGGCATGCAGTGCGGTAACACGTCCAGGCAACCGGCCACGGCGTGACGCAACGCGCGCTGACCGTTCGCAGCCAACAGGTTGTTGCCGGCCTTGTCGTACAGGCTCACGTGCACGTGCATGCCGCTGCCCGGGTGCTGCAAATAAGGTTTGGCCATGAAACTGGCGCGGTAGTTGTGTTTGAGCGCCACGCCCCGGGTGCTGCGGCAAAACAGGGCCGCCCAGTCGGCGGCGCGCAGGCCGTCATCGCAATGCCCGAAATTGATTTCGAATTGACCGGGGCCAAGTTCGGCGGTGATCACCGTGGCATCGACGCCCTGAGCCCTTGCGGTCTCGACCATTTCATCAAGCACCGGAGCGAACCGCGACAGGCGTTCGATGTGCATGTTCGGCTGGTCATCCGCGTCGCCGGTCAGGTCATCGCGGGGGAACTGCGGCAGACCCTCCTTCAAGCGGCTGTCAAACAGATAGAACTCCAGCTCGAACGCCACCACCGGAAAAATACCTTTGCGGTGCAGGCGTCCCAGTACCTGCGCCAGCACTTCGCGGGGTTCGAATTCGATGGGCTTTTCGGTACCGTCCGAGGTAATCAACATCTGGCCCAGGGGCTGCTTTTCCCAGCTCACCAATTTCAGCGTGCCGGGCACCAGACGGCGCAGCGCGTCCGGGTCACCGTCGTTGAAGCAGTAGTCACCGATCTTGAACAACCCACCCTGCGTCCCCAGCAGCACGCAGTTTTGCGGCAACTTGAGTGCACTGCCCGCCGCGACTTTTTCCAGCATTTCAATCGGGTAGCGCTTGCCGTAGAAATGCCCCGGGATGTCCAGGGAGATGAGGTCGACGTATCGCACTTCGGGGTTGCAGTGGCGGAAGTTGCGAACCTCGGCCAGCAGTTCAGAGCACACAGCATCCATCATTTCATTCCTTGTTGTTTTCAGGTGTAAACCCAAAGCACGCGGGTCGGTTGATCGGAAAGGTTGCCGTAGCGGCAGTGCGCATGGCTGGCCAGTTGAAAGCTGTCGCCGGTTCGCAGGGTCACCGGGGCGTTGTCATCGAGCCACAGGGTCAACTCCCCTTCCAGCACGTAACCGCCCTGCTCGGAGCTGTCCTTCATGTGCCGGTCACCGCTGCTGGCGCCGGGTTCGAGCTGGCTTTCGAGCATCGAAAACGACGCGCGCATCTTGGGCGAGACCAGGATGTCGGTGATGCCGTCGGCGTAGTACAACGTGCGACGCTCATCCGGGCGGGTGACCCACGGCAACGCCATGGGCTTGGGCAGGCTGTAGAAATACGTGGTCGGCACGCCCAGGGTTTCGCTGATGGCGGTCAAGTCCGCCACGGTCGGGCGCGACAGTCCACGCTCGACCTGGGACAGGAATCCGACGGAGCGACCGATTTTGTCCGCCAGCTCCTTGAGCGTGTACTTTTTATGCTTGCGCAGGTCCTGGATCAGGATCGCCAGCGCCGAGATTTCTTCTTGCATGTCCATCTAGAGGCTTCCAGAAAGTGTCGCTTCAAATGCTGTCGCGCAGCCGATACCAGGCCTTGCCGATGGCTTCCAGCGGTGCCGCGAAGTATTTACCGCCGGGAAAACTGCCGTTGTTCAAGCCTTGGTACAGGGACAACTCGTCCGGCTGGCCCAGAATTGCGTCGGAGATCGCCCGCGCCCCGGCCAGTGTCGGCAGCACGCCATGCCCGGAGTAGCCCTGCATCCAGTACAGACCGCCGCGACGGCCAAGATCCGGGGTGCGCTTGAGGGTCAGGTCGATGTGCCCGCCCCAGGCGAACTCCAACTCGACACCGGTGAGCTGGGGAAATACGCGTTCGAGAAACGGCCGGGTAGCGGCGGCGATGTCCCTGGGCATGCCGCCCAGATAGGTGCAGCCACCGCCGAACAGCAGGCGGTTGTCCGGCGTGCGCCGAAAGTAATCGAGGACGAACTGATTGTCGGTGACGCACACATTGCTTGGCAGCAACGCAGTGGCCAGATCCTTCGTCAGCGGCTCGGTTGCGACCTGATAGGTGCCGACCGGCAACACGCAACTCGCCAGCTGCGGATCAAGTTGATCGAGGTAAGCGTTGCACGCCAGCACCAACACATCGGCGCGAATACGGCCGCGCTCGGTGGTCACCACGTACCCGTCACCCTCCTCGCGATAGTTCAGCGCCTTGCTGAGTTCATGGATGCGGCCACCGGCCTGCTCGATGGCATCCGCCAGGCCGAGGGCCAGTTTCAACGGATTCAAATGCCCGCCTTCGGGATCGAACAATCCGGCCTGATAACGCGCACTGGCCACCCACTGCGGTAAATCACGGCGCTCGATAAATTGCAGGCCGTCGTGGCCCCACTTGTGGCTGGCCTCGTGCTGCCACTCGGTCAGCAGGTTCACCCGGCGCGGCATCACCGACGTCCACAGGTGGCCGGCGCGGTAGTCGCAATCAAAACCATGGCGTCCGGGCAAATCGCGCAGCTCCCGCGCCGCCCAACGCATGCCGTCCCACAAACGCCGCGCCCGTTCATAGCCCAGCGCCGCTTCCAGCGGTGGCATGTCGCACGACCAACCGAGAATGGCCTGGCCGCCATTGCGCCCGGAAGCCGCCCAGGCGACCCGACTGGCTTCCAGCACCGTGACGCGCTTGCCGGCCAACGCCAGGCGCAAGGCCGTATGCAATCCGCTGAAACCGGCGCCGATGATCACCACGTCGGTGTCCTGCTCGCCTTCCAGCGCCGCGCGATCTACCAGCCGATCAGTGCACGTGTGGGCGTAGTAACTGGCGACATGCTGCGTAGACTGCTGAAACATACGGCCCCATGAAATTTTCTATTTATAATTTCATGAAAAGTTACACGATAAATTTCACGCAAGCAATTCGAGCCAAAAAAATCCCGCCCGGGAGAGTCCGGGCGGGATTTTTCGGTTCAGTCACGCGTATCAGGCAATCGGAAGACGCAAAGCCCCGCCGGAGTTCGGCGTTGAAGTGGAAAACTGGATGAGCGATCGGCGGGAAAAGAAAAGCGCAACTCAAGACGCCCCGCTCATCCCGGTGACCACTCTCGGCGATTGATGCTTAAAGACAGTCGCGCACCGCTTGACGCAGTGCGCCTGATTTCGCCCAGGGTGGTCCCTGATACAGCGACACCCGGCTACCGTCCTTGGACTTGACGATGTCGAGCACTTCGTCAGCGCTGATCATGCCTGGCGCGGTTATCCGGTAACCGTTGGAAATCGAAACCTGGCTCGTCTTCGATACCTCATGCTGCCAAAGTGGCAATACGCACGCCGCAAACTCCTTGGGCGGCTTTTCACTGTATTTGCTGACATTCGGTTCACCCGGCACCACTGACGCTGGCAACGAACACCCGGCCAGCAACGCCAGCACGCTTCCCCCCATCAACATCCTCATGATGTGTCCTTAATTCCTGAAAAAGAAAATGTAGCGCGTCGCCGCTTGGTCATCTATCAGCCAATCATATTGTCAGCGGCTGTCATGGATGCCATTTCTGATGTTTAGTTCCTCTCGTTAAGATAGGCCATCCATCGTTCATACGCTTCATGCTGCCATCGGGTAACCCGCTCCCACTCCGGCCCGCTGAGTTGATGGGCTGAAATCAGCTTCATCATCTCGGTGGTGGACGCGTTCAGATCATTCATCAACTCATGGGCCCGGGCCCTGAATTCATCGGTAGTGGTCATTTGACGTCGCCCCGCCCTGCTGAAATGCCTGCACGTGAGTAGGACAGCGGATTCGACCGTTCGCGTGCATTTTCCCGACCAAAGGGAACCTCGATCAATCAGACAAATACAACGTCCCGACCCGCAAACAGGTCTAAAATTTTGGAGTGCAGAATAAGGAGATCGACATGTGGCTTAACGAACAGGAACAGCAGCTTCGGCGCGATCTGCAAGGGCTCGCATCCGATTTACGCTGGTCAGCGGTGGAGCTTTTACGTATCGAGCAACAATTGCGGCTGGCCGGGAATGAAGCCGATGCGCAAGCCGTCCAGAGGCTGTGTGCGCTATTCCAGGGCGATGAAGAAAAACTGTCGGGCTATGCCGAGGAAGTGAAGGCCAAACTCATCAGCCGGAACCGGCAAGAGCAAGGCGCAAGTCCCAAAGACGCATGACAAAAGCCCCAGCGAACCGGGGCTTAAAAGCTGCTTCATTGTGTCTGCTGGTTGCCCGAAGACTTGCCGGCGCGAGCGCGGGCCTTGTAGCCGGGTAACGAGGCGGCAAACGCCAGCGCTTCCTCCCGGCTGTCGAACGAGCCAAGCCGGTCACCCTGGGTGCAAACCCGCCAGGGACCGTTGTTTACGCTGAGTACGTCGTAACCGTTCATGTGCATTTTATTCAGCATCGGTACGCTCATGGTCACCTCCTTCTCGACAGTGATATCAGGTGGACTTGCTTACCTTACACCCACCGTTCTCCAAAATACCGACCAGACGTCGCCGCATAAATTCCTCATTTAAATTGCACTGCGAGCGGTAAATTCAGCTCAAACTGCTTCGACAACAGCGCATAGGGGCTCGGCCCTGATGTTGCAATTTTGTGCCTGCTCGATGACATGTCGGGGTAACCCATGAAAATTCGCGCAACGGTCATTTGTGAGCAGGACCGGCACGTGCTTCTGGTGCGCAAGGCGGGAAGTCGCTGGACGTTGCCGGGCGGCAAGGTCGAATGGGGGGAAACCGTGGCCGGCGCTGCCGTCCGCGAACTGGAGGAAGAAACCGGGTTGCACGTTGATGAGCTGGTTTACCTGATGGAATTCGAATCAGGCAGCACGCGACACCACGTCTATGAGGTGTCGGTGCTGAACCTGCATCAGGCCCGGCCGCAAAACGAGATCATCGATTGCCTCTGGCATCCGCTGGAAACGGTTCACAACCTGAACATCAGCGACGCAACGCAGAGCATCGTCAGAGCGTTTCTGCGTCGCCTGTAGCCCCAGCGAACGTTAACCCAGGTCGCCACCGCCCACGGGCATGACCATGCCTGTGATGTAAGACGCCTCGTCGCTGGCCAAAAACAGAATGGCGCCAACCTGCTCATCCAGCGTGCCGTAGCGCTTCATCAAACTGCTGTCCAGGGTTTGATCGACGATTTGCTGATACCAGACCTTCTCCTGCTCACTCTGCTCGGCGTCGTTGCGGGGAATACGCCGCGGTGGCGCTTCGGTGCCACCGGGCGCCGTGGCGTTGACTCGCACACCGCGGCCGGCGGTTTCGAACGCCAGACAGGCAGTCAGCGCATTCACCCCGCCCTTCGCCGCACCGTACGGCACGCGGTTGACGCTGCGCGTGGCAATGGACGAAACGTTGACGATCGCGCCACTGCCCTGCTCCAGCATGACCGGCAGCGCGGCGTGGCAGCACCACAACGTCGGAAACAACGAACGACGGACCTCAGCCTCGATCTGCGACGCTTCGTAGTGCTCGAACGGCTTGGCCCAGATCGTACCGCCGACGTTATTGACCAGCACATCGAGGCGCCCGAAATGCTTGACGGCGGCTTGCATCACGCGGCTGCATTCTTCGTATTGCTCGAGGTCGGCGGTCAGGGCCAGGACCTGAGTGGTCGGTGCCAGCTGTTGTTGCACTTCGAACACCAGGTCTGAACGATCCACCAGGATCAGCTTCGCCCCTTCGGCGGCCATACGCTCGGCCACCCGGCGCCCGATGCCTTGGGCTGCGCCGGTGATCAGCGCGACTTTTTCGTGGAATCTGTTCATGAACACCTCAAGATCTGAATGACGACACCGGACCCCGTAGGAGCGTCGCAGCAGAGAAAACTCACGCCGCGCTGGCGGCGAATTTCTCAAAGTAGAAGTTCGCAGGCTTGATGCCTTGCTCGCGGATGAACTGGCTGACCGCCTCGACCATCGGCGGCGGGCCGCACAGGTAGACGTCGACGTCGCCATCGTTCAGATGCTTTGGCTCGATGTGCTGGGTCACGTAGCCCTTGAGCGGGTGCTGGCTGTCCGGGCTGGCGACGCAAGCGCTGAAGCTGAAATTCGGGATGCGCGCAGCGAAGCCTTCCAGGCGATCGAGTTCCACCAGGTCGAAATCATGGGTCACGCCGTAGATCAGATGCAGCGGATGATCGCTGCCCTGCTCGGCGATTTTCTCCAGCATGGCAGTGAACGGCGCCAACCCGGTGCCACCGGCCAGCAACAACAGCGGACGGCGAATGTCGCGCAGATAAAAACTGCCCAAAGGACCGGCCAGGCTGATGTTGTCGCCCGCCTTGGCCATGCCGGTGAGGAAACTGCTCATCAAACCGCCCGGCACGTTGCGAATCAGAAAACTGACCTCGCCGTCGCGCTGCAACGAGCTGAACGAATAGGCGCGGGTCTGCTCGCTGCCGGGAATCTCCAGGTTCACATATTGCCCCGGCAGAAACGCCAGTTTGCTCAGGGCTTCGCCCTTGATCGACAGCGCGATGGTGCTGTCGGACAACTGGCGCACCGCGCTGATGGTCGCGTCGTAGCTGGCCTGGCGGGTACGGCAGACCTCGGAGGATGTCGGTACGCGCACCACGCAATCGCTCTGGGCGCGCATCTGGCAGGTCAGGACAAAACCCTGAGCGGCCTCTTCAGGGCTGAGGGCGTCTTCGATGTATTCCTCACCCAGATCGTAGCGACCGGCTTCGGCAAAACACTTGCAGGTGCCGCAGGCGCCGTCGCGGCAATCCAGCGGAATATTGATGCCCTGGCGGTACGCGGCGTCGGCCACGGTTTCGCCGACATTGGCGTCGATGAACCGAGTGACGCCGTCTTCGAAATTGAACGCAATGGAATGGGTCATGACGGCAGTCTCACAAGTGGTAAACATCGATGACCTGGCGAACGTAGTCGTTCTTCAGGATCACTTTCTTGGCCTTGATCAGCGGATTCTCACCGCGCACGTCGAGGGTGTAGAAACTGCTGCCGAAATAGCTGTCGACGGTCTTGTAGCGAAAACTCAGGGTGTGCCAGTTGAAGCGCACCTTGCACAGTCCGTCGGCCTGTTCGAGCAGCTCGATGTTGCTGATGTTGTGGGACGTGCGGGTGTCCGGCACGCTGGCGCTGGAGCGCTCGGTCTTGATACGGAAGATGCGATCTTCCAGGCCTGTGCGGTTGCCGTACCAGATCAGCGAGATCTCCCGCTGCGGGTCTTCGGTCAACTCGTCGTTGTCGTCCCAGGACGGCATCCAGTACGTCGCGTCGGGGGCGTACATTTCCAGCCATTCGTCCCATTGACGGTCGTCGAGGTAGCGCGCTTCGCGGTAGAGGAAATCGCGCACTGCTTCATAGGAAATGCTCATTGCACGTCCTCCACGGCAATCAGCTTCGACTGCTCGGCCGCCAGGGCCTTGAGCATGGTTTGCTGCCAGTATTTGTGTTGCAGCACGAACAGGCCTTCATCTTCGGTGCGCACGCCACTGAGCAGCGGATGCAGGTCGATTTCCTTGGCTGCATCGTCGGCGCCTTCGATCCAGTGTTCAGCGCCACGGGACATGTCGTTCCAGGTGGTAACGCTGCCCTGATAGCTGGTCTGGCAGGAGCGGAACTCCTCCAGATCGTCCGGCGTGGCCATGCCGCTGACGTTGAAGAAATCCTCGTACTGACGAATCCGGCTGGAACGGGCGTGGTCGCTTTCACCTTTGGGGGCGATGCAATAAATGGTGATTTCCGTGCGGTTGACCGAGATCGGCCGGGCGATGCGGATCTGCGAGCTGAACTGATCCATCAGGTACACGTTCGGGTACAGGCACAGGTTGCGCGAGTTCTCGATCATCCAGTCGGCGCGGGCCTTGCCGAAGTCTTGCGCCAGCTCATCGCGGCGCTCGTACAACGGACGGTCCTCGGGGTTGGACCAACGGGTCCAGAGCAGCATGTGGCCCTTGTCGAAGGAATAGAAACCACCGCCCTGCTTGGCCCACGAACCGGCGCTCATGGTCGGGTTGGTGTCACCCGCTTCACGCTGTTTGCGCTGGTTCTGGGTGGCCGCGTAGTTCCAGTGCACGGAGCTGACGTGGTAGCCGTCGGCGCCGTTTTCGGCGGTGAGTTTCCAGTTGCCTTCGTAGATATAGCTCGAGGAACCGCGCAGCACTTCCAGGCCATCGGCGGACTGGTCGACGATCATGTCGATGATCTTCGCCGACTCGCCCAGGTGCTCGACCAGTGGCACTACATCGGCTTTCAGGCTGCCGAACAGGAAGCCGCGATAGGACTCGAAACGCGCCACCTTGGTCAGGTCGTGGGAGCCTTCGCAGTTGAAGCTAGACGGGTAACCGGCATTGGCCGGGTCTTTGACTTTGAGCAGCTTGCCGGAGTTGTTGAAGGTCCAGCCGTGGAACGGGCAGGTGTAGGAGCTCTTGTTGCCGGACTTGTGCCGGCACAGGGTCGCACCGCGATGGCTGCAGGCGTTGATGAAGGCGTTGAGCACACCGTCCTTGTTACGCGCGATGAAGATCGACTGGCGCCCCATGGTGGTGGTGTAGAAATCGTTGAGGTTGGGGATCTGGCTTTCGTGGGCCAGATACAGCCAGTTGCCCTCGAAGATGTGTTCCATCTCCAGATCGAACAACCGGGGGTCGGTGAACATCTCGCGTTTACAGCGATAGAGACCCTGCTCGGGATCGTCTTCAAGCAGGGAATGCACATATTCGGGTCGCAGGGTCATGGCCGCCGCCTCCATTGTTATTGTTCAGGCAGGGGTCATGCTAGGGCGGGGCGATGAGGCGGACTATCCGCGGGGTGCAGACCTTTATCCGTTTTGTGCAGGGCTTGGGATGGACACCGATCCTTGTAGGGGCTGGCTTGCCAGCGATGGCTGCGTGTCAGACACATCAGTATCGACAGTCAAGCCGCTATCGCTGGCAAGCCAGCTCCTACAAGGGATCGGGTTGATTCAGTGGCGGCGTTTGAGGGTATCGGACGGCAATTCGCCGAACTGTTTGCGGTAGCTGTCGGAGAACCGGCCCAAGTGCAGGAAGCCGTAATCCATCGCCACTTCGGTGACGTTACGCACGTTACAGGTCGGGTCGCTCAGGCAGGCGTTGATGCGCTCAAGGCGCTTCTGACGCAGGTAGTTTTTCGGCGTAAGGCCGGCATTGCGTTCGAACAACCCATACAGCGAGCGCAGGCTCATGTGCGCCTGACGCGCCAGTGCTTCGCTGTCGATGTCCTGCTTGAGGTTATTGGCGATGTAATCGGCAATCGCATCGAACGTGGCTGTCTGCGAGCCGAGTTCGAGGCGACAGACATTGGTTTTCATCAGGCTGAGCATCTTGCTGACGATGATCTGCGTGTAGTGCTCCTGCACCCTGGGAATCTGCTCGGTGGATTCAGCCTCCTGGCAAATCATCGCCAGCAGATTGACGAAGCCCTCGAGTTCACCCAGTTGATAACGGTTTTCCAGAAACCGCACGCCCTGCCCCGGATACTGCCAGCGCTGCTCATCGCAGACTGACTCGAACAAACGGGTGGGGACTTTGAGGATGAATTTTTCGCAATCGTCGGAGTACGTCAGGTCCACCGGATCGTCGGGGTTGATCAGCAACAACTCACCGGGGGCGAAATAATGTTCCTGGCCGTGGCCACGCCACAGGCAATTGCCGCGCAGTAGCACTTGCAGGTGATAGATGTTTTCCAGTGCGCCAGAGGTTACCCGCACGCTGGCGCCGTAGCTGATGCGGCACAGGTCGAGACTGGCGAACTTGCGATGATCGAGGCTGGCCAGCGGGCTGCCGGCACGGGGCATGAGAATGCAGTGGTTACCGACGTGCTGATTGACGTAGCCGGACACCGCATACGGGTCGGCATGGTCGAATACTCTGCTGCGCTGACTCAACAGTTGAGCTTGCATCATCGGGTCACTCTCATTGTTGTTATAGGTTGCGTCGGGCCATTCTAGGACCAAACCCCTGTAGGAGCGAGCGTGCTCGCGATGGACTTGAGAACGCCGCGTTTAGCCTGTAAACACGCGTTATCGTTAGCGACCATCGCGAGCACGCTCGCTCCTACAGGGTTGTGTTTCAGTCTTCCAAGGCGCGTACCCGTTCGTGGCGCTGCTGCTCTTCAGGTTGTGCAGTCGACTGCAGGGTGAAATCGAATTCGATTTCGGCAAAACGACCGCTCACACCATGGGCCGCTGCACGCTGTTGATCGTCGCTGAAGGTGATCTTCGCGATCAGCTCGTCACGGGTGGCGTAAGCGAAATCGTCATGCAGGTATTTTTCGCCATCCAGGTTGATCTGGGTGGTCAGGTGGCGATGATCCGGCGCAGAGATGAAGAAGTGCACGTGGGCCGGACGCTGGCCATGACGGCCCAGTTGATCCAGCAGTTGCTGGGTTGGACCGTCCGGTGGGCAGCCGTAGCCCGACGGCACGATGCTGCGGAAACGGTAGCGGCCTTCGGCGTCGGTAACGATACGGCGACGCAGGTTGAATTCCGATTGCGTGGTGTCGAAGTACGAGTAGGTACCGCCAGTGTTGGCGTGCCAAACGTCTACCACTGCGCCGGCCAGAGGTTCGCCCGCGGTGTTGAATACGCGGCCCTGCATGAACAAGGTCACACCCGGATCGATGCCATCGTCGAGGCGCGCTTCGCCTTCCGACAGCGGCGCACCCGCCACGTACAACGGACCTTCGATGGTACGCGGCGTGCCGCCGGATTTGCCGGCCTGCTCGTCTTCAGCGTCCATCAGCAGATCAAGGTAATGCTCCAGACCGAGGCCGGCCACTACCAGCCCGGCTTCCTGGCGTGCACCCAGCACGTTCAGGTAGTTGACTGCTTTCCAGAACTCTTCCGGGGTCACGGCCAGGTCTTCGATGATGTTCACCGAATCACGCAGGATGCGGTACACCAATGCCTTGGTCCGTGGATCACCGGCGTCGTTGAGCAGGCCGCTGGCCTCTTCGAGAAATTTCTGGACTTCGGCAGTGTGGGAAATCTTGACGTTCATTTTGAAGGGTTCCTCATCTTGTAATTATTAGCGTAGCGCGCTGAACAGGCTGGGCTCAGCGGTCGTCGTCACGGATGGAAGAAGGATGCCGACACATCGCATCGATTTCGATGGCCATGTACGGGAACAGCGGCAATTGCATCAGCAGGTCATGCAGTTCCTGAACGCTGTCGACGTCGAACACGCTGTAGTTGGCGTAATGGCCGGCGATACGCCACAAGTGGCGCCACTTGCCCTGCTCCTGCAGGCGCTGGGCCAGGGCTTTCTCGTCAGCCTTGAGTTTGGCTGCCGTTTCCGGATTCATATCGACCGGCAGGTTCACGGTCATTTTTACGTGGAACAGCATAATGCTCTCCTCAGGCTTGATGAATGGCGGTGGATGTCTTGTCGCGGCGGAAGAACGCCAGGCGCTCTTCATCCAGGCTCAGGCCCAGACCCGGGGTGTTCGGCACATGCAGTTCAAAATCGCGGTACACCAGCGGTTCGCTGAGAACGTCTTCGGTCAGCAGCAACGGGCCGAACAGCTCGGTGTCCCACGCCAGTTTGTTCAGGGTGACAAAGGCATGGGCCGAGGCCATGGTGCCCAGGCCACCTTCAAGCATGGTGCCGCCGTACAGGGCGATACCCGCCGCTTCGGCGATCGAAGCGGTACGCAGCACGGCACGTGGGCCACCGTTCTTGGCGATTTTCAGGGCGAACACCGAGGCCGCGCCTTCGCGGGCCAGGTTGAACGCATCTTCCACGCATTCGATGGATTCGTCGGCCATGATCGGTGCCGGGCTCATGGCGTTCAGACGGGCCATACCCGCGCGGTTGTTGCGCGAAATGGGTTGCTCGATCAGGTCGATGCCGTTGGTGCCAAGGATTCGGCAGGCCCGCAGCGCCACCGCTTCGTCCCACGCCTGATTGACGTCGACCCGCACGCTGGCGCGGTCGCCCAAGGCTTTCTTGATCGCAATCACGTGGGCCAGGTCGCGGTTGACCTCGCCGGCACCGATCTTCAGTTTGAAGATGCGGTGGCGGCGCAGGTCGAGCATTTTTTCGGCTTCGGCGATGTCTTTTTCGGTATCGCCGCTGGCCAGGGTCCAGGCCACCGGCAGCGCGTCACGCACGCGGCCACCGAGCAATTCGCTGACCGGCAGGCCGAGGCGTTTGCCCAGCGCGTCGAGCAGCGCGGTTTCAATACCGGACTTGGCGAATGTGTTGCCGCGAATGCTGCGCTCCAGGCGCAACATGGCCGCGTTGACGTTGTTGCTGTCCTGGCCAATCAACAACGGTGCGAAGTGCGTGTCGATGTTGGTCTTGATGCTGTCCGGGCTTTCGTTGCCGTAGGCCAGGCCACCGATGGTGGTGGATTCGCCGATGCCTTCGATACCGTCGGCGCAACGCACGCGAATGATCACCAGCGTCTGGTTCTGCATGGTATGCATCGCCAGCTTGTGCGGGCGGATGGTCGGCAGATCGACGATGATCGTCTCGATCGATTCAATGGCAGTTGCAAGCATTTCGATACCCGTCAGGTTCTTGAAGTTCTGGAATCGATTCTCGTACGGCTTTTTTCCTGAAGCCAATATAGAATTGGTCTGACTTGATACCTTAAAGGTATGCAAACGATTGACGGGAGGCTCCATGGAACTGCGGCACCTGCGTTACTTCCAGGTATTGGCTCAAACCCTCAACTTCACCCGCGCCGCCGAGTTGCTGCACATCGCCCAGCCGCCCTTGAGCCGGCAGATCCAGCAACTGGAAGATGAATTGGGAGTGATCCTGCTGGAGCGCGGGCGACCGCTGAAGCTGACCGACGCCGGGCGGTTTTTCCATGAACACTCCACCGCCCTGCTCGAGCAACTGAACAAGGTCTGCGACAACACGCGCCGCATCGGGTTGGGTGAAAAGACCTGGCTGGGTATCGGTTTTGCGCCCTCGACGCTGTATGGCGTGTTACCGGAACTGATACGCCGCTTGCGCAGCGGTGAGCCGCTGGAACTGGAGCTGGGCCTGTCGGAAATGACCACATTGCAGCAAGTGCAGGCGCTCAAGGCCGGGCGGATCGACATCGGTTTCGGCCGTATCCGCATTGACGATCCCGCCATCATCCAGACCGTGTTGACCGAAGACCGCCTGGTCGCCGCCCTGCCCGCCGGTCACCCGTTACTCGCCGGGCCCATCAGCCTGCGGGATCTGGCAAAGGAACCCTTTGTGCTGTACCCCGGCAATCCGCGACCGAGTTACGCCGACCATGTGATTGCCCTGTTCGAGTCCTACGGCGTGAGCATCCATGTGGCGCAATGGACCAACGAACTGCAAACGGCGATTGGTCTGGTGGGGGCAGGCATCGGGGTCACGCTGGTGCCCGCCTCGGTGCAATTGCTGCACCGCGACGACATCGGTTTTACCCCGATAATGGAAGACAATGCGACTTCGCCGATCATTCTGAGTCGACGGGTGGGCGATGTGTCGCCGGGTTTGAATCATTGTTTGCGGATGATCGAGGAACTGCTACCGCCCGCGACGTGAGGCAATGAATACCTGTGGCGAGGGGGCTTGCCCCCGTTCGACGGCGAAGCAGTCGCTATGCTGCCTACTCGGCATGCCTGAAAGAATGCCGGGGGCCGTTTCGCGCCCCAGCGGGGGCAAGCTCCCTCGCCACCGGTCGGTGTTTACATCAACCCGCAAACGCCCTACGCCCGGCCTTCATCTCGGTACGCAACTCGCCGACAAGATCAGAAATGGCGCGCACGCTGGTCAACTCAGCTGTTGACACACCATTGATCAACAGTTCAACCCGTCCGGTGGCGGGTTCGAAAACCTCAATGCGCAACAGTCCGAGGCTTTCCGTGCATTCGCAGGACAGCGGTTCAAAACCGGACTCAACGATGTTGCATAAGACTGAGATAGGAAGCATGGCCGGTGCCTCGAACGTTAGCAGATCGAATTGACCGTTTCAGCATAGATACACATTGCCGATTATGCGTCAGCAAATTGCCGTCAATTTTGTTATGTCGCTCGCATTCTGGGCATTTCAGTGGGAATTACCGCCCCAGATCCAATTCCAGAACCCCGGCAACTCAACCGGTTGCGAGTCGTCGCGCACCGTTCGCGCCAGGGCGGCTCGAAGCAGCGCAGCCTGATCGTCGTAAAAAGGCGTGTCGGCGACTTTCACGCCACTCGCCTGAGCACTGTCGAGGAGTATCTGCAAATACTCGCGGGCATGCCGGGCGGTGTAGCGGTTGAGGTCGTGGAACGTCACCACCACCGGGATCACCCCATCAACCACCGGCAACTCACCACGGGCGATGCGCTCGCGCACTTCAGACATTGATCGCAGCATGTGTGAGCGGCGTCGCGGGCTGGCATTGAAGCCCCAGATCTTGCCGTCGTTGGCACTCAAATCCGTCAGAAGTACATGCAGGCCATGTTGCTGATACGCCGCGAAGGTGCGCTTGTCGTAGTTCCAGAACGGCGGGCGCAGCAACACCGTTGGCACGCCGGTCATGGCGGCAATGTCGGCGCTGCCGTCGGTGAGGGCCTGCTCCAGTTCTGCCGGGGCAAGGGAACGATGATTGGTGTGCGAGGGCGTGGCGGTGTGGAAACCCAGAACGTGCCCCTCTGCGTGTTCGCGGCGCATGATTTCGCGGCCCAGGTCGCTGCCGCCGGCCCTCGGAGCGCGGGTCTGCACAAAGAACACCGCTTTGATGTTCGGTTGCAGCGGATTGTGCGCGAGGCTCTCGAGCACCGTCACGGTCGGATTCCACCAGCTCGATGCGCTGGGGCCGTCATCGAACGTCAGCAGAAAACGAATCGGCGGTTGCTCGCGCAGACGCTGTTCGGTCTGCGGGGTCATTTCAATCGGCGCAGCAATGCAACCCAGCAGACCGACTGCCAGGGCGCACACCGTTAATAATTTGAATAGTTGTTTCATGTTTTGCCTTGGGCCGGCCCGCATCGGGCGGCGGGCCGAGGTTGGATAAGGTACACAGAGTTTGGTTCCAGTGCTTGCCAGGCCCATTTTACGTCCAGCAACTAAACTGAAAACACCGCCCAACCAGAGTGTCAGGCCATGTGCGGACGACTGTCGCAATACCACGGAATCCACGACTTTGTGGCGGCGCTGAGCATTCCCGATGCGCTGATCAATCACGTCGGCAACGAGCCATTGGCGCGCTACAACGCCGCGCCTACCACGCAGCTCGCCCTGTTGCATGAGGAAAATGGGCGACTGCATGCCGACTCGGTACGCTGGGGCTGGCGACCGCACTGGGCGACGGATCGTGCGGCGCCGATCAATGCGCGGGTCGAGAAAGTCGCCCACGGCGCGTATTTCCGGGCGATCTGGCCCCATCGCGCAATCTGTCCGGTTGATAACTGGTTCGAATGGGTCGATGCCGGCGATTCGACGCGGCAACCCTGGCTGATTCGTCGACGAGACCACGCACCGGTGTTCTGCGCCGCCATTGGTCAGTTCCCCATCGGTGGCGCGCCTCCACGGGAGCACGACGGTTTCGTGATCATCACCGCCGACAGCGCTGGCGGCCTGCTGGATGTGCACGACCGCAGGCCGGTGGTGTTTTCAGCGGAGTTCGCCAGGGAATGGCTGGACCCGGCCACCCCCAAAGAGCGGGCCGAAGAGATGGTGTTAATGCAAGGCGAAGTGAGTGATGTATTTGAGTGGCACAAAGTCGACAAGGCGGTCGGCAATGTCAGAAATCAGGGCGCCTGGTTAATTGATGAAACAATCAAGTCGTGAGCCTGGCGTGCGTTCAACGCCTCTGCTCTTCAATCTCTTCTTCCGTAGGCTCATCAACATCTTCGTCCGGATCGGGACGCTTGGGTTCATTGGCCATGTTCACCTCGCTGTCTGAAGGGTTCGTTCATCAACGTTAAGCGTAGAACAACTTTCCTGCGCCAAACCTCAGAGCCACCAGCGCAGCACAAAGAAGAAGCCCATGCTCAACAGCATGCTGAGCAAGGTATTACGGGTGTACAACACCAGGCCGACAGCCACCAGCGAGCTGATCAGGTAGGGATTGTCCCATTGCAGGTTCAGTTGCTTCTCCGGCATGAACACAATCGGCCCGCAAATCGCCGTCAGCATCCCCGGCACCGCAAACCCGAGAAACTGCCGGGCATTACTGCTCAAGCGAAGCGGCAACCTCGGCTCGAGAAACACATAGCGGTTGAGGAACACCAACAGGCCCATTCCGATAATCACTGCCCAGACCATCATGTGCGTCCACCGTAGAATTTGTTGCAGACAAACCCGGCGGTCATCCCCGCCAAACCCGACAGCACCAGGGCCGAACCCCACTGCCAGTAGCTGAATAACACCGAGCAAAACAACGACACCGCCACGCACACCACGGTTGGTACGTTGCGCACCACCGGGGTGATCAGGGCGATAAACGTCGCCGCGATGGAGAAGTCCAGCCCCAGATGCTCAAGGCCCGGAATGCTGCTGCCCAACACAATCCCGGCCAGGGTAAAGAGGTTCCAGGCGATGTAAAACGTCAAGCCGACACCCAGAGCGTACCAGCGGTTGAACTGCTGTTTGTCGTGCTGGCTGGTCAGGGCGAACAGCTCATCCGTCAGCAAGAACCCCAACCCCACTCGCCAGCGCCCCGGCAGCGGTGAAATCACCGAACGCATGCTCATCCCGTAGAGCAAATGCTGGGAGGTCAGCAGCAACGTGGTCAACAAAATCGAAAAGATCCCGGCACCGCCCTTGAGCATACCGATGGCCACCAGCTGCGCGGCACCGGCAAACACGATGCTCGACAGGCCCTGACCTTGCAGGGGCGTGAGATTGGCTTCGATGGCCATGGAACCGGCCAGCAAGCCCCAGGGCGCCGTAGCCAGGGACAGCGGCATGATCGCTGCGGCGCCGCGCAGAAAGGCACTGCGGGGCAGGAGTGAATTGGACATGACGTTCTACAGAAAGGGAAAGACCCGTGACTGTGCCAGTCCTCGCGGCCATTGGCTTTAACAATTTTGCTCACCCGCCACGGTATCCAAGGCCAGCCCGAGTACCATGGAGCGATTGATCTACCCGGCCAGGGGCATCGCCATGCTGTACCGAATCGCCGCCGATGGGCTGGTGCTGTTTCATCTGTCGTTCATTCTGTTCGTATTGTTCGGCGGTCTGCTGGTGCTCAAATGGCGGCACCTGGTGTGGTGGCATCCACCTGCAGCGCTGTGGGGGATGGCGGTGGAGTTTTTTCACCTGCCCTGCCCGCTCACCGATTGGGAAAACCATCTGCGCCATCGCGCCGGGCAAGCCGGCTATGACGGTGGATTCATCGAGCATTATGTCTGGCCGATCATCTACCC
This sequence comes from Pseudomonas sp. C32, assembly GCF_030417915.1. NCBI lineage: Bacteria > Pseudomonadati > Pseudomonadota > Gammaproteobacteria > Pseudomonadales > Pseudomonadaceae > Pseudomonas > Pseudomonas sp. C32. Next base: position 7,299 of record NZ_JAUHUK010000006.1, on the reverse strand, counting down.
CGCCGGGCTGACCCCGGGCATTCAGCTTGGGTTGGGCTGCGTGGTGCTGCTGATCAATGTGCTGGTCTATCTTCGTCTGTGGAAATGGCGGCGCACGGACTGACAACACCCGATTCATCCAGCGCCTTGACCGGTCGGGCTAAACGCGTGGCGGTCAGTTGGCGATGACGCTCATATTCCGGCCGCTGGTCTTGGCCACGTAAAGCGCCTTGTCCGCTGCGCCGATCAGATCCTCGGGCCCGGCCAACGAGCTCGCATCACAGGCACTCAACCCAAGACTGACCGTCACCTGCCCTTCGGGACTGTCACCATGCAGGATGTTCGCCTCCTGCACCGCACGACGGATTTTTTCCGCGACCAGAAACGCCCCCACGTAGTCCGCACCGGGCAGCACCACGGCAAACTCCTCGCCACCGTATCGGGCGGCCAGATCACCGGGACTGCGGATATTGTCAGTGATGATCGCACTGACCTTGCGCAAACACTCGTCACCGGCCAAATGCCCGTAGTGATCGTTGAACGCCTTGAAATGGTCGACGTCGAGCATCAGCAACCCGAGGCTCGTCTGGTTACGCCGGGCACGACCCAGTTCCGATTCGATGAAAATGTCGAACTGCCGCCGGTTGGCCAGCCCGGTGAGCGCGTCGTTGAGGGCCAGCTGTTCGAGGTTGCGGTTGACCCCAAGGAGTTTTTCCTGAGTCCCCAGCAACTCGGCCTGGACTCGGTTCTGGCGCCTCATCAGCTTGATCAGCCGATAACCCAGCATCCAGAGAACGACCAGCAACACCGAGACAAGACCCGCGCTGAGCAGGGTTTGCTTGCGCCAGCTGCCGAGCACTTCGTCCTTGTTCACCGCGACAAAAACGATCAGCGGATAACCCTCGACCCGGCGATACCCCACGACCCGATCCACGCCGTCGATGATCGATTTGATGGTGGCGGTGCCCGCATCGCCCTTGGGCAGCAAATCAACAAACAACGGACTCTTGGACAGGCTGGTGCCAATATCTGACGAATTGAAGGGTCGGCGAATGACAATGGTCGCGTTGTCGGCGATCAGGTTGATCACACCGTTACTGCCCATATCGATGCTGTCGTAGAGTTGCAGGAAATGGCTCAGATAGATCGTCGCCAGCGCCACCCCGGCGAAGCTGCCGTCCGGATGATTGACCCGTCGCGACACCGGCATGACCCACTCGCCGCTCGAACGGCTCTTGATCGACGGCCCGATGTGCGGCCCTCGGCCTGGATGATCGCGATGGAACAGAAAATACTCGCGGTCCGCATTGTTGAGCCCCTCCTGCCCGACACCGTTGGAGTTGGCGAGCCAGCGCCCCGTTTCGTCGAATACAAACAGACCGTGGAGCTGGCTCAGCTCACTGCGCTGGGCGCTGAGCAAACGCGGCAAGCGGGATTGATCGGCACCCTCGTGCTCCAGTCGATCCACCAGGGTAAACAACAGCGTATCGGCCTGTTTGATTGAATCCTGGGCTTGTGATGCCAGGGCCTGCGCAAGGTTGGACATGGCCACTTCCTTGTCACGCAGATGGTACCGATGCGAGCTCCAGGCCTCCCAGATCAAGATCACCGTCATCGACAGACACACCGCGACCATCAGCGTCACCGCCGAGCGAACCTTCAGTCGGGTCACGGCAGGCCGGCGACTTTCAACAGGATCGTTGATCAACAGATTTCCCATGCTGCTCCCTGAGTGCTGATGATGGCGCGACACTCCTTATCGTTGTGCTGCTCGCTACGCCGCCGCAGGCTTCACCGCTTGAAGCCACGCCGGATTGAATTGCGTCTGCTCGGTGTCGATACCCAGCGCTTCCATCCGCGCCTTGTGTTGCTCCATCTCGTGGATCAACTGGTTGTGGTCACTGGAGTTGCCGTCCAGTTGGTGCATCTGGTTCAAGCCCAAATGATAGAACCGTAGCAGCTTCATGGCCATCGGATCGTCGGCCTCCACGGAGACCTTCACATGGTGCATGACATTGGTGATTGCCATGAGCGTGCGCTTGAGCTGCCAACTATAGACTGCCGGGGCCATCCATGGCTGAGTCCAGAAGACTTTGCGCATCAGCGCCACCATGACCAGTACGGCGACAAACACCCCTCCGACATTGAATCGCAGATTGTCGCCACCCGGCTCACCGAACAACGCCACCGCGGCCGTGGACAGGACCATCGCCAGGGCGAGGAAAATCAGGGCAATGATGATCGTGCTGCGCCGCGTCTGTTGCCGGTAGCGTTCGGCGTTCATCGGCTGGATTTCGAACATTGCGTCAGGTTTCCTTGGGTCATGGGCAAAAAGACTGCGGGCCATTATCGCCTCTGCGAGGGATTTAGCTATGCTGGGGCTCCTTTTCATCTTTTCACCGTCAAACGGGGGACATGGCGAGACCGAGCAGTTCGTGCCATCTTCTTTCATGGATACATATTATTCGGATGTCATTCGCTGGTTTTGCGCGGATGCCGTCGTTTTAAGGATCATTGCATGACCCAACGACAAGTAATCAACGCCTCTGTCAGCCCAAAAGGCAGCCTGGAAACGCTCTCGCAACGGGAAGTCCAGCAACTGAGCGAAGCCGGTTCCGGCAGCACCTACAACATCTTCCGCCAATGCGCCCTGGCCATCCTCAACACCGGCGCCCACGTCGACAACGCCAAGACCATCCTCGAAGCCTACAAAGACTTTGAAATCCGCATTCACCAGCAAGACCGTGGCGTACGCCTGGAACTGCTGAACGCCCCGGCTGACGCCTTCGTCGACGGCGAAATGATCGCCAGCACCCGGGAAATGCTGTTCAGCGCCCTGCGTGACATCGTCTACACCGAAAACGAACTCGACAGCCAACGCATCGACCTGAGCACCTCCCAGGGCATCAGCGACTACGTCTTCCACCTGCTGCGCAACGCCCGCACCCTGCGCCCCGGCGTCGAACCGAAAATCGTGGTGTGCTGGGGCGGCCACTCGATCAATACCGAAGAATACAAATACACCAAGAAGGTCGGTCACGAACTGGGCCTGCGCAGCCTGGACATCTGCACCGGTTGCGGCCCCGGCGTGATGAAAGGCCCGATGAAAGGCGCGACCATCGCCCACGCCAAGCAACGCATCCACGGCGGCCGCTACCTTGGCCTGACTGAGCCGGGCATCATCGCCGCCGAAGCGCCAAACCCGATTGTCAACGAACTGGTAATCCTGCCGGACATCGAAAAACGCCTCGAAGCCTTCGTACGCGTCGGCCACGGCATCATCATTTTTCCGGGCGGCGCCGGCACGGCTGAAGAGTTCCTGTACCTGCTCGGCATCCTGATGCACCCGGACAACGCCGGCCTGCCCTTCCCGGTCATCCTCACCGGGCCGAAACACGCTGCCGCGTACCTGGAACAACTGGACGCCTTCGTCGCCGCCACTCTGGGCGATGCAGCCAGACAGCATTACCAGATCATCATCGACGATCCGGTCGAAGTCGCCCGGCAAATGACCCAAGGCCTCAAAGCGGTGAAGCAATTCCGCCGCGAGCGCGCCGATGCCTTCCACTTCAACTGGCTTCTGAAAATCGATGAGGGCTTCCAGCGTCCGTTTGACCCGACCCACGAAAACATGGCCAACCTGAAACTGAGCCTCGACCTGCCCGCTCACGAACTGGCGGCCAACCTGCGCCGCGCGTTCTCCGGCATCGTCGCCGGCAACGTCAAGGACAAGGGCATCCGTCTGATCGAAGAGCACGGCCCGTATCAGATCCGCGGCGATGCCGCGATCATGCAGCCACTGGACCAACTGCTCAAAGCCTTCGTCGCCCAGCACCGCATGAAGTTGCCGGGCGGCGCGGCGTATGTGCCGTGTTATCGGGTGGTGGCGTAATTCAATCGGCGTAAGAACGCCGACATGAGCTCGACCGTCGTGAACCGCAGTGAAAGCTACGGTTCGCGGCACTCCATGGAAAGAAAAAATGCGCCAACGTCATTCCGCCGAACTGCGAGAGACCCACGAAACGGTGTGGCAGGAGCCGTTGATTGAGATGCTGGAAAACGCCTGACGTCGGGACCAAAAAACAGAAGCGCCTGTTGTTACTCCTGATACCTCGCCCGATAGCGCCCCGGGCTTTCCCCCGTCCACTTCTTGAACGCCCGATGGAAGGCGCTGGGTTCCTGAAAACCCAGCTGTTCGGCGATATCACTGATACTTGCCCCGCTGTGCCGCAACTGTTCGAACGCCACACCCCGTCGCACTTCATCCTTGATCTCTTGATAAGAACAGCCTTCGCGTTCCAGTTTGCGGCGGAAGGTGCTGGGGCTCAGGTGCTGCTCCAACGCGAAGGCCTGCAACGTCGGCCATTCGCTGTAATGACTGCCGCGCAAACGCTGGTGAACGTGTGACGCCAGGCCATGCTGGTTGCGAAAACGAATGACCAACCATTGCGGCGCCGTGCGCAGGAACACTTTCAGCGACACGAGATCCTGTGCCACTGGCAGTCGCAGGTAATGGCTGGCAAATTCGATTTCAGTGCGTTCAGCGCCGAAGGTCAGGTTGGGCCCCCAAAGCAAACGGTCATCGCTGAGCGACAGACGCTCATGGCGAAAGTCGGCGCGATCAATCGGGATACGCCGGCCACCCAGCCAGCACAAAATACTGATCATCAACACCAGGAACGTCTCTTCTCCAAAACGGCTGGCATCGGCGTCTTGCGACTGGGTTTCCAGGCTGATGACTGCCCGTTTGCCACGGACCGTCAGCGTGCCGCGAAAGTCGCGCAAGAACAGTGCGAAATTGGCCAGGCACTGGCGCATGGCTTTATGCAGGTCGGGCTCTTGGATCAAAGCGCGGCATATCAAGGCGAAACTGCCGGGTGGCATGCCATGTGAGTCGAGCCCGAAAAACTCGTCGTCGAGTTCGCGGATCTGTATCAGCCACAACGCAGCAAATGCACTGGCCGGCACTCGCGCCGTCGGCTGTTGCATGATCGCCGGATCGACACCCGCCTGTTCGAGTACCGCCTTCACGCGCTGTGGTTTATCCCGCAGCCCATGGATCATTGCCTGTACAAAATAGGCAGCGACCGAGTCCTTTTCCCGCATATGAACGTTTCTCTTCTCATCATCCGAATGGCAAAAAACGCCAGTGCCGTTGAACAGTTGCGGCATAGGACAACCGTCCTGCCAGCTCTAGACTCGCGGCAATAGTACGCCTTCGGCCGCAGTGGCGGCGAAGGTATCGCACGGTTTGATCGAAGGACGTAAAGATGAATCTGCAAAACATCGGAGTGATCGGTGCAGGCACCATGGGCAACGGCATTGCGCAAGTCTGCGCCATGGCGGGTTTCAACGTGACCTTGATCGACATCTCCGAGAGCGCGCTGCAAAAAGCTGTCGCAACCGTCGGTAAGAACCTTGATCGGCAGGTTGCCAAGGAAACCCTGACACAAGAGCAGAAACTGGCAACCCTCGACAAAATCCGCACCAGTACCGATTACAGCAGCCTGCAAAACGTGCAACTGGTGATCGAAGCGGCCACGGAAAATCTCGAACTGAAATTACGTGTACTGCAACAGATCGCCGCGCAGGTCACCCACGAGTGCGTGATTGCGTCCAACACTTCGTCGCTGTCGATCACCCAGCTCGCTGCGAGCGTCAGCCAACCTGAACGCTTCATCGGCCTGCACTTCTTCAACCCGGTGCCGGTGATGGGGTTGATTGAAGTGATTCGTGGCCTGCAAACCAGTGATGCCACTCACAAACTGGCCCTGGACATGGCAACGACCCTCGGCAAAACCGCGATCACCGCGGGTAACCGTCCGGGCTTCGTGGTTAACCGAATCCTGGTACCGATGATCAACGAATCGATCCTGGTGTTCCAGGAAGGCCTGGCCAGCGCCGAAGACATCGACGCAGGTATGCGCCTAGGCTGCAATCAACCCATCGGCCCATTGGCCCTGGCGGATCTGATCGGCCTGGACACTCTACTGGCGATCATGGAAGCCTTCTATGAAGGTTTCAACGACAGTAAGTACCGCCCGGCTCCACTGCTTAAGGAAATGGTCGCTGCCGGGTATCTGGGACGCAAAACGGGGCGCGGCTTCCATGCCTATGCCTGAGCGTTGTTCGCGTTTCGCAGAGTACCGGGACAAGGTGCTGGAATTGTTTGCCAGCAAAGGTTTCGGCCAGGTCGGCATGCGCGAACTCGCCACGTGCCTGGGGCTTTCTCCAGGCTCGCTGTACCATCATTACCCCAGCAAACAGCACTTGTTACTCGACCTGATCGAAGAGTTCTACGAGGAGCTGTTGGCTACGCTCGAACGCATCCGGCAAAAAGCCCCGGCGAAACGCGACAAACTCAACAGCGTGATACGCGCGCACCTGAACCTGCATCGGGATATGCCTTGGCATTTTCGTCTGGTGGAACGTGACAGCGGTTGCCTGAATGACGAGCAGCAGCAACGGGTGCAGCAGTTGCGCGAACAGTACGAGCGTACCCTGCTGAAAATACTTGATGTAAAGCCCCGTTTCAGTGAGCAGGGTGTGTTGGCAGCCGGGCATGCCATTGCGTCATTGCTCAACAGCGCCCCCAGCTGGCTTACACCTCATATTCTGGATGAACAGGAGCACGATGAGCTGCTGGAGAGCCTGGTGAGTGGTGCCATCGAACGAGTGTTGTCTCCACGACGCGCACCGGAAGCCATAAGTCTGGCCCGGCCTATCGAAAAATCTTCTAAAGAAATTCCCGCCATTACCGCTATTTAGCGCTTTGCTTTTCGGCTCAATACATCGGAATTCGCTGCTGCACCCGGCGTCCAATCCGATGTGTCCCTTCCAAACCTGGAGCCGAATATGAAAATCAATCCTTACCTGATCTTCAATGGCGACTGCAAAGCCGCGTTTGAGTTTTACGCGCAAAGTTTGTCTGGTCAGATCGAAGCCATGACGACTTTTGGCGACACCCCCGCCGCCGAGCACGTGCCGCAAGACCTCCATAACCTGATCATTCATACCCGTCTCGTTGTAGGCGATCAGGCAATCATGGGGTCGGACACCACCCCTGACCGCCCCACCGATAATATGAGCGGATGTTCCATCTCGCTGAATGTCGACAGCATCGCCGAAGCTGAACGCGTTTTCAGTGCTTTATCTGAGGGAGGTAGCGTACAAATGCCGCTGGAGACCACCTTTTGGGCTGCGCGTTTCGGCATGTTGGTCGACCGTTTTGGCGTGTCATGGATGGTGAATTGCGAAAAGGACCAGTGAAAGGAATTCGCAGGTCGTCTAATGACAACACCGCCTGACGGGACGGTGTTT